>DATAOD010000161.1:0-4848 GCA_036265975.1 Candidatus Limnocylindria bacterium
GGCGGCATCGCTTCAAGCCTACCGGCCAAGCGGCTCACGTGCGAAGGCCGGGAAGCACCTCATCGCAGAATCGATGCAGGGTCGCCATGTCTGCGAAGTTGACGGGAAAGTGCGAAACGCCCACATCGACCAGCTTGCGGATCTCCCGGATCACGTCCTCTGGTTTCGGCCCGAGGACGTGGAAGGCCGCGGACGGATAGAACGGATGCGCGTACGTCGCCTCGAAGACCGATGGGTCGTCGGGCAGCCAGACGGTCAGCTCAGCAGCCTTGAGGATGTCGTCGAATGGGCGACCGATCGTCTCGCAGTGCTCCCGCAAACGCTCGTAGGGCTCGCGGTAGGTGGCATCCCAGGGACCATCCCAGCACCACCAATCGGCGTGCTGGGCCACCACTCCCAACGCCTTTGGCCCATTGGTTCCGATCATGATTGGAATGGGCGGGTCCGGTCTGGGCGCACAGAACGCATCCCTGACCTGGTAGTGCGTACCCGCGAAGGTGGCCGGCGACTCGGTCCACAGCGCGCGCAGGACCTGGATGGCCTCGGACAGCTGCGCGACGCGAACGCCACCGCTCGGGTATTCGTACCCATACGCCCGATACTCATCCTCCTGCCACCCGGCGCCCATGCCGAGGATGAGCCGCCCGCCGCTGAGCTCCTGGAAGGTGGCGGCCATCTTGGCAAGCAGGGCAGGGTTGCGGTAGCTCTGGCTCAGCACCAGAGTGCCGAGACGGAAGCGCGGCAAGGTGGCGGCCAGGTACGTGAGGGTGGTCCAGGCCTCGACCGTTGGATGCTCGCCGGCCTGCATGTGATCTGAGATCCAGACCGTGCTGAAGTCCTGCGGCAGCGCATCGAGCACGTGCCGGTAGTGCGACATCCGATCGACCCCATCCGGTCGGTCCGGGAACCCGTGGATGCCGAAATCGCTCACGCGTGGGGGAGCGTACGTCAGCCCCGTGGTCCGTGCTGGCCCTCGCTGCGCCAGTCGTGGCTAGACGCGCCAGCGCGTTGCGCCGTGTGGCTCCTCGGAGGCAACCGCGTAGATCGTGGTGGGCGTGATCTCGTAGACGTCCCACGGCGGCGGACCGGCACTTGGTGCGCTGTACTCGTGCCAGAACGCGCCATCCCGAACCTGCGGGCCCCAACCGCTGAACAGCTCTGCGATCCGGTGCAATTCGGCGTCGTCGCGAATGATCGCTGCTGTTCCCTCCGCAACGATGTCGATTCCCGGCGGTGCCACGCTCACAGCGCAGCGCTGGTCGTGGGCCAGGTTCTTCGCCTTCTGTGTTCCGGGCCCGGTCACCAGGTAGAAGCGGCCCGCGTCCCAGACGATGCCGACGCCCATGACGTGCGGACGTCCGTCTGGCCGGACGGTAGCCAGCCAGAAGTGGCTGGCGGAATCGCTCACCTCGAGATCGCGCGTCGCATCCAGTGCTCCCACCACGCGCTCCCACTCGAGCGGCGGGTTGCCGTATCCATCCAGGTTCCTGGTCTCGCGCGGCGCGTTGGTCGTCATGAGGTTGCCTCCAGAATCAGTCATCAGCCGATGAGAGCGCCGCGGTCCGAAGCATCATCGGTCGACATCAGTCATCGGAACCGGCAAGTCGGCGGCCAGCCAGGCGCAGCCGCAAACGCTGTGCGATGCCGTAGGCGGGCAGGAGGGTCCGCAGCGCTATGTCCTCCGCGGGGCGTAGCGGCAGGTCACGGGCACCGACGTAGACCACCTGCCGCCCGCCGAATCCCTCCTTGAAATGGGCGATGCCGCCCGTGGCGAGGCCCCACATGTCATAGACGGCGAATCCGTCCCGCTTGAAGCGGGCGATCGCATCCCATTTCAGCAGGTAGTTGGCACGTGCATCGGCCCCCACGTCGGTCATGCCGCCGAATGCCTCGGCAGCACGGTCGCCGATAGTGAAGTGAAAGAGGGTCGCAAGCCGTTCTCCATCGCGCGAGGCGAACGAGAGGCTGGCATGCCCCGCCGGCGCGAACAACTCCCAGACGCGCTGGTAGTAGTGGCGGGCGCGGGCCACGAAGCCTGCCCGCTCGGCGGTATGGGTGTAGATCCGATAGAAGTCCTCCAGCGCCGCAGTCGCCGTGGCCTGGTCGGCAGCGCCATCCAGGCGCTCGACGGTCAGGCCTTCGCGCTCCGCCTTCGACACGTATTGGCGGTGCTTCTTTTTCATTGCGGCCCTCAGCTCGTCCTCGGACGGCGCGAGGTCCACGATCCGGGTGCGCGGCGGCTGGACCTTGGCCGCTCCTCGCCAGGGAGGTGCCAGCAGGGCGACACCCAACGCTGAGTCGTTGGTAGCTTCCGGATCGACCTTGATTGTCGCCACGCCATCTGTCCGCGCCAGCGACCGCAAGGCGGCGAAAAGGGCATCCCGGATGCGCGGCTCGTCGAGGTGGCCGACCGGGCCGCGCGGAACGTAGCCCAGCCGCCATCCGAGCCCAGGCACGCGGCGCATGAGGACCTGGGCGACGGCCTCGGGCGGGCGCAGCGGGTCATCGCCGACGGCGATGCGGCGGACCTCCCAGCCGAATTCCGATCTCAGCTCCCCCCACTCCCAGAGCTGCGGGAACGATCGGTATGGCGCCGACTCGACGAACGCGTTCCAGGCGTCGCGATCCGTGACGCCCCAGGCGCGAAGCTCAGCCATGCGCCGCAGTCTCGCCGTGTCCACGCTCGCGGAGCGCTCGACGCGCGACCTCCATCTCGTCCCACCACCGCGACTCGGTGCCGTAGATGATCGACTTCTCGTGGCCCTTGCCGGCCAGCAGGATGACGTCGCCTTCTCCCGCGAGCCCGATCGCGTGGCTGATCGCCGCCGGGCGGTCGTTGATCACGTACAGCGACTCCCCCTCGCGTGCGCCGGCACTCCGCGCACCCTCCGCGATCGCCTGGTTGATGTCCTGCGGATCTTCCAGGCGCGGGTCTTCGTCGGTGACGACCGTGATGTCCGCGAGCTCCGCGGCCACCCGACCCATGGCCGGGCGCTTGGTCGGGTCACGCTCGCCGGCCGAACCGAATACCGCGATGAGCCTGCCCCGCGTGAGCGGCCGCAGGACGCGGAGCACCTTTGCCAGCGAGTCCGCGGTGTGGGCATAGTCGACCACCACGCCGAACGGCTGACCCATGTCGACGGTCTCCATGCGCCCCGGCACGCCGGGCACCTCGCCCAGCGCCCGCGCCGCCAGGTCGAGGTCGATGCCTTCGACCCGCCCCAGCGCCATGGCCGCCAGCGCGTTGTGGACGTTGAAGCTCCCCGGCAGCGGCAGTGCCACGCGGCCCGACCAATCGCCGGACGTGACCTCGAAGCTCGTGCCGTTGGCGGTGGCGTCCACGGCAGATGCGCGCACGTCCGTGTCGGCCTCCAGCCCGTACGTGACGACGGAACCCGCCGCACGCTCGCGGAAGTAGGCGAAGGAGGGATCGTCGGCATTCAGGACGGAGATCGGCGCCTCCTCGAACAACATTGCCTTGGCGGCCCGATAGCTCTCGATGGTGCCGTGGAACTCCAGGTGCTCGCTGGTCAGGTTGGTCAGGATGCCGATGTCGAAGGCCACGTTGCGCGTCCGCGCCTGCGCCAGCCCATGCGAGGTGGCCTCCATCACCACGCTATCGTTGCCGGCGGCCGCCATCTGTGCCAGCAGCCCCTGCAGCTCGAGCGCCTCGGGTGTCGTGTTGCGGTGTTCGTTCGGCACGCGCTCGTCGCCGATGCCCAGCTGCACCGTGCCGATGAGCCCCGGCCGCCGTCCGGCCGCACGCAGCACGGCCTCGGCCAGGAAGCAGGTCGTGGTCTTGCCGTCGGTGCCGGTCACCCCGATCACGTGCAGGCCGCGCGACGGGTGGCCGAACCACGCGTCGGCGGCATCGGCGAGGGCGTCGCGCGAGCGTTCCACGACCAGCTGCGGGACGCTCACGTCAGGCAGCTCGTGCTCCACGACCACGGCCAGCGCACCGCCTTCGACGGCCTGCGGCACAAAATCGTGGCCGTCCACGTGCCCGCCGGGTACGGCGAAGAAGAGCGTCCCCGGCTCGACCAGCCGCGAGTCGTACGCCAGGCTCCTGACCACTCCGACCGGGATGCCAATGACCCGTTCCGGCCCGATGACATCCGTCAGCTGACCGAGCGGCATGCTGCGCGGCGAGCTCATCGGCCCAACCGTCGCAGGAGGCCGCGTGCCTGGCCGGCCATGGCCCGCATGCGATACAGGGTGCGATCCACGACGACGTCCCAGGTTCCGGCCCACACCACGGGGTGCCCGCCGAAGCCCTTCTTGAAGAGGCCCACGCCGTACCAGGCGTGGTCCGGTCCGGCGCCCTCCGGTGCGACGCCCCACAGGTCATGCACCTTCGCGCCGAGGTCCCGGGCACGGCGCAGCATCGCCCACTGCAGGGCATAGGACGCGTAGCGCTTCGGTTCGCCTTTCTCCTCCCGCACGGAGCCGGCGAAGAGGTAGAACGAGCGCTCGCCCTCCAGCACCAGCATGCCGCTCGCCAGCAGCTGGCCTTCGCGCCGCGCCTCGAAGATGGCCGCACGACCGGCGCTGGCCAGGCCACGCCAGGCGAGGCGATAGCGCTGCAGCGGCGGCTTGGGGAACCCGGCGCGCCGCTGGGTCTCGAGCACCAGGCCGTGCAGCGCATCGATCGCCGCCAGGTCTCCGGCATCGGTGGTGTGCGTCACGCCGACCCCCTCTCGCTCGGCGCGGCGGACGGCGTAGCGGGTGTCCTTGTCGAAGCCGGCGAGCATGGTCTCGTCGTCGGCCAGCTCCACCAGCCGGGTCTGCCCGACCTGCAGCGTGGCGGGCTGGTAGGGAAGCTTTCCGAAGTGGCGGGTCGGGGCGGTG
>DATAOD010000162.1:0-1551 GCA_036265975.1 Candidatus Limnocylindria bacterium
GAGCTCGAGCGGGCGCCGCCACGGGCACCGGCCGCGCCAGCTGGTCACGACGTTCGGCCCGCTGAGCCTGTCGGTGCCGCGCGCGCGGCTGGTGGATGAGGCTGGCGAGCAGGAGTGGAAGAGCGCGGTTCTACCGGCCTATAAGCGGCTCAGCCGCCGGGCCGAGGCGCTGATCGCCGAAACCTATCTCGCCGGGGTCAACACCCGCCGGGTGCGCCGGGCACTCCAGACCCTGTTCGCCGGCCACATCGGCAAGGACATCGTCAGCCGCGCGTGGCAGCGAACCCGGTCAGCGTGGGAAGCCTGGCAAGAGCGCGACCTCGCCGGCGACGACATCGTCCGACTGATTCTCGATGGCACCGTTGTCAGGGTGCGCTTGGATCGCAAGGCCACGGCAATCTCGCTTCTGATCGCCATGGGCATCCGCCGCGACGGCCAGAAAGTGGTGCTCGCGATCAAGAACATGGGCGGGGAAAGCGAAGCCGCCTGGCGGGCGGTTCTGGATGAGCTGCTGGCGCGCGGCATGGCCAAGCCGGAGCTGGTCATTGTGGATGGCGGCAAGGGTCTCGAAGCGGCCCTGGCGAGCCTCTGGAATGATGTCGCGATCCAGCGCTGCACGGTTCACCAGGAGCGCAACCTGCTCGCCCACGCCCCCAAGCACCTGCACGACCAAATCAAGGCCGAGTTCAACGACATGATGCACGCCAGCACAGCCGAGGCCGTGCTCAGCAAGCGTAAGGCATTCCTGGCCAAGTGGAAGCTGCGCTGTCGCGCCGTCGCCGACAGTCTGGAAGAAGCTGGCGAGCGCCTGTTCACTTTCCTGCGCTACCCGCCCGAGCAATGGCGCTCGCTCAGGACCACGAATGCCATCGAGCGCCTGCACGAGGAGTTCAAGCGCCGGATCAAGACCCAGTGCCTGCTGCCCTGCGCCGAGACCGCCGCCATGCTGTTCTGGGCGCTGCTGGCCTCGGGTCAGATCACCATGCGCCGGGTCGATGGCTGGCCCACCCTCGACCGCTCACCCGCCGACCTTGACCTCGCCGCCTGATCAACCACACCATGCCCTCGGAGCCGCGCCGCCCAATTTCCACCAACTTCGCGACACGACCATCTCGCGGGTTGCGTTCGATCGCGTTCAGGAACCGGAGCAGTTCCTGGTGCCGATGACGCTGCATGCAGCGCCCGACCACCGTGGCGTCGAGCACGTTGAGCGCGGCGAACCGCGTGGTCGTGCCGTTCCGTTGGTCGTTGTGGGTCAGGGTCCCGGCGCGACCCGGCTTCATCGGCAGCCCGGGCTGGGTGCGGTCGAGTGCCTGGACCCGAGATTTTTCGTCGAGCGAGAGAACGATGGCGTGGCGCGGCGGATCGACGTACAGGCCGACCACGTCCTCCAGCTTCTCGGCGAACGCCGGGTCGGTCGACAGCTTGAAGCGGCGCACCCGATGCGGCGCCAGGCCCGCCTCCTGCCAGATCTCGTGCACCTTGGCAGGCGAGATGCCGCTCGCCTCGGCCATGGCGCGCACCGTCCAGTGGGTGGCCTCGCCGGGCGGT
>DATAOD010000163.1:0-4580 GCA_036265975.1 Candidatus Limnocylindria bacterium
GTAATCCTGGGATGAACGGTCACGGGCAGTCGGACGGTCCCGTAGTACCTGCGAACCTGCTGAACAAGGCTGCGGCTGCGGAGGCAGGGGAGGAAAGGGGGCCGGCCAAGGGGAACGCGGCTGGTGAAACACGCCCCGGACGCAGCGCCGGGCACGGTGTGTCAAGTGAGCTGGACCGCGTGCGGCAAGTGGCAGTACGGGACAAGAGTGCGCGGTTCACCGCGCTGCTGCACCATGTCAGCGTGCACCGGCTGATGCGGGCGTTCGACGACCTGAAGAAGGGGGCGTCGCCCGGTGTCGATGGTGTGACCTGGCACGCGTACGAGCAGGACCTGCACGAGAACCTGCGGGACCTGCACGAGCGGGTGCAGTCAGGGCGTTACCGGGCTAGTCCGTCCCGGCGGGTGTACATCCCGAAGGCGGACGGGCGGCAGCGGCCGCTCGGCATCGCCACGCTGGAGGACAAGGTTGTCCAGCGGGCCGTCACCGGGGTGCTCAACGCCATCTATGAGACGGACTTCCGGGGCTTTTCTTACGGGTTCCGGCCGGGGCGCAGCCCGCACCGGGCGCTGGACGCGCTGGCGGCCGGGGTCTTGGAGAAGAGAGTGAACTGGGTGCTGGACGCGGATATCCGCGACTTCTTGGATGCATCGTCACACTGCTCCTTCGCTGATTGTTGGGGTTTTGAACAGGGCGTTTTGTGGGGTTGGTAGCTCGATACGCAGGCCTTTCCTGCGTCCGGTGCGGGTCAGGACCGCGTTCAGCTCGCGGCGCTTGACCTTCTGCAATACGGTCTGGCGGGAGACGCCGAGCGCTTGGCTGGCGTAGCCAAGGGGGACCCAGCCGTCGGGGGTGGTGTTGGTGAGCATGCCGCGCAGCTGATCGGTGAGGCGGATGCGCCAGGGCGCGCCGGGGGTGATCTGCTCGCCGGCGACGAAGCCGTCGTTGAGCCAGCGCAGCAGGGTGGACGGTGCGATGTCCAGCTGGCGGGCAGCGGCGGTCACGTTGAGCAGTTCTCCTTCTTTTTGATCGTCGGAGGGCTGGTGGCAGGGGATTTTCCAGTGGTGGCGCAGCGATTGGACTCTACTGGCGGTGTATGACATTCCGCGGGCGGTGCGGCGGCCCTGGCGGTTGAGGATGCCGGCGATGACCGCGTCGGGGTAGTGCACGGCCAGGCGGCGGATGAGGTCGATGGTGTCCTCGTCGGTGCGGATCTTGGGCTGTCGGCGGCGCAGCGGCACGGTCAGGTCGCTGATCGCGCCGCCTTTCCAGCGCAGCATCAGGGCGGCGTTCGGGTTGGGGTCGTCGCGGTGCAGCGTGATGTTGACCTCGTCGATCAGGGTGCGCAGCAGCTGCTTGCGGTCCTTGTCGGCGGTGGTGGGCGCGTCCCATACCTGGCCGAGGTCGTCGCCGAGGGCGAGGATCGCTTGTTTCTCCTGCGCGGTCAGGGCTTTCGGGCGGGCGGCCCGGCGGCGGGCCAGTTCGGTCTCGGCGTCGGCCAGTTCCCGCAGCGCGTGTTCCCATTCGCCTTCCAGGCCGCGGGCGACCAGCCGATTGTCCGGATCGACGGCCCGGTAGCGGCGCTCGGCCCGGGTCGCCTGGTAGCGGGCCTGCTCGACCTGGCGTTCGTGCTGGGCCAGAGCGGCGTCGTGGCCGTCTTCTAGCTGGGCGGCGGCCTGCAGGCACGCCTGCAGCGCGGCCGGTGCCAGCGCGGCCAGGAACGCGGCGGTGACGGCGGCGTCGATGGCCTGCCCGCCGGTGCTCATGTGTCGCACGCCGCGCCCGTCGACCAGCTCGGCTGATCCCTGGCAGTAGTAGTTCGGCACGCACTTGGCCGGACCGGAGTAGAAGATCGCCAGTTTGCGGCCGCATGTGCCGCAGGTGGCCAGGCCCTGCAGCAGCGCGGAGCCTTCCCGGACCGCGCCGGTGCCCGGCTGGCTGGCCTGGGGGCGGATGTTGGCGCCGATGTGGGACTGGTTGGTCTGGTAGGTGTCCCAGTCGGTGAACCCGGGGTGGTGATCGGGGATGAGGACCTCCCACTGGTCGCGGGGCAGGCGGCGGCTGCGCTGGCGCAGTGCGCCGCTGCGGTCAAGGTAGCGTTCCTTGCGGGTGCGGCCGTAGACGTACGCGCCGGCGTAGGCGGGGTGGGTCAGCGTGGTGTGCACGGCGTGATAGGTCGGCTCCACCCAGGTGATCTCCGGGATTCCGTTGCCGCGCCGGGTGTAGGCGATCTTCTGCAGCGGCCAGCGCAGTCCCTGCTCGCGCAGCCACAGCCAGGTGGCGCGCGCCGACCCGCACACGGCGAACCGCTCGAAGACCGCGGCGATGACGCCGGTGACCGCCTCATCGGGGTGGAAGCGGATCTGTCCGTCGGCCTCGCCCCAGACCAGGCCGACGGGCAGACCGCGGCGCAGCTCGCCGCGGGCGGCCTTGTTCCTGACGCCACCTTCCAGGCGGGCCCGCAGCACGTGGAGCTCAGCTTCGGACATGATGCCCTTCATGCCCAGCACCAGCCGGTCGTTGAACAGCGCCGGGTGGTAGACGCCGTCGGCGTCGGCGACGAGGGTGTCGCACACGCCGGCCAGGTCGAGCAGCCGATACCAGGCCGCGTTGTCCCGCGCCAGCCGGGAGACCTCCAGCGCCAGGATGATCCCGACCTGGCCGAGGGCGACCTCGGCGACCATGCCCTCGAACCCGTCCCGCTGCCCGGTCACCGACCCAGAGACGCCCAGGTCGCCGTCGACAACCCGGACCGCCTCGGGCGGCCAGCCCAGCTGCCCGGCGCGGGAGACCAGGTCGTACTGGCGGGCGGTCGACTCGGTGTTGCGCTCCACCTGGATCAGGGTGGACTGGCGGACATAGATCACGGCCGTCCGCGACAGATGCGAGGCGGTGATCTTCCCCGGCTCACTCATCGCCCGCCACCTGCGCCGTCACGGACGCGGCGGTCTGCGCCCGGGCGATCACGGCCGCCAGCAGCGCGACCGCCGCGGCGACGTTGTCCTCCGGAAGCTGGCCGATCAGCTCCGGCAGTGGCGCCGGAACCTGCTCTGGCAGCAGACTGAGCTGGACAGGCTGCACGATCATCCTCCCTGGCAGGCGGTTTTCGTGCAGCCTGCTCCCGTTCGTCCTGGCAACGGGCGCACAGCGCGGAAACCAGCACGGACAGACCCAGCAGGTCCGCCGCTGCGCCCAACGTCCCCGGGCCGCTGCCGCCGACCGGGGCTGCGTCGGTCCACGACACCGGGACCAGCCGCTTGGAGCCATCCGGCAGGACCACCAGCAACTCGCGTGCCCCGTGCCGACGCATGCTGCCCAGCACCGCCAACAGCTGGCCTTCGAAGGGATGCCGTGGCCGGATGATCCGCACCGTGTTCACCGCCGGCCCTGCCCGCCGGCCAGCCGGGCACCCAGGTCACCGCAGCCGGCCGTGTGCAACACCGCCGCGGCCACCAGCGCGGCGTTGCCCGCGTCCAGGCCGGTCACGGCCTCCCGCAGATCCACCGGGACGCCCGCCGCCAAGCTGGCGGCGATCTGCAGCACCCGCCTCTCCCCGGCCGAGCACGGCAGCGCACCCGCCTCCAGCGCGTCGGCCGCCGCCGTAAAGTCGACCGACGCCATCACCATGCCGCCGGCATCCGCGGCAAATTCGATCGCGATTCCCGCGAAATCCTCGCGGGAAAGCCACGAACCGTTCCCGATCAGCAGCTCAACGGCCGCCTCCAGGCACAGCAGGCCCTCCGCCCACGCCCGCAGCCCGGCCGGGAGGTCATCGAAGCCCGTAGTAAGGCGGGGGTTCCTTCGACGAAATTTCGCATACGGCGTTGATGGATCGCATCCGAGGTAGGGTCCAGGACAAACGCGTCTGCGCGCTCGTGAAGGCGTTCCTGAAGTCCGGGGTGATGGACGCCACCGGGAATCGGGAAGACACACTGTCCGGAACCCCGCAGGGCGGGATTTTGTCCCCGTTATTGGCCAATGTTGCCTTGTCCGTGCTCGACGATCACTTCGACCGTCAATGGCGGCAGGAGATGGGAACGGAAGGTAAACGGGCTCGACGCAAGAAGAACGGCCTCGGAAACTGGCGGATTGTCCGCTTCGCGGACGATTTTGTCGTGATGGTGTCCGGAGAACGGCGCCATGCCGAGGCACTGCGTGAGCAGGTGGCGGCCGTGCTCGCACCACTAGGATTGCGGCTGGCCCCGGACAAAACCCGCGTGGTCCACATCGACGAGGGCTTCGATTTCCTCAGCATCCGTATTCGGCGGTTGCGGAAACGGGGCACAGCGAAATACTACGTCTACACCACCCCGTCCAAGAAGGCCGTGCAGGCCGTCAAGGGCAAGGTGAAGGCGAAAACGCACAGGTCAACCCGCCACATCGACCCGGACGAGATGCTCACCGGTCTCAACCGACTGCTGGCGGGCTGGGCCCGCTACCACCGATACGGAGTGTCCAAAGCGACGTTCAACGCCATCGACTCCTACACCTGGAGCCGACTGATGCGCTGGCTTCGCAACAAGTACGCGGGCAAGAACCGTCTCGGCATGAAAGAACTCCGCCGCCGCTTCTGCGACAAA
>DATAOD010000164.1:0-2194 GCA_036265975.1 Candidatus Limnocylindria bacterium
GAAGAGGCGTCGTGAGATGATGGAAATCATCCCGATCCAGATGTGCGCCGCAAAGAGGTCGGGCGCGCGGTCGAACACGATGTTGAGCCGCCGATAGCGGCTCAACCAAGCGAAGAGGCGTTCCACCACCCACCTGATCCCGCAGGGCAGGAAACGCCCGTCCCGCGTTCCGCCGGGCGAGACCGAGACGTGGATGTCGTGCGCCAGCGCCGCCGTCGCGAACGGTGCCCCCGTAAAGCCGCTGTCGCCAAGCAGATCGCCTTGGAAACCGAGCGTGGCCAGCCGCGGCAGTATCGGCAGGGTGCCCGCGCGGTCATCCGTGTTGGCCGGCCCCAGTTCGAGGTCGAACAGCGAGCCGTGCTTGTCGCAGATAGCGAACACCTTCACTCCCTTGATCAGCTTGCCACCATCAATGCCCCGCGTCCAAGCCGTCGGGGCGGAGCGCAGGGAACGGCTGTCGGCTACCACCGCCGAGGGCAGGACCTCGTCGTCGCAGGCCAGGCGCCAGTCGCCGGCTAAACGCTGGCCCAGGCGCCGCCACAACCCAAGCCGGGCCCAGCGGGCGAAGGTGCTGTGCAGAGTGGTGAACGGAACACCCGACAGCCAGCCGGCGACGCGCCATTGCATGCCGCCAAAGGTGAGAGTCCAGATCAGCCCGATGAGGCGTCGCCGCAAGGTTAGGTCCGGTTTGCGGCCGCGACGGTGCACGCCGACCCGCTCGCGCTCCATGGCCTCCAACTCCGCTTCGACCGCGAAGACGAAGACCTCGATGTCAGCCAGGGCGTCCCAGCCGTCACCCCGGCGAACGCGGGGAAGGTGTCGGGCAGAAGGCGAAGGCAGATCCGCCGGGCTCGGGGTGCTGGTGCGGGGCATTGGACCAACATGGTGAGCCCCGCTCCGGTCGTACGCTGCTTTGCCTCAGAACAGATCCTGTGACGCGAACCCATTTTGCGTACAGACTCTTAACTGTAGTTTCCAGCGAACGACATTCCTGCTTCGCATTGATCGGCTGAAGCGGCTCAACCGTAGGTCTCGCGCAGGTCCAGGAAATATGGATTTTCGCTGAGGCACTGGAGCGCTGTGTCAAGCGACATGGCGCTTGCGCCGAAGTCGCCGAGCGCGCCCCAGCCACCGCGGTGCGAGGGGTAGAGCAGCACGACCTCGTTGCCGTTGCCGGTCAAGCGTAGCCGCGCCAACGGTTCCCCGGAGCGGCGCGCGAACAGGCTGTAGCCGTTGGCGCGGAAGCGCACCAGCACGCGCCCACCGCGGGCGAACGGACAGCCGCGGATGCGCTTGAGGATGGCGGGATCGGCGGTCATGACGAACCTTCCCCCTGTGTTGCGTTGAGGCTCAACGGCCTTCATCGCGAAGGGTTCAGCCAATGTCCCATCCCCCCATTCCGCCCATCCTGGCCAGCGTCCTCGCGTGCCTTGCCGCGGCCGTGCCGGCGCGGGGGCGCGCCACCTTTCTCGACCTGCTGCTGGGGGCGGCCGCCACCAAGAGTGGCCATGTCACCGATGCCATCCTGGCAAGCGGCCTCTCGCGTGGCTGGAGCACGTACTACTGGTTCCTCGAGCAGGGACGCTGGTCCTGGCTGCGGGTCTGGGCCGCCCTGCTCGAAGTGCTGACGATGCTGTTCCGCCCGGCGGTCTGGTACGCCGTGATCGATGACAGCGTGGTCGAGCGTGTGTCGACCGAGGCGCCGGGCTCGTTAATGCACCACAACCACAACGCCAAGCCGAACCGGCCGAAATTCCTGCGCGGCCAGGGCTGGCTGTGCCTGGCGGCGGTGATCGAGCGCAACGACTTCGCCGTCGGCGCGGTGCCGCTGCTGCTGCGCCTGGTCCGCCGCGGCGCCCATCGCGGCAAGCTGCGCAGCGCCGGCCTGCTGCTGCATCTGCTCGGCCAGCGGCTTGGCCACGTGCGCCTGCTGCTGGACGCCTGGTTCATGCGCGCCTGGCTGATCCACCGCGCCCTGACCGCCGGCCACACCGTGATCGGCTGCGTGCGCCGCGATCTCGCCCTGTTCGATGTGCCGAAGCCGCCCCGCAACCGCCGCCAGGGGCGGCCGCTCAAGTATGGCGCGCGGCTGACGCCGGAGCGGGTTGCGGCATTGCCGGAGCACCGCAGCGCCCAGATCCTCTACGGCAAGCTGGAAGTCGCGCGCTATCGCACCTGTCTGGTTGCCGCACGG
>DATAOD010000165.1:0-19466 GCA_036265975.1 Candidatus Limnocylindria bacterium
GGAGCAGCGACTGGCGCTCGAGCGCATTCCCGAGGGCAGGGAGGTCGCCGAGCAGCCGATCGTGATCGTGCCGGTGGCGCGCCTGGACCGCACCGCGCGGCAGGCCATCGCCTTCGCCAACTCGATCAGCGACTCGGCCACTGCGGTGCACATCACCAACAGTCCCGACGAGGCTGCCGAGCTGCGCGAGCGCTGGCCGGACTGGGCAGGCAAAACGGAGCTGGTCGTGGTCGAGTCACCGTACCGGGCCCTGGTCGGCCCGCTGTTGCGATACCTCGACGCGCTTCAGTCACAGGACCCCGGCCGACCTGTGCTGGTGGTGCTCTCCGAGGTGGTCCCACGGCACTGGTGGGAGAACATCCTGCACAACCAGACCGCGCTGCGCCTGAAGCTGCGCCTGTTCAACCGTCCCAACACGATCGTGGCCGACGTTCCCTACCACGTGCCGGACTGACCGCGTCAGTCCTGCGTCGACTGGTCTGCTGCCGATCGCACCCTTGGATCGCCGATAGACCCCGCGGGCCCATTGGAGCTCTGACTTGCCCGATACAGCGGGCAAACGTTCACCTGAGCCGCTGGTGACGCGTCGTGTTGCCCGATAGGGCGGGCAGAGCCACGCCCAGGCATCGCGCGGAAGTGCCACCCACGCTTGCGGCTGCCCGATATATCCCCAAGTCGACACCTGGCTCGGCGTTCAGGCGGAAATCTGCCCTATGTATCGGGCGCGGCCTGTGCAGCACCTTTGCGCGGTGCTGGGAGCAGTCCGCGCACGGAGTCGAGGTTGGCGCGCCCGGCAGGATTTGAACCCGCGACCTGATGGTCCGAAGCCACCCGCTCTGTCCACTGAGCTACGGGCGCGCGAACCGAAATTGTAGCCAAGGACCGATGGCCATCCGCCGAGCGAGGCCCAGGGGCCGGACGATGGTCCGGCTTGCGGGTGGGACCCGGCCCGGCGGTATGGTCCCTCGCATGCCAGGCCTACCGGAGGCTCTGAGCCTGTCCATCCTCGTGGCGGGGACGCTCGAGTACGCCATCCTGCTCCGTCATCGCGAGGACCGGCGCGATGCCGCGCGCACCGAAGAGCTGACCACGACGCTGGGCCA
The DNA here is from genome assembly GCA_036265975.1 of Candidatus Limnocylindria bacterium. Classification (GTDB taxonomy): domain Bacteria; phylum Chloroflexota; class Limnocylindria; order QHBO01; family QHBO01; genus DASSCW01. The sequence continues at coordinate 1,104 of DATAOD010000165.1, forward strand.
CCAGGCCCTCATGCGCATGCGTCTCCTCGATCGCGCGCGGCCGCAGCGACACTGGGCGGCGTTCGGGACCCGATTCCGCTGATCGTCAAGCCACCAGGCTCCGCGACCCAGCGCAGGACCGCGGTCGGACGCTAGCCGGCGCGCCGACGCTCGGCGCCGCCGCGCGCCAGGCGTGCGGTCAGGCTTCCGCGCGACGGCGCAGCCACGTCGGCGGCCTGAGGCTGGCCTTTGCGCCACATCCCTGCGGTCACGCGCGGCCAGAGAGCGGCCACCAGGCCGCCCGCCGCGATCAGCAGCACACCGGCGAGGTCGAACGTGGTGCCCAGGGTCAGGGCCAGGCCAAGGCCCGAGATCGATACGCCCCCCAACAGCGCCAGGACCGATCGCATCAGTGCTCCTGCCGAATGTTGTGCGCCGCCGGCGGCGGTAGTAGCCGGCGGCATGCGATCCATGGTGCAGCCTCACGGCCCCGTCTGCGCAGGGGGTCATTCGGACTTCCCTCCCCAGGACCGATGGCCGCGGCCCGGCCAGGGCCGCGGCGGAGGTATCGGGCCATGAGGTGGCTACCAGAGCGCCAGGCCGGTGAGCTCATCCGGCGTTCGCGTGAGGTCGACACCGGTCATCTCGCGGATCTGCACCTCGCCGACGAAGACCGTGCAGCCGGGCAGCAGGTGGCCGCCCAGGGTTCCGCCCTCGTGCTCGGCGAACGTGGCGTGCGCATGCAGGAACTGCGATCCATCGCGCATCGAAATGTTGCCGATGAAGCCGCTTACCTCGTGATGGGTGTCGCTGGTCAGCTCGATGTAGCGGTGCTCGGTCTGCTCGTAGTAGCCGAACGTGGCCTTGGTGACGGCGCCCACCAGGCTGACCCAGGCAGCCTTGATGTCCTCGGCTGCGCAGAACGCCTCGATCTCCTCCACCAGGTCGCTGCCCGTCGCCAGCCGGCCGACGAAGGTTCGGCCTTGGGTTGCCTGCCAGAACCGAGATTCCACCACATCTCCTCCTCGTGCGATTCGCGAGCTATTCGAAGTGCTTCAGGCTCTCCGTGATCGAGGTCGCCGCGGCTGCCCGCGCGGGATACAGGCCGGCCAGCGAGGCCACGCCGATGCCCAACAGCACCACCGCTGCCAGCAGTGCCCACGGAACCGCCATGCCGGCCGCGAAGTCGCCCGGCGCCGCGAGGGTGACGATGACCCAGGCAACCAATGCGCCGATGGCGACCGCGGCGATCCCACCGACCGCGCCGATGATGCCGGCCTCCGACACGACCATGGCCTGGACCTGCCCGATGGTCATGCCGTGCGAGCGCAGGATGGCAATCTCCCTGGAGCGCTCCAGCACGCCGACTGCCAGCGTGTTCACGATGCCCAGTCCGCCGATGACCACCGCCAGCAGGGCCAGCACGTCGAACAAACCGATGATCCGGTCCAGCGACCGCGACAGCTCGCTGGACAGGTCGCGGGCCGTCAGTGCCTGCGCCGAGAGGCTGTTCGCAGTCTTCTGCACCTGGCTGCTGAATGCCGTGTCCGACAGGCTGCCGTCCGGCTCGAGCGTCCAGAGGCTGGCCTCGGTGACGCCGAACCGTTCCTGCGCATCGGCTAGCGAGATGAGCAGCGCGCCATCGGAGGTGCGGGTGGGCAGCGAATAGGCGACCAGGCCGGCGACCGTGAAAGATTGCGGATCGCCACCGGCCAGCGCGAGCTCAAGCCTGTCCCCCACCGCCAGGCCATCCCTGGCCGCCACCGCGCGCGGGACGAGGACGGCACTGCCGTCGCGCAGCGCCTGGAAGGCGTGTTCGCGCGAGCTGCCCTCCACCAGGAGCGAACCCGAGTCCTGGAACGCGCTGGGGTTGATGCCCGCGATGGATGCCTCGCGCCGCTGGTCGCCCATGACCTCGACAGCCGGGAACTCGGCGACCGGGCTGGCGCGTTTGACCCCGGGTATGCCGGACATCACCGAACGCCGGCTCTCGATGTCGTCGCTCGTGCCCAACCGAATCGCGTGGCCGCCGGGCAGGATGGAGTCGACCCAGCGCTCGGCGGTGAGGCGGGCAGAGCCGGACACGAACCCCAGGGCAACAACAGAAGACAGGCCGATGACCAGCGCGCCGACCGTCAGGCCAGTTCGCACCGGGTCGCGGCCGAGGTTCGCACGCCCGAGGTATCCCTGCGCTCCGAAGAACGACGCAAAGGGCCTGCCGACCACCGTGGCCAGCGGCTGCAGCAGTAGCGCGGTCCCCACCGCTCCGCCGACCAGCAGCGCCACCGCCAGGAGCACGCCTCCGATCGACGATTCGCCGCGCTGCAACGGATAGGCAACCGCACCCACGGCCACGGCCAGGATGGCCAGGCCGGCGAGCCACGGCAGCCGGCCACCGAGCGTCCGCCCGGGCTGGCGCGACGGACGCAGCGCGTCCAGCGGAGAAAGCCGCGCGGCAGCCAGTGCCGGCACGACGGCGCCGGCCAGCGTGACGACCGCGCCCAGGGCAAACGCCAGCAGCAGGGCCGCGGGGCTGAACGGCGCCCCGCTGATGAGCAGGGCGCGCGTCGACTCCAGGAACGCGATCATCGAGTTCGCCAGCAGCAGGCCCAGGAACGTGCCGATCAGTCCGCCCGCGACCGCCAGCACGACGCCCTGGCGGAGGAACAGCCACAGCACCTGGCGCGAGGTGGTGCCGGCGGCCCGCAGCAGCCCGATCTCGCGCGTGCGTTCGGCGACCGTCATGGCAAGCGTGTTGGCGACCAGGAATGCGCCGACGGCCAGCGCCACCAGGCCGAACAGGAAGGCGAGCCCGGAGAATCCCGCCTGTGCCTGGCCGAGCTGGCGCTCGGCGTCGGCCAGCGTTTCGACCACGAAGGGCTCGGTCATGGTCCTGTCAAGCTGCGCCTGGACGTCCGCTTCGCGGCCTTCGGCCACCTGCAGGTCAACGTAGCGCACCGGCACCGGCACGTCGAAGGCGTTCTCCAGGAACGCTCGGTTCATGACCATCACCTGTCCCGTGCCCAGGGCGCCAAAACCGGAGTCGCCGAGCATGCCCACGATGTGGTTCGGCGGGACGCCATTTCGTCGACCGTTCAGCAACAGCTCGTCTCCGAGCTCGAAGCCGTTGTCGCGAGCCCAGCCCGCATTGACCAGCACGCCTGCCGGATCCGATGCGTCCAGGAACTTGCCCGCAACGATCTCGTAGGTGCGGACCTTCTCCTCCTCGTCCGGCTCCACGCCGATGACGAGCATGCTGAATGCGCGATCGGGCTCCGCGGCGACTCCCCGCCCGCGTTCCTCGCTCACGGCGGCGGCGTTCAGGACGCCGGGGATCTGGCGCAGGGCGGTCACCGTGCGAGGCGTGAAGCCATCGGTATCAAATGCGCGGACGCGCAGCTGCGCGGAGCCAAGGAGCTCCTGCGCGGCACGCCGCACGGCCTCGGTGGCAGCCTGGCCGGCGATCAGCGACGCGGCGATGATGGCCACGCCAAGGGACACGCCGGCGACCGTGAGCGCCGTGCGCAGCGGACGCGCCGCCAGGCCGCGCCAGGCAAGCGCGCCGAGACGCATTAGCTCCTAGAGGCCCAGCGCGGCCAGGCGCAGGATCAGCGGGCGCGCCTCGTGGTCGCTGCGACGGCCGAGCTCGATGGCGTCCAGGATCTCGCCATCCCGCACCACGAGCACGCGATCCGCGTAGGCAGCCGCGCGCGCGTCATGCGTGACCAGCACGATGGTCTGGCCCAGCCGCTCGCTGGAGTCCCACAGCAGGTCCAGGATCTCGCTGCCGGTCGTGTAGTCGAGGTTCCCCGTGGGCTCATCGGCGAGCAGGATGGCGGGGCTGGGAGCCAGCGCCCGCGCCAGCGCCACGCGCTGCTGCTCGCCAGCTGACAGCTGGTCCGGCCGCAGGCCCGCCTTGTCGTCCAGACCCACCAGCTCCAGCAGTTCGTCCACCCGATCCTTGTGGTCGGCGAGCGATTCGCCGCTGATGAGGAACGGCAGCGCCACGTTCTCCGCCACGTTGAGCAGCGGGATCAGGTTGAAGAACTGGAAGACGAATCCGGTCTTCTCGCGGCGCGTGAGCGTGGCGTGCTCGTCGTCGAGCCGGCTGATGTTGACCCCGTCGATCACCACCTCGCCGCTGGTCGGGCGGTCCAGGCCGCCGAGCAGGTGCAGCATGGTCGTCTTGCCGCTGCCGGAGGTGCCCATGATCGCCACGAACTCGCCCTTGGCGACCGACAGCGAGACGCCGCGCAGTGCCTCCACCGATCCCGCGGGCAGCGGGTAGCGCTTGACGAGGTCGTGCGCCTCGAGGATGACCGGCACGTTGGGCAGTCTAGCCGCAGGCAGCCTGGCTTCGACGCGGCCCGCGGCGGTGGGCTGCGCTAGAAGACGAACCCCAGCAGCGAGGAAAGCACGGTCTCGAACACGCCTCGGTCCGGGGCGTCAGCAGCCTGGATCCGCATCCCGGCAGCCGGCTCTGTCGCAGAAGCCGCGCCCGATCCTGGACGCTCCGCCAGTGCGGCAACCGCCCCGGCGGGCGCCCTGAGGTCCCGCGGCAGCGACGCAATCACCTTCGCGCCGTCCATCGGATCAGAGGCGGTCGGCGCGGAGGGAGCCTCGACCCGCAGGCTGCGAGCCGTCTTGTGACGCTGCCGCGTACCGCCGGCCGAAGGTGCCGTGGGTGTCGGTGCGCCACCGCCCGTGCCGCCACCGCCGCCCGACGGCGGAGGGGGTGGTGACGAGGAGGAGGAGGTCATGAACAGCTCGGTGTAGAACCGCGGGCTGCGCTTCGCGCCAAGGAACGTGATGTTGTCCCTGCCATAGGCGCCCACGCCGCCGTCGGTGAAGCTTGGCTCAAGGATGTTGGCGCGATGCTCGGGCGACGCCATGAAGCCCTCGTGGATCTTGACCGGTGAATCGCCGTCGCTGTAGCCGTTGTTCCAGCCGATGTTCTCGCCGCCCCAGCTGTACTGCAGCCCGTTCAGGTCATACCAGTGATAGACCTGATAGCTGGTGCCCTTGATGGTGTGGTCGAAGTAGTTGCGGTCGACCTCGTCCTGGCTGCGCCACTGCGCCAGGCTGACGAGCGTGCCGTTCTGCTGCACCGCGTGACGGCCGTTGTTGACGCGGGCGCCGTTCATGAGCTGGAACAGCGTGGCGGCCGCCGAGCCGGCGTTGAACGCGGAGGCGGGCTGCGGGTTGGCGACGAGCAGCGCGGCGCCGAGCAGGGCAATGCCGGCGAGCCCGGCGGCCCGCACCATCGGCGCACGCAAGCGGCTCTCTCGCACGATGCTCAATTTGCAGCAGCTCCTGAGCGAATCTGAATCGGATCCTCCCCCGACCACGCCTGCAACCCTACGGCGCGCCAGGAGTGGGGTCAGTAGCGCGGTGGTCCCGTCCGGGTGGGTGATCCGGTGGCGCCTGAGTACCATTCCGCCCAGGACCATTCGAGCCGTACGAATGGCATGGCCGATGCATATGGATGCCATGGGGACCGGTGAACCGGCATCAGGCCGGGTCATTCCCGGGGCCCCGCCTTCGGCGCCCGCGTCGTGCTTCGCGCACCCGACGGGCGCCGGCCACGTTTCCGGAGGTTGATCATGACTCAGCAGTCTCCCTCCCAGCCGGAGCCGATGGACGACACCTGGCCGTACGGGATGCCCTACACGGTCCAGTTCCCCGAAGCCGACGGGGCCGCGGCCGACCTGGAATATCCCGCCCACCTGCCGCGCGTCGGTGACCTGGTCGAGTACATCGACGAGGGCGGTACCCGCCACCGCTATCAGGTCAGCAGCGTGGTGCACACGCTGCAGTCGTCCGCGGCAGGTCGACCTCGGGTTGACGAGGCCGATGCCTCCCCGCAGTCGGTCGCGCAACCGGACGAGGACGTTCCGGCTGAACAGCCCGGTGCGTCCGGCCAGGTGCGCGCCGGATTGCCGAAGGTCTTCCTGGAGACGGTCGACTAGAGGTGGGTGGGGTGGCCTACGGGGCTTGAACCCGTAACCTTCGGAGCCACAATCCGATGCTCTGCCAATTGAGCTAAGGCCACCACGCATGCCGCCGTGCGTCGGACAATCCGGAAAACGACGGGCGCACGCGATCTTACTATGGCCATCCGCCTGCCTCCAATGGCGGCCCCTGGTGCGGGAATGCAACGGCATCGGGCGCGACGGCAATGTACACGGCAAGGTTGCTGCGCTAGGGTCCGACGCAATGACCCGCAGTACCCGGCTGGCGATCCTTGGCGGCACGCTGCTGCTGCTCGTTGCCGGAACGGCGCTAGCCACTCAGTCATCGCACCCCCAGCAAAGCGGCCCGGCCGCAGCCAGCCACGAGCCAGAGGCGCCGCCGAGTGCCGACGATCTCGCGAATGCGGTTGACCGGCTCAAGGCCAGCGGCATCGACGCCAGCTCCGATCAGCTGAGCAAACTCGCCGCGGACTACGGGCTGGGTGGCGCGGTTCGCCTCCTGGCCTGGGCCGATGCGAAGGGCATGAGCGTCGCGGACCTGAAGGCCATGCGGGACGACGGCCAGGGCTGGGGCCAGATCGCCAAGCAGCTTGGCCTGAACCCGGGCATCGGCTCGATCATGGGCCAGGGCGGCGAGCACGGACGCAGCAGCGCGCCCGGCCTGCAAAAGCCCAAGCCTGCTGATGGGAATGACGAGGAGAGCGGGTCGGCCGAGCCGGAGGAATCCCCGGGCAGCTGACCGCGCAGAGCCGCCTGTCCGCGCGCCGTCCTATGCTTGGCGGCCCATGAGCCTGTACCACCTCGAAGAAGGTCCGCCGCTGGACTCCCCCACCCTGATTGCCGCATTCGACGGCTGGGTGGACGGCGGACGCGCCGGCACCCTGGCTGCCGAGCAGCTGGCGGAGGGCGGACGGCCGGTCGCCACCTTCGACGCCGATCGGATCTACGACTTCCGCGCACGCCGGCCGACGCTCGACATCGTGGACGGCCGCCTGATGGACCTCGAATGGCCGGTCCTGCGGCTGGTCGCCACCCGCATCGGCGAGCGCGACCTGCTGATCCTGACCGGAGCGGAGCCGGACTATCGCTGGCAAGAGCTTTCGGCGGACGTCGTCAAGCTGGCGAAGCAGCTGGGCGTGGTCACGTGGGTCAGCCTGGGCGCCATCCCCGCCACGGTCCCGCACACGCGACCTGTGCCCGTGCTGGGAACTGCCTCGGCCGCCGGCCTGCTTCCGGAGGACGTGCCGCAGGGACCGCAGGGAAGACTGCGAGTCCCGTCGGCCCTGGTGTCCGTGCTGGAGCTCAGCGCAACCAAGGCCGGGATCCCATCAGTGGGCTTCTTCGCCCAGGTGCCGCATTACGCGTCCGGTGCCTTTCCGACGGCCGCCGTCGAGCTGCTCGGTCGGCTGGGCAACTTCCTGGGCACGGAGCTGCCTCTTGGCGACCTGCCGAAGCGAGCGCTGGAGACGCGGTCGCTGCTCGACGCGGCGGTCTCAGCAGAGGAGCGCACGCGCAGCTACGTCGAGCGCCTGGAGGCGATGGCCGACGAAGCACGCCTGCCCGCGGGCGACGAGCTCATCGCGGACATCGAGCGCTTCCTGCGCGACGGTGGCAGCGGTGGTGATGACGGGGGCGGGCTGCCGAACTAGCTCTTGTTGCCCCGCAGGGCTCGAAGCACCAGCAGGACGAGCGCGGACCCCAGGATCGCGATCAGCAGCGCGCCGAGGAACCCGGTGGCCGGGTCGTTGTGCAGCAGCTGGGTCCAGATCCATCCGCCCAGCAGGCCGCCGATGATGCCGATGACGGTGGTCCCTATGCACCCATTGCGCTCGCGCCCCGGCACGAACCAGCCAGCCACTGCCCCGGCGACGAGGCCGATGATGATCCAGACGAACCAGTTCAATCCTTCAGGCATGCGCGGATGCTACGACGCCCCGGGGCTGGTTGGAGCAGTGAAATCGGCGAGGACCGCGCCGTTGCGAACGGTGACAGGGAATGCCGTCAATGGTGGGTCCGCGTTGTCCAGCGGAAAGCCCTCGAACGTCCAGGCGCTGCCACGACAATCGCGCAGCCGATCTCCGCTGATCTGGAGCGCGCAGTGGTTCGTGGGGCTCCAGGCGCCGACCACCGAGTACCCGTCCCGCCCGGGCAGTGGCGCGATGGCGACCGTGTAGCCGACCTCGTCGCTGCGTACGACCTCGCCCGGCAGGCCGTGGGAGTCATTGAGTCGGATCTCGATCAGCCGTGGGCCCTTGTCGGCGTCCGCGATGGACGACACCGGGAAGTTCGCGTCGTCGCGCGGGCCCGCCAGGCTGAAGATCAGCGGCCGGACCAGCAGCGTGACGGCGAGCAGGCCAGCGATCGCCAGTACCGCGAGGAGGGCGTAACGACGAACCGGGACGTCTGGGTCATCTCGCGTCATGCCGTGGGCACCAGCTCGATCAGCGTGGCGCCGGTCACGTTGACCAGGAGAGTGTTCCCGCACCGCACCGTCCGCGCGTCGATCCCGCGGCGCACGAGCGCGGTGTGCCCATGGACCCACAGCGGCGGCGAGAGCCGATCCAGCAGCCAGCGGAACGCGCCGAAGCCGCGATGCGCGGGGTCGGGAGCGTCATTGCAGCCACGGGGCGCGGCGTGGGACAGCATCAGCAGCGGGCCGCCCCGCAGGCCGGCCGGCCAGGCTCCCACCACCCGTCGCCACATGGCGAAGCCCGATACCTGCTGATCCACGTCCGGCCGGCCGTGGGGCGCGTAGCGCGGCGAGCCGGAGAATCCCATCAGGCGCAGCCCATCCTCGTCATGGACGTTGCCGTCGACCAGGGGTTCGGGTACATCGGTGCTCCCCGGGTTCCAGGCACCGCCCACGTCATGGTTGCCGCGGACGTAGAGGAGCGGCACGCAGAAGGCATCGGCCAGGAATGCGAGGTAGCCCGGCTCAAGGTCGCCCGCCCCGAGCACGAGGTCGATGGGGCCCAGCGCAGTCCGGGTGGCCTCGCTGTCCAGCGCGCGATCGTGCTCGTCGGAGGCAGCCAGAAGGCGGATGGGTCGCCCATTCCGTGCCGCAAACGGCCGCGGGTCCGGCCACGCCAGCTGCAGGTGGTCGGTCATTCGTCTTGCTCGGCCTCTCGCTCCGCCGGCCGGGTCAGCTGCTCGCGGCGAAGGGTGTCGACGGTGGTGCGGTGCTCGGTGGTGCGCGACTGGTGCCCGGCGGCTGCCTGGCGGACCTCGTCGGCGCCCAGCAGCAGCGTGGCGGCGTCCTGGTGCTCACCGGACGCCTGTGGAGCGCGATCCACGCCCGGGATGACGAGCTCGGTGACGTCCGCGTCGATCGCGACGGCGTCCGCCTCGATCGCGGCGGCCACCCGATTGTGGCCGTCGACCACGTAGTACTCGTCGCCCACCTGGACCAGCTCCACCGCGGGAAGCACGGCCAGGTCTCGCGTCGCGCGCCGGATCCGCAGCCAGCGTCCCTGCCAGTTCTTCCCGCGCAGCCCAGGCAGTGGCAGGAAGTCGGCGGTGTTCTGGGATGGGTGCCGTGTCGTCCCGACGATGCGCTCGATGGGCACCACCTGCAGCCCTTTCGGCCGCCGCTGGGCTGTGGCTGCCGCCGGGTGGCGGTCGTACAGCGAGGGCAGGACGGTGGCGCGCCGGCGGAAGCGGGGCAGACGGTGGCGAATGGATCGGCCTCTGAGCATGTCGAGCGACAGTTGCGGGGTGCTCTATGATGACAGCCTCGCGGTGAACCGCCCATCCGACGCGTGGGCTCACATGCGCTGGAGGTGTAGATGGCGACTGTCACCTTTGATCACGTCTACAAGCGCTACAGCGCCGACGTGACCGCCGTGAACGACCTGAACATCGAGATCGCCGACGGCGAGTTCCTGGTGCTGGTCGGCCCGTCAGGCTGTGGCAAGACCACCGCACTGCGGTGCGTGGCAGGCCTCGAGACGATTACTGAGGGGAAGCTGCGGATCGGCGACCGCGTCGTGAATGACGTCGCGCCGAAGGACCGCGACATCGCCATGGTCTTCCAGAGCTACGCCCTGTATCCACACATGTCGGTCTACGACAACCTGGCCTTCGGCCTGAAGCTGCGCAAGACGAAGAAGGCGGACATCGACCGCCGGGTCAAGGAGGCCGCCGGCATCCTGGGTCTGGACCGCTTCCTGGACCGCAAGCCGAAGGCGCTGTCCGGAGGGCAGCGGCAGCGTGTCGCGCTCGGCCGCGCCATCGTGCGCGAGCCGGCAGTGTTCCTGATGGACGAGCCGCTTTCCAACCTGGATGCGAAGCTGCGGGTCCAGACGCGCGCCGAGATCGCGCGGCTGCACCAGCGCCTGGGCACGACCACGATCTACGTCACCCACGACCAGGTGGAGGCCATGACCATGGGCGACCGCATCGCGGTCATGCGCGACGGGCTGCTCCAACAGGTGGGCACCCCCCAGGACCTCTACGAAAGCCCGGTCAACGTGTTCGTGGCCGGGTTCATCGGCTCACCGGCCATGAACTTCGCCACCGTGAAGGCGACCGAGGGCGAGGACCTGATGCTGGGCGGCAGCAAGCTACAGCTCTCTGGTCGGGCGGCCAAGGCCGCCGCCGATCGGCCCAAGGGCACAGACCTGCTCATCGGCTTCCGGCCCGAGCACCTCGACGTCGCAGACGGCCGTGGCGACGTGATCAAGATTCCCGCCCGGGTTGACGTGGTCGAGTTCCTCGGCAACGAGGAGCTCATCCACGCCCAGGCAGAAGGCCACGAGATCGTGGCGCTCATCCCATCGGAACGCAACGTCAAGCCCGGGGATCAGGTTGAGCTCGGGGTCCCGCTGGACAAGCTGCACGTCTTCGACCCGGAGACGGAGAAGTCGCTGGTTGGCTAGGCGACGACAGGCAATGAATGAAGGCCGCGAGGCCGCACGGCTGGCCAGCCGGGACTCGCGAAATGGGTACGCGCCATACGGCGCGATCCACCGACTGGTTGGAGGAGATTCATGACGAACAGGTTCAAGCCCTTTGCACTGCTCACCGTGGTGGCCCTTGTGCTGGCCGCCTGCAGCTCGACGGCAAGTCCGGGCGCAAGCGGCGGAGGCGGTGGCAGCAAGGGCCAGGTCACCGTCATCGGCACCTGGACCGACGCCGAGCAGGAAGCGTTCCTTGCCATGGTCAAGCCATGGGAGGACCAGACCGGCTACACCGTGAAGTACCAGGGCACGCGCGCCATCAATGACATTCTGGCGGCGGGTATTCCGACCGGCGTGCTGCCGGACCTGGCCGGTCTTCCCGGTCCGGCGCAGATGAAGGAGTACGCCGATGCGGGCGCCCTGAAGCCGCTGGATGACGTGCTCGACATCAGCACCTACAAGAGCGAGACCTCGCAGGCTCTCGTCGACCTGGGCCAGGTGAACGACAAGACCTACGGCGTCTTCATCAAGGCGTCCGTCAAGGGCCTCATCTGGTACAACCCCAAGCTCCACGACTACTCCGATTCGCCGCCCGCCAGCTTTGACGAGATGATGTCGCAGGGCAAGGCAAACCAGGGGAACGCCAAGGCGGTGTGGTGCCTGGGCATCGAGTCCGGGGATGCGTCCGGATGGCCGGCCACTGACTGGATCGAGGAGATTCTCCTCCACCAGGCCGGAGCCGATGTCTACAACAACTGGTGGCAGGGGAAGGTCAAGTGGACCGACCCAGCCATCAAGCAGGCCTTCAACACCTACATGGACGTGGTCAACAGCTCGTTCGGAGGCGGGACCAACGCGGTTGGCACTGCCTTTGACGTGGCGGGTGATCCGCTCTTCGCCAGCCCGCCGGGCTGCGAGCTCTTCCACCAGGCCAGCTTCATCACGGGCCTGGGCGCCTTCAAGAACAAGAAGGCCGGGACCGACTACAACGCGTTCCCGTTCCCTGGCTTCGGAAACGCCAATGACACGGCGGTGGAGGGTGCCGGCGACCTGTTCGGCATGTTCCACGACACGGATGCCGCGAAGTCGCTCATGAAGTACCTGGTCACCGCCGAGGCCCAGGACATCTGGGTCAAGAAGGGCGGCGCCCTGTCACCGAACAAGAACGCGACGGACTATCCGGACGACCTCAGCAAGACGCAGGGCGCCATGTTGACCAACGCCAGCGTGCTGGTGTTCGACGCGTCGGACCAGATGCCCACGGCCATGAACGCGGCGTTCTGGTCGCACATGGTCAACCTGACCTCCGGCCACGAGACCGTGGATCAGGCACTGGAGGCACTCCAGAAGGTCGCGGACGACGCCTATAGCAGCGATTAGCCGCTGATCTCACCGCGAATCAGGGGGCGGCGTCCGCGCCGCCCCCTGACCGCAACCCAGGCCCGGGAGCTGGAGGAGGGGCGATGATCGACAAACTCACCACCGCCGTCATCGTGGTGATCGGCGTGCCCGCGGTCCTCATCGGCTACATCTGGGCCACGGAGCAGGTGCTCCGCGTGGTTCCAGAGCGGATCAAGCCCAAGGTTCGCCCATGGCTGTGGCTCGGGCCGGCGTTCGTGCTCCTGGCCATCTTCCTGGTCTACCCCACCATCGGCACCATCCTCCGCAGCGTCCGCAATCGGGCCGACACCGAGTTCGTCGGTCTCAACAACTTCGCGTGGTTCTTCGGCAACGACGACGCCAAGTCCGCGCTCCTGAACAACATCCTGTGGTTGGTGCTGCTCACCGCGCTCGTGGTCGGCCTGGGCCTGATCATCGCCGTGCTCGTCGACCGCGTGCGCTACGAGACGTTCGCCAAGAGCCTGATCTTCATGCCGCTGGCCATCAGCATGGTCGCGGCAGGCGTCATCTGGCTGTTCATGTTCCGCTACAACCCGCCGGGTAGCGAGCAGTCCGGAACGTTGAACGCCGCCATCAGCCTGATCGGCCAGGGTCCGATCCCGTGGCTCCAGGTGCAGGACTTCAGGGTCAACACCTTGATGCTGATTGTGGTCATGACCTGGATGTGGACCGGCTTTGCCATGGTCATCATCTCCGCGTCGCTGAAGGGCATCAACCCGGAGCTGATGGAGGCGGCCCGCGTCGACGGGGCGACCGAGTGGCAGGTGTTCTTCCGGATCATCTTCCCGCTGCTCGCCCCGACGGTCGCCGTGGTGGCGACCACCATGATCATCACCGCTTTGAAGGCGTTCGACATCGTGTTCACCATGACCAGCGGCAACCTGAACACCGACGTCATCGCGAACCTGATGTACAAGGAGATGTTCCGCACGTCGCCGATCGAGTACGGGCGCGCCAGCGCTATCGCGGTCGTGCTGCTGGTGGCCATCGTGCCGGTGATGATCTTCAACATCGGGCGCTTCCGCGCCCAGGAGGCGGTCCGGTGACCACCGCCTCCGCCGACGTCGTGCAGGGCCAGCGGAGCTGGTTCGCTCGCACCCGTGGCCGCATCGGCCTCAACACCATCATCATCCTCATGCTCATCATCTGGGCCATCCCGACCCTGGGCCTGCTCGTGAACTCGTTCCGCCCTGCCGTGGACCAGAGCTCGTCGGGGTGGTGGACGTCACTGTTCCCGCCCTACAACTTCACGTTCGAGAACTACGCCCACGTCCTGCAGCAGCAGGGGTTGGGCACGAATTTCCTGAACAGCCTGTTCATCAGCATCCCGGCCACGGTGATCCCCCTCTTCGTGGCCGCGTTCGCGGCGTACGCGTTCAGCTGGATGGAGTTCCCCGGCCGCAACATCCTGTTCGTCGTGGTGGTGGGGCTGCTGGTGGTCCCGCTGCAGGCGACCCTCATTCCGGTGCTGACCATCTTTGCCAAGCTGGGGATCGCCGGGACCTTCCTGGCGGTGTGGCTGGCCCATACCGGCTACGGGCTGCCGTTCGCCATCTACCTGCTCCGAAACTTCATGGGCTCGCTGCCGCGCGAGGTGTTCGAGTCGGCCTACATCGATGGCGCCAGCCCGGTCACCGCCTTCTTCCGCCTGGCGATCCCGATGAGCGTGCCGGCCATCGCAGCGCTGGCCATCTTCCAGTTCCTGTTCGTCTGGAACGACCTGCTGGTGGCGCTCATCTACATCAGCATCGTCAATCCGGACAACCTGCCGCTGACCGTGACGATCGCGAACCTGACGACGTCCATCGGCGGCGGTCGCGAGTTCCTGCCGGCGGCCGCGTTCCTGTCCATGATCCTGCCGCTGGTCGTGTTCTTCAGCCTGCAGCGCTACTTCGTGCGCGGCATCGTCGGAGGCTCGGTCAAGGGCTGAGGCAGCCACTGGAGCCATCTCGAGGCCCGGCCGTGTGCTGGGCCTCAACGTTCCCCGTTCTGGCCCGTCCGATGCATGGTCCCGGGGCAGGAGGTGGACCATGAGCAGCGGACCGGCCATGCCGAACGATGACGAGGCGGTGGATACCGACTACGAGGAGGAGATCGAGGCGGAGCGCACCGGCAAGAGCGCCGAGGAGATCGAGGCCGATCGGCGAGCGGACGAGCGTGACCCGCTGGACGAGGCGTACCAGCCGCGATCTGGCTGACGATCGGCGGCTAGGCCATCCGGCTGAGGATCGACTCCCTGTCGAAGGCCCATGAGCCGATGACCAGCGTCACGCCGACCAGGCCCGCCACGATGAGGTCACCCACCAGCACCTGCTGGAACGTGAAGGTCGGCTGACCCGCGAAGAACTGCGACACCGCCACCGCGATGATCGGCAGCACCACGAAGCCACCGATCTGCTGCGCCGTGCGTGGATCGTTCACGCGGCTGGACACCACGATCCCCAGCAGGACGCTGAAGAGGCAGATCAGCGGGACCAGGGTGAGCATGGCCACCAGCCACGTATCGCTGAACACGAAGCGCGTCAGGCGCGAATCGGCCACCGTCCCATTGATGAGGCCGTAGGCGGTGTATACCGCCCAGGTCGAGAGGACGGCCGGCAGCGCCGCGGCAATCGTCTTGCCGGTGAGCAGTTCGGGCACCTCCATCGGCGTAGCAAGCTGCGGCTCCAGGCTGCGCGCCACCTTCTCGCCGATGATCGACTGGGTGGCGATGGCCATCGGCACCATGGCCGGGATCAACAGGAAGTACGCCATGAAGTTGAGCACGATGAAGGCCTGCGCCGCGGTTTTGGGATCCACGCCGGAGAAGTTGCTGATGTAGTGCTGAATCTGGCCCAGCTGGTTCGGATCCAGTTCGTGGGTCTCGATGAACCACACCAGGCCGGTCGGGATGGCGGCGAAGATGAGCGCGGGCAGCACCACGGCGCCCAACAGCAGGCGGTTGCTGAGCAGGTCGCGCACCTCCTTGACCAGGACGGCCCAGACGTAGGAGGCCCTCACGCTGCCTCTCCCTCCACGGGGAGCTGCGCGTCGCGCACGCCCGCCTCGCCCACCAGCTCAAGGTAGACCTCCTCCAGCGTGGCAGCCTCTTCGCGGACGCCCGTGATGCGCGCGCCGGAGGCGACCAGGGCCGCGACCAGGTCGGGCGTTTCCCGCGCTGGCTCCTCCATCTCGACGATCAGCGTGCCGTCGCGGACCTGCGCGCCGCGCACGAAGTTGAGCGCAGCCATGCGCTCCAGGAACGACTCCGGCCCGCGAGCGCCATTGAGGTCCACCCGCACCGTCGCATTCCGCCCATGCCGTCGCAGGCCGGCCGGCGTGTCGACGCGGAGCAGCGTGCCGCGCATCACCCCGATCCGGTCGCAGAGCTTCTCCGCCTCGTCCAGGTTGTGCGTGCAGACAACGATGCTGCGGCCGAGCTCGCGAAGGGTGGCGACGAAGTCACGCACCGTCTTGGCGGCCGAGGGGTCGAGGCCGCTAGTCGGCTCGTCGAGGTAGATGACCTCAGGCTCGTGCAGCAGCGCTCGCGCAATGGCGATCTTCTGCCGCATGCCCTTGCTGAAGCCACCCACCCGGCGGTCGCGCTGCGGCAGCATGCCGACCACGTCCAGGTAGCGGTCGATCGCCGCCCGCAGCGTTCCGCCGCTCATGCCGTAAAGCCGCCCGTAGTACGCCAGGTTCTGGCGGGCAGTCAGCTTCTCGTGCAGGCCTGGCGACTCGGTGAGGACGCCGGTGAACGCGCGGATCCGCTGCGACTCCGGGCCGAGCGCCTGCCCGTTGATCGTGGCCGTGCCGGCGGTCGGTGCGATCAGGCCGGCCAGCATCCGGACGGTGGTGGTCTTGCCCGCGCCATTGGGCCCGAGCAGCCCGAAGATATCGCCGTCCCCCACCTCGAAGCTGAGATCGTGGACGGCGACCACGCTGCCGAATTCCTTGCGCAGGCCCTGAACGGTGATCACCGCCGCAGATCGTAGCGGTCGCCCACCGCATTCGCCCATTGGTACCTTCGGGGCCGATGCTGGCGCGCCCAGAGGTAGGATCGGCCCATGGAAGAGAAGACCATCTCCAGCCAGCGGCCCTTCGAAGGCAAGCTGATCTCCGTGCGAGTCGACACCGTGGCGCTGCCGAGCGGCCGCCAGGCGACGCGCGAGATCGTGGAGCATCCCGGTGCGGTCGGGATCCTGGCCTGGGACGGCCAACGCCTGGCCTTCGTCCAACAGTGGCGCCATGCGGCGAGCGCGACCATGCTCGAGATCCCGGCCGGCACGTTGGAGCCGGGCGAGGCAGCGCGGACCACGGCCGAGCGGGAGCTGGGCGAGGAATGCGGCCTGGGCGCTGCCAGCTGGGAGGAGGGTCCGTCCTTCCTGACCGCTCCCGGCTTCTGCACGGAGCGGCTGACGCTCTTCCTGGCCACCGAGCTACGCGAGGAGCCGGCAGAGGCGCCGGAGGACGAGGACCTGGAGGTCTCCTGGCTTTCCATGGCCGATGCGCTGGCCGCCATCGATGCCGGGCGCATCATGGATGCCAAGTCGCTGGCCGGGATCCTGTGGCTTTCGCATCGGCTCAGCCGCTGACAAATCCCGGCACGCCGCTTGCGCTTTGGGCGCGACGATGACCGCCAGGAGCGCTGCCAAACCCGATCCGGCTGACCCCGCCGCCTCCGCGGCGGACGCCGGCCTGCAGTACGTGACCGATGCGAAGCCGGGGATCCGCCGCATCCGTGCGGGCAAGGGCTTTCGCTACGTGGGCGCCGAGGGAGAGGCGATCCATGACCCCGAGCAGCTGGATTGGATGCGCGGGCTCGCCATCCCGCCGGCGTGGACCGATGTCTGGATCTGCCCATCGCAGCGCGGCCATCTGCAGGCCACCGGCCGCGACGCCCGCGGCCGCAAGCAATACCGCTACCACCCGCGCTGGCACGAGCAGCGTGACGAGGTGAAGTACAGCCGCATGATTGCGTTCGGCCAGGCGCTGCCCGCCATCCGGAGGCGGGTCGAGCGCGACCTGCGGCGCCAGGGCCTGCCGCGCGAGCGAGTGCTGGCCGCCGTCGTGCGGCTGCTGGAGAAGACCCGCATCCGGGTGGGCAACGAGGAGTACGCGCGCGACAACCGCTCGTTCGGCCTCACCACCCTGCGCGACCGGCACGCGAAGGTCGGCAGCACGCGGATCCGCTTCCGCTTTCGCGGCAAGGGCGGCAGGGCCAGCGACGTGGAGGTCTCGGACGCCCGGCTGGCCCGGCTGGTGGCACGCTGCCAGGAGCTTCCCGGCCAGGAGCTGTTCCAATACCTGGACACGGACGGGGAGCCGCGCAGCATCGGCTCCGACGACGTGAACGGCTACCTGCGCGAGATCACGGGGCAGGACTTCACGGCCAAGGACTTCCGCACCTGGGCGGGCACCGTGCTGGCCGCATGGGCGCTCAAGGAGTTCGAGGACGTGGACTCCAAGGCCCAGGCCAAGCGGAACGTGGTTCGTGCGGTGGAGGCGGTGGCGGAGGAGCTTGGCAACACGCCGGCCGTCTCTCGCAGGTCATATGTGCACCCCAGCGTGATCAACGCCTACCTGGACGGCAACGTGGTGCGCGAGGCGCGTCGCAGCGCCGATCGTGCCCTGCGCGAGTCGCTGGACGAGCTGCGCCCCCAGGAAGCCGCGGTGCTGGCGCTGCTCCGCCGCCGGCTTCGCGACGAGGAGAAGGCAACCGGCGCGGGCCGGGGGCGCGGCCGGAGAAGCTAGGCCGCCCGCAGCCTGCGCAGCGCCCGCTGGTAGTCGGTGTTCTCCGGCTTGAGGAATACGGCCATCTCCAGGTGCCGTCGGGCGCGGTCACGGTCGCCGAGGCGCAACTGCGAAAGGCCCAGCCCGAAGTGCGCATAGTCAGCCAATGGGTTGGCATCCACCATCGCCTGGAAGGTATCCGCGGCCCGATCGTTGGCGCCCTGGTCGTAGTAGGCCCGTGCCAGCGCCTCCTGGATGGAGGCCTTGCCGGGCTCCAGCGCCAGGCAGCGCTCGAGGAGCGTTGCCGCGGCGCCAGGGTGATGCTGCTCGAGCAGCCGCGAGCCCCGCTGAAAGAGCTGGTACGCCGATTCGCGCTCGTCGGGATCCATCGGTCCAGGCCA
>DATAOD010000166.1:0-1574 GCA_036265975.1 Candidatus Limnocylindria bacterium
GTGCGTTGCGTCGCCGTACTGCGCCACCAGCCGCAGCGTCTTTCGTTCACCCCCGCCGCCGATCAGGATCGGTGGATGCGGCCGCTGGACCGGTGGAGGACTGTCCATCTGCTCGGTCAGCGCGGTATGCGGCCCGCGAAACGCGTCGGTCTCGCCCTTCCATGCCCGATGCGCGATCTGCAGCAGCTCCTCCAGCCTCTCGAACCGCTCGGCGATCGGCGGAAAGCGAACGCCGAAGGCGTTGTGCTCGCGCTCGTTCCACGCCGCCCCCACGCCGAAGTACGAGCGACCACCGGACAGGACGTCCAGCGTGCTTGCCTGCTTCACCAGGATTGCCGGGTGACGGTATGTGACGCCGGACACCAGCGTGCCGATCTTGATGCGCGTCGTCGCGGCGGCGAGGAATGCCAGCGTCAGCCATCCTTCGAGGAGTGGATCGCTCCACTCCCGCAGCTGGATGAAGTGATCCCAGACCCATAGCGAGTGGAAGCCCGCCTCCTCGGCCCGCCGGCCGATATCGGCCAGGTGCTCGCCCATCGTTGCCGGTCCGCCGGGCCAGTTGAACTCATTGATCTCCAGGCCGAATTTCACGAGCTTGCTCCAATTCCTCAATTCGCCCGTCCGAGAATCGCAATTCCCTTGCCGCTGCGACGACAATTGCAGGGAACGGCCAATTGTCGCCCCTAACGGAGCGCTGAACTCTCCAACCGAGCCGAGAACGCATCGTGTCCGTCGTCTGCCAGCACTGCGGTACCGCAAACCCGGAGAACGCCAGGTTCTGCCTGAACTGCGCGCAACCGCTGGTTCCGGAGCTGGAGCATCAGCACGAGGAGCGCAAGCTCGCCACGGTGCTGTTCGCCGACCTGGTGGGCTCGACCTCCATGGCCGATGCGGAGGACGACCCCGAGCGCACTCGCCAGATGCTGAACCGGTTCTACGACGCCATGACGGATGTGGTGGAGCGCCACGGCGGCACGGTCGAGAAGTTCGCCGGCGACGCGGTGATGGCCGCCTTCGGCGCTCCAGCTGCCCTGGAGGATCACGCGGAACGCGCGCTCCACGCCAGTCTGGCCATGCACGAGCGCCTGCAGGACCTGTTCGGTGGGACGTTGGCGCTGCGGATCGGCGTCAACACTGGTGAGGTGATCGTCGGCCGGCCCCGCGAAGGCAGCTCGTTCGTCACCGGTGACGCGGTGAACGTCGCCGCGCGTTTGGAGCAAGCCGCTGGGCCGGGCGAGACCATCGCAGGCGAGCGCACGGTCACCGCCGCGCAGGGAGCGTTCGAATTCGCGGATCCCACCCTGGTCGAGGCGAAGGGCAAGCCCGCAGGTGTGCCCGCCCGACGGGTGCTGCGCGCGCTCTCGACCATGCGCACGCGAGGGCTGCGCGGCATGCCATCGGTCTTCATCGGGCGGCAGTCGGAGCTGGCCGCGGTCCGGGACCGGTACATCACGGTGGCCGCCAGCGGGGTGCCGCACCTGGTCTGCATCTTCGGCGACGCGGGAGTTGGCAAGACGCGGCTGATGCGCGAGCTATGGGACTGGCTCAGCGAGCAAACCCCCTCGCCGGCCCAG
>DATAOD010000167.1:0-3186 GCA_036265975.1 Candidatus Limnocylindria bacterium
GTGGATGTGGATCACGTTCAGCCGGTAGTAGAGATCCTCGCGGAAGCGACCGTCGTCCACCTCATCGGCCAGGTTGCGGTTGGTGGCGGCAATGACCCGGATGTCGACCTTGATGGGCGTGTTGGAGCCGATGCGCTCGAATTCGTGCTCCTGCAGGATGCGCAGCAGCTTGGTCTGGGTGCCCAGCGTCATCTCGCCGATCTCGTCGAGGAAGATGGTGCCCTTGTTGGCCGACTCGAATCGGCCCTTGCGCATGGTCATGGCCCCGGTGAACGAGCCCTTCTCATGGCCGAACAGCTCGGTCTCCAGCAGCGTCTCCGGCAGCGCGGCGCAGGACACTTTGACCAGCGGGTATGGATTGCGCTTGCTGGCCCGATGCAGCGCCTCCGCCACCAGCTCCTTGCCGGTGCCGGACTCGCCGGTGATGAGCACCGTGGCGTCCGAGCCGGCGACCTTGCCGATCAGCTTGTAGACCTCCAGCATCGGCTTGGCGGAGCCCACGATCCTCTCGCGGTCGGCGGCGGACTTGCCCAGCTCCAGCCTCAGGGCCGATACCTCCTCCGACATGGCCGCGTGCTCGAACACCCGGCGCAGGGTGGCCAGCAGGTCGTCGATCTCGAAGGGCTTGGTGACGTAGTCATACGCGCCCTGCTCCATGGCCTTGATGGCTGATGACGAGCCGCCGAAGGCCGTCATCACGATGACCTCCAGCTCGGGGCGCTCCCGCTTCATGGACTTCAGGACGTCCAGCCCGTCCATGTCGGGCAGCTTGACGTCCATCATCACCAGGTCGGGACGCTGCTTCTCGACCGCGGCGGTCGCCTCGGCACCCGTCTTCGCCTGGCGCACCGTGTAGCCGGCCTCCTTCAGGAGATCGGTCAGGAGCGATCTGATCTGGGCGTCGTCGTCCACGACGAGCACTGAGCGGGTGTCGGCCAATTCCTCAATCCCCTCCGGAAGGATCACGACCGAAAGTCGGACGGATATCGTACACCGATTTCAGCGCAGCGCCATTCGGGCCGCCAGGCGCCTACTGGGTCGGCGGCAGGGATACTCCCGGCGAGCCCGATGCCTGCAGGCTGAAGCTCGGCCGCGGAGCGCCCGACGACTTCGGGAAGAGGCTGTTCGGCAGGTTGAGGAAGGCCAGGACGAAGATCAGCACGAAGATGATGATCACCGCCACGACCCACGGCTTGGCGAGGGAATCGTTGCGCGTCGGCAGGGCGCCGCGATAGCCGCTCGGTCGCTCAGCCGTCATGCTTCTCCTCCGCGCGTGCCCGCTCCTCCGCGAGCGCTCGCGCTGCATCCCTCAACCGTCGCTCGGCCACCGCCAGCTCCAGCCGGGCATTGACCATACTCAAGCGCGTGCGGCGCAGGACGCCGGTGATGCTCACGCCGAGCGTCCAGGCCAGCAGTCCCATCGAGACGCAGACCATCACGGCAAGCGCCACGACAGCGAAGTCAAGGAGGGAACCCACGGGCTGCGAACGTTACCAGACAGTCGGCAGGGCCATGTCCACGAACACTTCATTCGCTGGCTGGCTAGGTTGCAGGCCTTGCCATATAGATCGGGCAGCCGTGCACCGGAGGGCCCGCGGCGTGTCGGAATGGGCGATACATCAGGCAGCTGCGTGCCGGCGGAGCGCGCCGCGGTGCACGTCACGCTCAGCGCTGCCCGCTGTATCGCCAAAACAGCACCTGGGCCGGAGTCCAAGCGCCGGAATGCCCGATCTATCGGTCAAAGGCAGCAACCACCGCGGCTGTCAACTAATTTCTGCGGCGCTACTTCGCGTTGCGCATGGCGGGGATGAAGATGCCGATGGTGCCGGCCGCCGCGATGAGCCCGCCGCCCAGCATCAGGACCTCCGCCGAGCCGATGACCCCGGCCAGGTAGCCGGCGATCCCCTGGGACAGCGCCATGGCGCCGAAGGTGAGCGCCTGCCGACTGGATACCACCCGCCCGAACAGGCGCTGCGGAGTGCGTTCCTGGAACAGGGTGATGGTCGGGACCAGGTACAGCATGTTGGCCACGCCGACCATGAAGAACAGCCCGATCGCCGCGTACGCGTGCGTGACCAGCCCCGCGGCCACCAACGAGAGGCCAAGCAGGATGAAGCCGGCGATCGTCATCGGCCCCTTTGGCGTGCGCGTCGCGAATGAGCCGATGACCAGGCCGCCCACCACCGACCCCAGTCCCAACGCGCTCATCATCCAGCCGTAGTTCTCAGGAAAGGGCAGGAAGCGCTGGTCGAGCACGTTCTTGGCGTACAGGAAAGAGCACACGATCTCCGCGCCAAAGGCCAGCTGGGCGATGGTGCTCACCACGGTGTTGCTGAACAGCTCCGCGTGCCGTGTCAGGAAGTTCCAACCCTCAGCCATCTCGGACCAGATGGCACCGACGCTGAAGCGTCCCGCGTTGAGGTCCTGTTTCGGCACCGTCATGCCGTAGATCAGGATGGCGGAGATGAGGTAGGTCCCCGCGTCAAGCACGAAGGCTGCGCCGATGAGGCTCGCCAGCGTAGCCACGATCACGGCCGCCAGCGGGTAGCCCAGCAGGTCCGCCAGCGTCTCGTTCAGGCTGGAAGCGGAGTTGGCGGTGACGAGTTGGTCCTCCGGCACCAAATCGGGTACCACGGCCGTCTTGGCCGGCCGGAACAGCAGGCCCACAGTGGCCACCAGGAACGCCACGACGTAGACCATCCACATCGAGACGTTGATGACCACCGGCACCAGCAGTACCAGTCCGGCACGCAGGATGTCGCAGACGATCATCGTGGTGCGCCGATTCCAACGGTCCACCAGCGCGCCGGCAAGCGGGCCGAGCAGCACATTGGGGACGGCGGTGGCGCCCAGGGTGATGCCCAGGTCCAGCGGCGTGCCGAGCTGCGTCACGAGCACGCCCAACGCCACCATGTGGATCCGATCGCCGAAGAAGCTGATCAGCTGGCCCACCCACAGCAGCGAGAAGCTGCGATTGCGCAGCAAGGCCAGGTAGGGAGATTGCCTGCGCTCCTCCTCCTCGCCGGGAATGGCCACGCGCGGCAGCGCTGCCGCGGCCGTGGCGGCGCCCACGCTGGTCGCCGTCAGCGGGGGAGCGGCTCCCGCCGCCACGGTCGCCAGGATGGCGGACGGAAACGGGTCCCCCGGTCTCGTGGCGAAGGTGATGCCCTGGCGCAGCGGCGCCTC
>DATAOD010000168.1:0-1500 GCA_036265975.1 Candidatus Limnocylindria bacterium
AAGGTACTTTCAATGGGGTTCGTCGTCCGAACATGCTTCCAGTGCTCAGCTGGAAAGTCGTAGAAAGCAAGCAGCACCTCGCGATCCTTGGCCAAGCAGGCCACGGCTTTGTCGTACTTGGCCCCATACTTGGCGACGAAGCGGTCGAAGGCGTCCTCGGCTGCCTTGCGGTTCTCGGCTTCGTAGATGGCGTGCAGATCCTGCTTGGCCTTGCCTTGCAGGGATGGCGGCAGCTTGTTCAGCACGTTGGCGGCCTTGTGCACCCAGCACCGTTGTTGCCGGGTCTTGGGCCAGACCTCGTGCAGCGCCCGCCAGAAGCCCAGCGCCCCGTCGCCGGTGGCGAGCTCGGGATCGAGCACGAGCCCGTTCTCGTCACGCAAGCGGAGCAGCAGCTCACGCCAGCTCTGGGCGCTCTCGCGAAAGCCGTCCTCGACGGCCAGCAGCTCCTTCCGGCCGCTGGCGTCGGCGCCGATCAGCACCAGCAGGCATTGCCGCTCGTGCTCGAGCCGGGGCGTGAAGTGGACGCCGTCGGCCCAGAGATAGACGTAGCGCCGGGCCGAGAGGTCGCGGCGCTGCCAGCGCGCGTGCTCCTCCTGCCAGCCCTCGGTCAGCCGGCGCACGGTCGCCGCCGACAGGCCCGGTGCGCCGGGCCCGAGCAGGGCGGTGAGCGCCTCCGCGAACTGGCCCGTCGACACCCCCTTCAGGTAGAGCCAGGGCAAGAGCTCCTCGAGGTTCCGGGTCCGCCGCAGGTAGGCCGGCAGGATCGCCGAGCTGAACCGGATCGGCTCGCCGCTCGCGGCAGCACCGCGGTCGCGGACCTTGGGCCGGCGCACCTCGAGCGGGCCGATGCCGGTCTGGATCTGCCGCTCGGGGGCATGCCCGTTGCGCACCAGGCGACGACGACCCTGCTGGTCCAAGAGCCCGGCATGGGCGGCAAGGAACGCCTCGACCTCGGCCTCGATCGCCTGCATCAGCATCCGCCTGGCGCCATCCCGCAGCACGGCCAGCAGCGGGTCGTCGGTGACGCTCGCTCCTGGTCGCGGCAGGGCAACAACGCTATCCTCGTCCACGGCGTGTCCTCCAGGGTGACCTCAACCATCACCGAGGATACGCCGCCTCCAACCCCAGCCACCAAATTCGGCTATAGCTCAGGATCGCCAGCGTCACGCTACTGATCGCCACCGTGGCCGCGGCACCCGTCCCGGGGCTCGCGCAGCAGCCGCCGACCGAGAACAAGGGCATGAAGGCGGACGTGCTCTCGTCTTACGCGCTCGGCAAGCAGGGGCTCGACGACTACACGCAGCGGCAGATCCGCATGCGGCGGATCACGGTCGAGCCGGGCGGCGTCGTCGGGTTCCACAGCCACGGCCAGCGCCCGGCCCTGACCTACGTGCTCTCGGGCGCGCTGACCGAGCACCGCAAGGGCGGCCCCGACCGGACGTACAATCCCGGCGAGGTCATCACCGAGAGCACCGACGTGGACCACTGGGCCGAGAACAA
>DATAOD010000169.1:0-1941 GCA_036265975.1 Candidatus Limnocylindria bacterium
CTTCCAGGCGTTCGTCGGCGTCGACATCACGCGCGGGCTGGTCAAGATTCCCGGCGTCCTGGCCGATGCGGGCGTCGCCGCGATGCTCTTCCTGTATGCACGCCGATTCCTGGATGGCAAGTTCGGGACCTGGAGCGGCGAGCGGCTCGGGCTCCTCGCCGCCGCGGTCTACATGCTCAACCCCGGCACGATCTTCAACTCGGCGGTATGGGGCCAGATCGACTCGGTCGGCACGCTGGCCGTGCTGGTCGCGCTGTACTGGCTGGCCCGAGGCTGGACCGAGCTGGCAGCCATCGGGGCGGTCGTCGCCTTCCTGATCAAGTTCCAGTACGCGTTCGTGATCCCGATCGTGCTGATCGTGGGGCTCAAGCGGCACGCGTTCGGCCGGTCGTCGGACCCGGCGCTCGACGGTAAACCAGACCTGCTCCGCGTTCTCACCTCACTCGCCGCGGGGTTGGGCTCGCTGGTAGCGCTGATCTATCCCTTCCGCCTGGTCCTGTTCGCGCAGGGCGACGCCGTCCACGGCCTCTACCAGAAGTTCGAGGAGGCCTCGCGCACCTACGCCGGGCTGACGATCAACGCCATCAACCTGTGGCGCAACGCGTGGAGCGGCATCGGGTCCGGTCTCGCGTGGGGCTGCGACGCGCCGAACGTCGATTGCACGAACGGCGCCGGCATTGCCTTCACCATCGGCTCGTCCGTGGTCACCTGGCAGACCGTCGGCTTCGTGCTGTTCGGGATCGTGGTCCTTATCGCGCTGTGGCAGCTCATTCGGCGCGACGACGCCGAGGGCCTGCTGCTGGGCGCCCTGCTGGTGGCCGTCGCGTTCTTCGTGCTCCCCACCCGCGTCCACGAGCGCTACCTGTTCCCCGCCGTGGCGCTGGCGGCGCCCCTGCTCCTGCGCCGCTGGCCGCTCGGCAGCGTCGGGGTGGGGATTGCGACCTTCGCATCGGCCCTGCTGGCCTTCGTGCTGTACATCGTGCCCACCGCGACCAACGGCAGCGATGGCGGGCTGGGCCGGATCCTGACCATGCTGGTTGCGGCAGTCCCGATCCTGGTCGTCACCTGGGGCGGCGCCGCGCTCTACGGGCTGCTGTCGCTCTCGCTGTTCGCCAACGTGTACTGGGTCTACACCAGCGACTGGTCCTACGTGCCGGGACCCGTCATCAACCCCGGCGTCAACGGCCTGCCCATGGCGCGCGACCCCTTCCTGAACGCCACTCTGTTCAGCGACGCCGGCATCTTCTTCGTGGCGGGGCTCATCGTCGTCGTGCTGGGCATGCTCGCCTGGCTGTCCATCGCCTACGCACGCGGCCGGATACCCGCCACCCAGGCAGCCACCGCTGGCCCGATGCGCCCCACGCCAACTCCCCAGGGAGCCTCCACCACGGCAACCGCTGGCCCGGCGATCGAGGAGGAGGACTGGCGCGAGGGCTTCGACGCGCCCTGGTATCGCCGCTTCGTGGATTGGCTGCGGCCGGATCGGTCCGATCCGTACCTGCGCGAGCGTGGCCGCCGCCTGGACAAGCTGGACCTGGCGATCATGGCCGCCCTGGTCCTGTTCGCCCTGGTCTTCCGCCTGTGGCGGCTGGACACGCCGCG
The DNA here is from genome assembly GCA_036265975.1 of Candidatus Limnocylindria bacterium. Classification (GTDB taxonomy): domain Bacteria; phylum Chloroflexota; class Limnocylindria; order QHBO01; family QHBO01; genus DASSCW01. The sequence goes on from DATAOD010000169.1 coordinate 1,603, forward strand.
CTCGATGCACTTCGACGAGGTGTACCACGCCCGCTCGGCCACCGAGTGGCTGACGGACTGGCAGGAGGGCTGGACGCGCGACACCTACGAGTGGACGCATCCGATGCTTGCCAAGTACCTGATCGCGGCCGGCATCGTCGCGGCGGATCCGAACAAGATCATCGGCCAGCAGCAGGTCGATCAACCACAGGTCGCCCTGGCCGTCGCGTCCCAGCGCGCGGACGACGGGATCGCCGAGTCCATCGTATTCGGCGCGGCGGGCGACACCATCACGGCTCGGACGGTGCTGGGCGGCGACGTGGTTGCCAGCTGGCACGCGCCGGCCGAGATCGCGAGCCT
>DATAOD010000170.1:0-2773 GCA_036265975.1 Candidatus Limnocylindria bacterium
GGTCCACCGATAAGGCCGCCGCCTCCTGCCTCACGGCTGCCGGCTTCACCGTTCCCGAGCGGCAGCTGGCCCTCGACAGCCGATGGCGGGCCGGCACCACGCATCGAGCTGACATCACCACTAGCTTTGGAGTGGCAGGCCGCTCTCCACGGCTAAGGGCGTTCTCCCCGGGGTTCGAGGCGACCCCGTTGTCACTAGCACTCCACGATCTCGGCATGCCAAGTCAAAGGGAGCGAAACACGGTCTTAGCCCGACCATACGCACTGGACCTCCATGTTGGTGACGTTGGCGTCTTTGATGGTGCCGCTGGCGTTGGTGATGGTGCATACCTGGGCCGGATGGTGGGCTGTTTGGTGACGCGGGCCTCGTAGGGGTTCCCGCCGACGAGCTTGGGCAAGACGAAGGTGAAAGGGCCATTGCTGCGGGGGCGCAGCCGAAAGCTGGTCGGCTTGTCCGGGAGGGCCTTCCGGCGATCTTCCAGCTGGAGTTGGCCGGTGCCGAACAGGCCCACGACCGTGCCGCCGACGGTGAATGTCGAACTCCTCATCGCCATAGGGCGCGTGGTGGGCATCGCCGACCTGGTAGGTGACGTTGTCAGCCAGCCCTCATCGGCGGTGAGCCGTCGGGAGGCGTCGATCAGGGCCGGGCTGTGGTCGACGCCGATAGCCGTGCCCGGCCGGGTTGGCGCCTGAGGGCACGTACTTCTATGCCGGTGCGCAGGCGAGGGCCAGGATCCGCGGCCTGGGGGAGCGGCAGACGCGGGAGGTGGGCTTGCGACCGCCATGCGTAGCCCTCGTCGGTTCCGCAGAACTCCAGGCGGCCGGTTAGCATGGCTGCTGCCGGATTCTTGAAGCTGGGTTGTGATGGCGGCACCGCAGCCTCCGACTGGGATCTCTCTGCGGAATGGTCCGGCTGCGTCCAGCCCGTTGGGGCCATGTTGCGCAGGTAGTGCCCGATGTCTTGGGTCAATGGTTGGTCACGGCTGAGTAGGGCCCGTCGATGAGGCATGGCCGGGCCGTGCATTGTGGGTCGCCCAGGTTCTCGGCGCCGGACGACGCTCGCGGGCAGGGCGCCGGCGTGGACGAGTTCGTCCAGCGCGGCAACCAGGAGCGGCGCCATGAGGAATCGTCAAATCCTGTGGATCGCCGGTCCCGCATGATCACGCGGCGACCTCGTGGGTCTTCTCGTCTGGCGCCTCCTTGGGTCGCTCGACCAGCTTTCCCTTCTCGAACCTCGCTCCGGCACGCACCAGGGCGACCAGGTGCGGGCCGTTGACCGCGCGCCAGCGCTCCTGTTCTTCGTTCTTGAAGGCGGCTATATGCCTGATGACGTCATAGACAAGCTCCGAGTCGACGGGCTGTGAGGAATGGTCAAATCCTGTGGATCGCCGGTCTCGCATGATCACGCGGCGACCTCGTTGATGTCCTGCTCTGGCGTCTCCTTGGGTCGCTCGACCAGCCTGCCCTTGTCGAACCTGGCCCCGGCACGCACGAGCGCGACCAGGTGCGGGCCGTTGACCGCCCGCCAGCGGCCCTGGGCCGCCTCCAGCAGCTTGAACACCATCGCCAGCCCGGCCTCCTTGTTGCCAGGGCCCTTCGTGACGCGGGTTCTGGCCCGGACCGGGGAGAAGGTCGACTCGATGGGATTCGTGGTCCGAAGGTGCAGCCAGTGCTCCGCCGGATAGTCGAAGAACGCCAGCAGGGCGTCGCGGTCATCGACGACCTTGGCGACCGCCTTGGGCCACTTGGCCCCGTAGTCGATGACCAGCGCCTCGATGGCCCGCTCGGCGTGGACGCGGTCCTCGGCCCCGATGATCTCGTTCAGCGCCTTGCGGGCACCCGCGTGGACGCTCTTGGGCAACGCGCCCAGGACATTGGCGACCTTATGAACCCAGCACCTTTGCTCGCGGGTCTCCGGGAACACCGCAGAAAGCGCCCGCCACAGCCCCAGCGCGCCGTCGCCCACCATCACCACCGGCGCACCCATGCCGCGCCGGCGGCAGTCCCGCAGCAGCTCGGCCCACGCATCGCCGGACTCCCGCTGTCCGTCGGCCACCGCCACCAGCTCCTTGGTGCCGTCAGCGCGCACCCCACGATGACCAGGCAGCACAGCCGCCCGTCCTCCAGCCGCAGGTTGAAGTGGATGCCGTCGGCCCAGCAGTACACATAGTCCCGGTCGGCCAGATCCCGCCGCAGGAACGCCGCCCGCTCGGCCTGCCACTGGACGGTCAGCCGGGTCACCACCGACGCGGACAGGCCAGCCGCGGCGCCGAAGAACCGCTCCAGCGCGGGCACGAAGTCCAGGCTCGACAGCCCATGCAGGTACAGCAGCGGCAGCACCTCGGCCACCTTCGGGCTGCGCCGACACCAGCGGGGCAGGATCACGCTCTGGAACTGCACCCGCTCGCCGGTGGCGGAGTCGGTGCGACGGTCGTCCACCCGCGGGCGGACCACCTCGACCTGGCCGACCCCGGTGGCCAGCGTGCGCGCCGGAGCGTGCCCGTTGCGCACCACCAGCCGGTGGCCGTGCTCGTCCAGCAACTCGGTGTGCGCGGCGATGTAGGCCTCCACCTCAGCCTCCAACGCAGCAGCCAGCATCCGCCGGGCACCCTCGCGGAACAGCTCGTCCAGATCGGTGGCCAACTCGGCCCGTGCCTGCTCGTCAACCACTACACTCAGCATCGCGGCGTTCCTTCCTCGCCGGCGTTCACCGCGCCGGCGTCCTCCCTACAGGTCAGGGTGGAAGGTACGCCGCGCTCTCATGCGAGAGGCTC
>DATAOD010000171.1:0-2692 GCA_036265975.1 Candidatus Limnocylindria bacterium
TTGATGGGAGTCCACGCGCAGATCTACCGTGCGACGTACGGGCTGATCGGCCACCGCTTCCCCGGCGCGCCGCCCATGCTGCTGCTCGACCACGTCGGCGCCAACAGCGGGACCCCGCGTACCACGCCGCTGGCCTACGTCCAGGACGGACCCGATGTCGTCATCGTGGCCTCCAAAGGAGGCCACCCGAAGCACCCCGCCTGGTTTCACAACGTACGCGCCCACCCCGACACGACGGTCCAAATCGGTCGCGAGCATCGAGCGGTCCACGCGCGTGTCGCCAGCCCCGACGAGCGCGCCCGGCTGTGGCCCAAGGCCGTCGAGACCTACGGCGGCTACCGCGGCTACCAGCAGCGCACCGACCGCGAGATCCCGCTCGTAATCCTCGAGCCGCGCGCCTGAAAGCCACCGTCCGGGCACGGCAAGATCAGCTCACGTCATCAGCACTCGGGCGCAAGGCCGGCCGCAGCACCGCTGAGCTCCGCGAGCGTGCTCGCTGCCGCTCGGCGCGACGACCAGCAGTCATGCCGCGGGCCCGGCGCCATCGCGGCGCGCGATGGCGCTAGCTGGCGCAGAGAGCGCGCGTTCTCGCGTGTGCCTGAGGCTGTCGGACACACCACTCAGCCAGCCGGTGCATCAATGTGCCGTGGGACACGACCATACGGAGCGTGCCCGGGCTGTCGAGTTGGTGGGAATCGGCCTCCCGGAAGTCAAACGAGCGCCGCTTCTCTCCCACCGTCCGGCGCGAGCCCCGATTGCGCGACTTTGCCCGACAGCCTCGTACAAAGCAGACGTCCTGTGTCAAGCCGGTGGGTGAGCGGATGGCGGCTTGCCGTCAAGCGCTTCGCGCTCGGCCCGTTGGGCCGCCTTGTGGGTGACGGCCGCACCGGCCATCCGCTGAGTGGCAGCGAGGTCGGGGCGGGGCCCCGACGGGGTGGGAATCGTGACCGTGACGTGCTGCTGCAGGCCGCGGTGGCGGGCGGGGTCGTAGGGGACGCGGTCTTGCCAGCAGCGCCATACGATGCGGCACCAAGCGCGGCCGAGGGTGCGCATCGCGCGCGGGTGGTCGTGGCCGCGGGCTCTTGCGGCGGCGTAGCGGTCTTGCGCCCAAGGGTGCCAGTGCCGTGTGCTGTCGGACAGCGTGCAGAACGCTCCTCGCAGCCGCTTGTTGCAGCCCCAGCGGAAGCACGCCGCCTTGCGCTTGCCGGACTCGATGGCGACCGCGGCCTGGCCGGCGTCGCCGGCGAGCGCGTCGCCGGTCGGGTAGCGCGCTCGGCAGTCGCCGATCTCGGCCAGCAGCTCGGCGGCCGTGACGACACTGTTGGGATCTTTGAACAGCGAGAGGAAGATCTCACCGTCGGGATGGGCGCGCACGGCGGTGGCGATCTGCCGCTCGAGCTGATTGACCTGAGCGATGAGCGTCTTGAGCGTCGCGACCAACCCGAGCACGAGCTGCCGGCGCGCGTTCAGCTCCGCCTCGCCGACCCGGCCTTCGGGCGCGCGTCTGAGCTTCGCGAGCAGCTGCGCGGGTTTCTGGCCGCCGGGGTAATGCTGGCGTGCGAGGAACGCGGCGAGGCGCTGCTCTCCAAGGCCTCGCGCGTCGACCGGGCTCGGGTAGCGCTCAAGGAACGCGAGCGAGATCGCGCTGTCGAGCTTTGCGAACAGGCCGACCGGGCCGGGCCAGAAACATTCAAGCTCTGAGCGCAACTGGTTGGTCAGCGCCACTTTGGCGTGCACGAGGTCCTCGCGCGCGCGTGTGAGCGCTCTTAGCGCCTTGGTCTCATCGGTATCCGGCTCGAGTACCCGGAACCGATGGCTGTCAGTGCGCGCGAGCTCGCACAGCACGAACGCGTCGAACCGGTCCGACTTGCCGCCCGAGACCCGAAACCGCGGGCGGGCAGCCGCGACCTGGTTGGGATGCAGCGCCAGCACCCGCAGCCCCGCATCCAACAGCCGCTCGACCAACAGCCCGTCCGGGCGCTCGATCGCGACCAGCTCCACCCTGAGCCTCACGAGCGTGCGACACAACGCCCGCAGTCCCTTCTCGTCGTGCGCGAACGTGGCCGCGAGCAGCTCTTCGCCCGCCTCGTCCGCCACCAGCACGTCATGCTTCTCCGCCGCCCAGTCAACGCCGGCGCATCCGCCCATCTGCACTCCCTCATCGGTCAGACCGCTTCCCAGCGCCCCGACCAGGAGGTACCGTTGCGGGCGCTCATAGACAGGCCCTCAACAGGGGCTACGTCCTGTTGCCGCTTGCGGCACCTCACCACCGCCGAGAGGGGCTGGTCTGCTTTCGGCCCTCCACACGGGCAAGCAGTCTTGGCCCTCTCCCGGCGGCGGTCGAGGCAAGCACCGAGGATGACCTATGAGCGGTCCTGACGTGCCGCTTGGCGCGCCCGTTCGCTGCTGAGTTGGACGAATGGGAGCAGCCGCTGCAATCCGACGCCAGCAGACGCTCCGCTGCTGCCTTGGCAAGCAGCAGGCGTCTCCGCGCACGCCGGACTCGCGCCCTCCTGGGACGACACGAGGGAGCGCGATGTGCCACGCCGTGATGCGCGCGCTGCATAGGCGCGGCCTGGGCAGGGCGTCAGGTCGCGACAGAACCCGGGGCCGAAACCTGCCGTTTGCGCAATCGCGCGTGTAAGGAGCGACGGCGTGCCGGCGTGCCCGTCGGCCTCTCGAGGCGCTCTCG
>DATAOD010000172.1:0-2859 GCA_036265975.1 Candidatus Limnocylindria bacterium
CCGGTGTTGGTGTCCTTGTTCTCGCCGAGTTCGGTGAGGACCCCGGCCTTAAGGAACGCCTTGACCAGCAACAGCACACGCTTGTCCTTCACTCGAAGGCGCACCCGGTCCATCAGGGCTGCGTGCTCGATCGAGTCGAAGGAAGCCCCGACTCACTACCCGTATCGAGGACCTTGCGGCGGCCCGCGAGGCCACTATCGATTTGGCGGCGGTGGCGGTCGGATGACCTCGGTGGTGGTGGTCACGCGGCGGCGTCACCCGCTGGAGGGGCAATCGCTGCGGGAGCTGGGCCGGATGCGGCGGCACGGGCGGCTGGAGTTGTTGCTGGTGTTGCCCGATGGCAGCAAGTCGCTGATCCCGGCAGCCTGGACCGACCTGGACCAGGGCGCCGACAGCACCGACGCCGACGCGGTCGTGGCGACGCTGGGCTCGCTGGCGGACTTGCTGGCCGCGTGCGTGGCGGTGGCCGACCTGGCCGAGCGCAGACGGCGAGCACAGGGACAGGCTGCAGGGAAGTCACCGTGCAAGGAGGACTCCCATGCAGCCTGTCCAGCCCAGTTTGATACCAGATCCGCATCCGAGGCCAGCGGCGCCGCTGGTGGACCACCTGCCGGAGGAGGCGGTCGCGGCCGCGATCATGCTGCTGGCCGCCGTGATCGCCAAGACCGCCGCCCCGGAGAGGATCGAGGTGGACGCCGATGAGTGAGCTCAAGATCACCGCCTCCCATCTGCGGCGGCCCGCAGTGGTCTATGTCCGGCAGTCCACGTTGGCCCAGGTTGAGCGCAACACCGAATCCACCGCCCGCCAATACGACCTGGTCACCCGGGCCGCCAAACTGGGGTGGCCGCGCAGCGCGGTGCGGGTGATCGACGACGACCTCGGCGTCAGCGGCGCCAGTACGACCGGACGATCGGGGTTCGCCGAGCTGGCTGCTCAGGTCGGGCTCGGGCAGGTGGGGATCGTGCTGTCGCTGGAGTGCTCCCGGCTGGCCCGTAACAACGCCGACTGGTATCGGCTGCTGGATCTGGCGGGTATGGCTGACACGCTGATCGCCGATGCCGACGGCGTCTACCACCCGGCGCTGTTCAACGATCGCCTGCTGCTGGGCATGAAGGGCACCATGTCCGAGGCCGAGCTGCACATCCTGCGGGCCCGCCTCGACGGCGGAATCCGCAACAAGGCCGCCCGCGGCGAACTGCGCCGCGGGCTGCCGGTCGGGCTGGTCTGGGGCGAGGCCGACGGTGAGATCGGCTGGCATCCCGACGAGGCGGTCACCGGGCTGATCACCGCGATCTTCGACCGCTTCGCGGTGACCGGATCGGTGCGCGGGGTGTGGTTGTGGCTGCGCGACCAAGACCTGCGGTTTCCGCTGCAGCCGGCCGGCTACCTGCACGGCGCCGACATCACCTGGGTGGAACCCACCTATCACGCGGTGCACAACGTGCTCACCCATCCTGCCTATGCGGGTGCCTACGTGTTCGGCAAGACCCGCCAGCAACGCTATGTCGGCGAGGACGACCGGATACGCATCCGCCGCCGTAGGCTCCCGCAAGGCGAGTGGGAGGTGCTCATCACAGATCATCATCGCGGCTTCATCGACTGGGACATCTACCAGGCCAACCAAGCCCGCATCGGCAACAACATTCGTCCGATGGCGCACGAACCGGGCACCGGTGCGGTCCGGGAGGGCTGCGCGCTGCTGCAGGGCCTGGCGATCTGCGGGAGGTGTGGGCGCAGGCTCGCCGTCTACTACGACGGGCCGGCCAAGTCCACACCCGGCTACTACTGCACCGGCACCGGTCAGCTGGTTGAGGGGCGCGGCACCCGGCACCTGCGGGTCGGTGGCGTCGCGATCGACGCCGCGGTCGCCGAGGCGTTCCTGGCCGCGCTCGCGCCGGCCGCGCTGCAGGCCTGCCTGGCCGCCGCCCGGCAACTCGAGGACGGCCACGATGCGGCGCTGGCCCAGTGGCGACGGCAAGTCGAACAAGCCCGCTACCGGGCCGGCAGAGCCGAGCGCCGTTACCGGGCCGTCGACCCCGACAACCGGCTGGTTGCCCGCGCCCTGGAAAGGGAATGGAACGACGCCCTGCAGCAGACGGCCGACGCCGAGGCCGAACTCGCCCGCCGAGAGACCGCGCGGCCGAAAACCCTGACGCCGCAAGAGAAGCAGGCCATCCTCGCCCTAGGAGATGACCTCGACCGATTGTGGTCGGCGCCGACCACCACCGACAAGGACCGCAAGCAGTTGCTGCGCACCCTGCTGGAGGAGGTCAACATCAGCCTGCACCGCGACCACACCGAAGGCCGCGCCGATCTGGTGCTGCGGTGGAAGGGCGGCGCGATCACCGAACTATCCGTGCCGATCAAGCACAAGCCACCCAAGATCCGCACCGACGAAGACACCATCGACCTGCTGCGCCGCCTGGCCGTGCACTACCCCGACGCCAACATCGCCGGGATCCTCAACCGGCAAGGGCGACGCACCGCACGGAAACTGTCCTTCACCGCCAGTAGGGTCCAAAGCCTCCGACACTCATGGGGTATTCCCTGCCACCAGCCCAGCGACGATCCGCAGGAAGGAGAGCTGCTCACCGTGGCCGACGCCGCCAACCAACTGGGCCTGGCCCCGTCAACCCTGCACCGCTGGCTGGGCGAGGGATTCATCGCCGGCGAACAGCTCACCCCCGGCGCACCCTGGCGGATCCGGCTCACCGACGACATCCGCGCGCTGTTCGTCGATGACGCCCCCGAGGGCTGGCTGGCCACGCTCGAAGCCACCCTGGCATACGGCGTGTCCCGCCATACCCTGTTGCAGCGTGTCAAGCGCGGCGAACTCCAAGCCGTGCACGTCCGCACCG
>DATAOD010000173.1:0-3711 GCA_036265975.1 Candidatus Limnocylindria bacterium
ACCATCGATCGCGACCAGCTGGCCGCCATGAGCGTCGAGTTCGGCGCCACGCTGGCCGACCTGGAGAAGCGGATCTACGAGCTGGTGGGGCACGACTTCAACATCGGGTCGCCGAAGCAGCTGGAGCAAATCCTCTTCCACGAGCTTGGGCTGACCGGCACGAAGCGCACGCGGACGGGCTACTCGACGGACGCATCGGTGCTGGAGGAGCTGCGCGACAAGCACGAGGCGGTGGGCCTGATCCTGGAGCATCGCCAGATTTCGAAGCTAAAGGGCACGTACGTCGACGCGCTGCCCGGGCTGGTGGGCGAGGACGGGCGGCTGCACACGACCTATCAGCAGGCCGTCGCGGCGACGGGGCGTCTTTCCAGCGTTGACCCGAACCTGCAAAACATCCCGATCCGCTCGGCGCTTGGCCGTCGCATCCGCCGCGCGTTCGTGGCACCGCCCGGCAAGCTGCTGCTTGGCGCGGACTACTCGCAGCAGGAGCTGCGCATCCTGGCCCACGTCTCAGGCGATGCGGGGCTGAAGGCCGACTTCGCGGCGCACTCCGACATCCACCTGGCGGCAGCTGCTCGCGTGCTGGGCGTGGCCGCCGATGACGTGACGCCGCACATCCGCAGCGTGGCAAAGATGATCAACTACGGCATCGCCTATGGCCTGTCGGACTTCGGGCTGGCGGATCGGCTCAAGATTCCGCGCGAGGAGGCCCAGCGCTTCATCGCGGACTACTTCACCGCGTACCCGGGGATCCGCCGCTACACCGTCGAGATCCGCATGCTCGCCCGCGACCAGGGATTCGTCACCACCCTGCTGGGACGCCGCCGCTACCTGCCGGAGCTGACCGCGCGCAACGGGGCGCTGCGCTCCGCCGGCGAGCGCATGGCCATCAACATGCCGATCCAGGGCACCGCAGCCGACGGCATGAAGATCGCCATGGTCCGCATGGACGCCGCTCTGCGTGAGCGCGGGCTGCGCTCGCGAATGCTGCTGCAGGTCCATGACGAGCTCATCTTCGAGACCGATGAGGAGGAGCTCCCGGTGCTCGCCGCCCTTGCCTCCGAGGTGATGGAGGGCGCCCTGCCGCTGGACCCGCCGCTGGAGGTCGCGCTCAAGGTGGGCACCGACTGGGAGACCATGGACCGATACCTCCGCTCGGACGACGGCGCATGGCGCCGCGTCCCGAAGTCGGCCGTGGAGGTTGCCCAGGAAGAGGCCGAGGAGGCCATCGCGGAGCCGCTTTCCGCTTGATGCGCCGGGGCTCGCGATACAACTCCGAGTTCTCAGGATGACCGGAATTCGCCGAAATCAGCCCGAAATAGCGCTGTCCGTTGTGAAATCGGCTAGTTCCGGCCCGATTCCACCATCCTCAGAACTCACAGTTCTATGCGTGGCCGAAGCCGTGGCAGACTGATTCCGTGCCTGAGCTCCCCGAGGTCGAGACGGTTGCCCGCGACCTGCAGCAGTCGGTGGCCGGCGCGCAGATCACCGGCGCCGAGGTTCGTTGGGGACGCACCATCCGCCATCCCGAGCCGCCGGAGCGCTTCGCGGAGGAAATCCGGGGCGCGCGGATCTCGCGGGTCGGGCGCAGGGCGAAGAGCGTGCTCATCCACCTCGACGACGGCCGCGTGATGACGGTCGCACTGCGGATGACCGGCGCGCTGATCGTGGCGGCGCCGGGTACGAAGGACGATCCCTACGCCCGCGTGATCTTCGACCTGGCGGATGGACGGCAGCTGCGCTATCGCGACGTGCGGAAGTTCGGACGCATCGGCCTGTGGGAGGGCGGGGGATTGGCTGTCAGGCGCAGGCGGCCAAAGAGGGTCGCGGAGGCGAAGGCGCCATATCGGGTCGGTGACGTGTTCGGACGTCACGGGCCGGAGCCGCTGGCAACCACGTTCAGCGTGGCGCGGCTGACGGAACGGCTGAAGGGACGCAGCGCGCGGCTGAAGACACTGCTGCTGGACCAGACGTTCATCGCCGGGGTCGGCAACATCTACGCCGATGAGGCGCTCTGGCGGGCGCGCCTGCATCCCATGCGCGCAGCGGACAGCCTGGCACCCGACGAGGTGCGGCGGCTCCATCGGGCCATCCGGTCCGTCCTGCGCCAGGGCATCAGCAACCGGGGCTCGAGCATCTCGGACTACGTGGGAGCCGATGGCGAGCCGGGCGCCAATGCCGAGCGGCTGGCGGTCTACCGCAGGACCGGCGAGCCGTGCTACCGCTGCGGGAGGATCATTCGGCGCATCGTCATCGGGCAGCGCAGCACGCATTTCTGCCCGCACTGCCAGCGCGCGGCGCAGGGGGAGGAAACGGCATGAAGGTCATAGGGCTCACCGGCAACATCGGCTGCGGCAAGAGCACAGTGGCCGGCTGGCTGCGCGAGAAGGGAGTGGCGGTGATCGACCTGGACGCCGTCGCGCGGCAGATCCGCAACAACGACGCGGAGGCGCGGCGCCGGATCGAGGCGCGCTTCGGGACGATCGAGGCAGGGCGTCTGGCGAAGGTCGTCTTCAGCGACCCCGAGGCGCTGCGTGACCTGGAGGCCATCCTCCATCCGCTGGTCCGCAACGAGACGCGCGCGCGGCTGGCCGAGCTGGAGGTCGGCGGCGTGGAGGCGGCATGCATCGAGGCGATCAAGCTGCTCGAGTCGCCCCTGCATGACACCTGCGACAGTACGTGGGTCGTGCGCTGCGACGAGGCCGATGCGGTGTCGCGCGTTGCGGCGTCGCGCGGCATGACCGCCGAGGAGGCGCAGGCACGGCTGGCAAGCCAGTCACCGCAGGACGAGAAAGTGGCGGTAGCCGACGTGGTGATCGACGGATCGGCCGCGCTGGACGAGACGCGGCGCCAGGTGGAAGCTGCATACGCGGCACTGATGCAAGCCTGACAGCTTGTTCTTTCGGGCATTTCGCCGCGCGGGCCGTCGTCCAGGTGACCAAACGCTGATCTTTCGGGCAGGCGCGACCCAGCCACGGGACGTAACAAGGAGGCGCCGGCCCTTGCGGACCGACGCCTCCTTCCCCGTCGTGGAACGGGATCTGGTCAGCGCGTGGCGCGCTGCTTGTTCCGGAACTCAGGCGGCACGGGGACGGGGAACCCGTACTCGTCGATGAGGCGGTCAATGGTGGAGCCATCGGTCTCGGCGGTTCGATCGTCCACGTCCGGTCGCAGGACCAGCGTGAACTGGCCGCCCGCGGCCGTCAGCTCGGTGATCTTCTCCGCAGTGGGCAGGTCGGTGCGCAGGATGTAGAGGCCGCCGTTGCGAGCCAGGATCGTCAGGGACTGCAGCGTCACCTTGGTCGACGGTCCGGGAATGAAGTCGCCCTGCGTCTTGCTGGCCTGCTCGGCCGTCTGCCCGACTTCGGGGTTGATGGCCATGGTGACGATCATGTCGACCAGCTGGCCGGGGACCAGCGTGCCGGCCACGGCCTTGTCATCGGGCACCGAGATGCTGACCGCCCGCATGTCCGGCCCGGATGGGTCGTATTTCTGGCCAGGCTCCAGGATGGAATAGGCCTGGCCCTGGGTGTTGGAGGCGAGCATGTTGGCGGTCAACATCTGGCCGGTCAGGACCGTGACGCCTGAGACGCGACCCAAGACCTCGTCGATGCGCGTGAAGGCCGTCTCGTTGGTGGTGTCGGCCACGACCGACTTCATCACCAGGTCACCCTCCTCGATTGGCTTGCGACTGGCGATGTCACGGGCGGC
>DATAOD010000174.1:0-2697 GCA_036265975.1 Candidatus Limnocylindria bacterium
CGGTTGCTAGAATCGGGCATCGGCTGCGGGAGTAACTCAGCTGGCAGAGTGTCTGCTTCCCAAGCAGAATGTCGCGGGTTCGAATCCCGTCTCCCGCTCCATTCCTTCTCCACCGTGTTCCCTACCCTGGCGGCAGCTGCGCAGGAGAGGCACGCATGACCGATGACGATCGACTGGGCCAGCTCAGCAGCGACCTCAACGAGGTTCACGCACTCGTGGAGATCGCGCGACGGATGATCTGGGCCGCGGAGGGCAGCGACGAGGAGGTCGATGAGCCCTCAGCGCGGATGCGCGACATCCTGGAGCACCTGGACCAGGCGCATGCCGCCCTCGACAAGGTGATGGACGACGTCGAGGCGGAGCGCGACTCCACCCGCCTGGGCTCCGAGGACACCGGCCACCGCCCGATCATTCACTGACCGCGCGGCCCGCGCGTTCAGATGGCGCGCATCCGGTTGTTGCGCGCGTTGTGCTCCAGCTCGGCAAGCCCGAGCGCCTCGAGCAACGGCGGCAGGTACATCCCGAAGCGGCCTCGATAGCCCTTGCGCAGGCCGTACCAGCCGCTCACCGGGTTGTCGGACGCGCGGCCGAAGGCCTCGACCGTGCCTGCGGCCGCATCCTTCTGCTCATCGGCGGCGCCCAGCGGCACCCAGTCGCCCTGCGCCTTGAGCCAGGCATGCAGATCCTCGATCGCCCGCAGGTGGTAGCGCAGCTGGGTGCTGTTCACCTGGCACACCAACGCTGGCGGCTCGGCTGAGTCGTCGCGCCACATCTCGTACTGGCTGGTGCCCGGCGCGGTCGTCAGGCGCCAAGGGCTTTCCGGAGTGCCATCTCCCTGCGGAGCCATCAGGTCATCCTCCTCGAGTTCGCGGCGTAGTCTGGCATCATGGCGAGCATGCAGGCGCCGCGCAGCATGCTGGCCATCGACGGGGCAACCGCGCAACGGCTGCTGCCAATGGACCGATGCATCGACCTCATGGCCGATGCGCTCGCCGGCCTGGCGCGCGGCGAGGCGAACAACCCGCTCCGCTCGGTCGTGCCGGTTCCGGCAGCAGTGCCCTCGTCACTGGCAACCATGCCCGCCGTGCTTGCCGATCCGCCGGCGATGGGCGTCAAGATCATCACCGTCTTTCCGGGCAACCACGGACAGGGCGTGGACTCGCACCAGGGCTTCGTGATGCTGTTCGAGGGCGAGCATGGGACGCCGCTGGCGCTGATCGACGCCATCGCCATCACCGCCATCCGCACGGCAGCGGTCAGCGGGCTGGCCACGCGGCTGCTGGCTCGCGAAGACGCCGGCGACCTCGCGATCCTGGGATCCGGAACGCAGGCACGCTCGCACCTGGACGCCATGCGTGCGGTGCGCTCGCTGCGGCGGGTCCGGGCGTGGAGCCCGCACAGTGATCGGCTGGAGGCCTTCGCCGCTGAAGCCTCGGCCTCCGGGACTGCGGTGGAGGTGAGCGCCAGCGCGCAGGAGGCGGTAGCCGGGGCCGACATCATCTGCACCGTCACCGCCTCGCCGCAGCCCGTTCTGGCTGGCGATTGGCTTTCGCCCGGTGCGCACGTGAACGCGGTGGGCGCCTCGCTGGCTGCCAATCGAGAGCTCGACAACGCAGCTGTCGCGCGCGCGCGGCTCTTCGTCGACCGTCGCGAGTCCGCCCGCGCCGAGGCCGGCGACTACCTCATTCCGCTGCGCGAGGGCGCCATCGGCGAGGACCACATCGTGGCCGAGCTCGGCGAGCTGGCCGCCGGGCTCGCCTCCGGCCGGACCTCGCCGGACGAGATCACGCTCTTCAAGTCACTGGGCCTGGCGGTGGAGGACCTGGCCGCGGCGCGCTGGATCCACCAGCAGGCCGTGGCCACCGGCTCCGGCACGCCGATCCCGCTGGGCTAGGCCGAGTGCAGTGGAGCCGCTGACGGCGGTCTCCCTTGACGAGATCCGCGCCGCGCAGGACCGAATCAGCGGCATCGCCGCACGCACGCCGCTGGTCGCGCTGGGGGACGACGTCAAGCCGAGCATCCACCTCAAGCTGGAGAACGTGCAGCCGGTCGGCAGCTTCAAGCTGCGCGGCGCCGCGAACTCGCTGGCGGCAATCGCAGCGGACGACCTGCGGGCGGGCATCGGCACCGCGAGCGCCGGAAACATGGGGCGCGCGGTGGCGTTGCTGGCCGCGCAGCGCGGCATCCCCTGCACGGTGGTCGTGCCGGATGGCGCGCCGGAGGCCAAGCTCGAGCCGATGCGACACGCGGGCGTGCGCATCATCCAGGAGCCCGTCGACCAATGGTGGCAGGCGCTGGTCGACAACCGCCATCCCGACGTGCCGGGCACGTTCCTGAGCGCGTTCGCCTCCGCGCCGATGATCGCCGGCAACGCGACGATCGGCATGGAGATCGTCCATGACCTGCCCGAGGTTGCGGCCGTGGTCGTGCCATTCGGTGGCGGCGGCCTGTCGAGCGGCATCGCCTGCGCGCTCCGCGCGCTGAGACCGGGAGTTCCTGTCTACGCGGCCGAGGTCGAGCATGCCGCTCCGTTTGCCGCCGCACTGGCCGCGGGTGAGCCGGTCAGCATCCAGATGCGGCGCAGCTTCGTGGACGGCATCGGCAGCAGCCGCGTCACCGATGTGATGTGGCCGCTGGCATCCAGCGTCCTGGCCGGATCCATCGTGGTGAGCCTCCAGCAGGTTCGCGAGGCGCTGC
>DATAOD010000175.1:0-9958 GCA_036265975.1 Candidatus Limnocylindria bacterium
TCCCTGGCGAGCGGCACCACGGCGATCGTGGAGGCGGCGACCAGGATGATCGACCACAGGGCGCCGGCGACCTGGATCGGCAGATACGTGAACGGCACCGCCAGCCAGGCGAACCACGGGGCGTATCGGTACACCTCGGAAGCTTCGACGTTCGTGAACGTGGGATACAGGTCCTGGCCAGCGCGCAGACGCTCGGCGGCCTGCCAGTAGGCGGCCGCATCAGGCATCTCCCATTTCACGGCGGCCCAGTACAGGAAGCTGATGCCAACCCCCACCACCACGGCGGTCGCCACCAGTCGCGGCAGTCGGAGCAGGATTCGCGGCATCGTCACGGCTCCGTGAAGACCACGTCCGCATCACTGGGGATCCGGCCGTCCTCGATCGCCGAATCGGCGTCGACTGCGCCCTGCCAGCGCTCCGGCGTGGTGAACTCCAGGCCCTGGTAGGTGCCGACGCTGATCCGGCCGCTGAGGGTGGGGAACCAGTCGAGTAGCGGCTGGCTGTCAGAGGGGTCGGCGGAAATGACTGCGAAGCGCGTTCCTGGCGGCGACTGCTGCCCCGCGGCGACGATTGCCTGCCGCGTGGCCACCGGGAGGGCACCGAAGCGCCGGTAGCCCGCCACCAGCGCAACCGCGAAGACGAAGGCAAGCCCCAGGCCGATGGCGACGCGTTGCGCGCCGGCGGCTCGAATTGCTTCGAAGACCGGGATGAGGCCGATAGCCGCGAGCATGGCCCAAGCCACGGCGGCGTAACGGCCCTCCCCGCCGGGCACGATGAGGAGCACGACCAGCCAGGCCGGCACCAGCCACACTCGCCGATGCAGCGCCAGCGCGGTGCCCAGCACTGCGAACGGCACCACGAAGTCGAACGCGCCCAGCCACGTCGGCCCGAAGAGCAGCAGCCGGGCCAGCGCCGGTGCGGTGTCGTGCGCGCCTGTTGCGGTGAGCAGCGGCTGCCATCCGTAGTGGTAGACCACCGAGACAAGCCACGGGCCGGCGGCCAACAGCGCCACCGCGCCGCCAACGACCAGCCACCACGCGCCGCGCCACGAAGGCCGGAAGGCAAGCAGCACGAGCGCGCTGGCAAGTCCCGTGGGCCCGACCTGGGGATGGGACAGCAGCGCCAGCCCGGCCGGCAGGCCGGCCAGCGCGGCGTTGTAGAACGACTGGTGCCGCAGCAGGATCGCCACCCGCCACAGGGCGAGCAGGAGGAGCGCCAGGCCCGGCGCGCGCGCCACGCCGCCGCCTTCGATGGCCCAGGTGACTGGCATCACGGCGAAGAGGAAGCCGGCGACGGCGCCGGTGAGCTCGTCCGTCAGCTCTCGGGCGAGCAGCCACGCCGCGACCACCGCCGCCATGCTCCAGGCCAGTGGCAGCCAGCGCGCCGTCTCGATGGGATCGCCCGGAACGGCGGCCAGGGCCAGGATGCCCAGCGGCGGATAGGCGAAGGGCACGTCGCCGGCATTGAAGCTCGAGAAGAGAGGTGGCACGAATCCGTTCGCCTGGAGGTCCCTGGCCATGGTCACGAACAGCCCGCCGTCACGCAGCGGGAAATCGGTGATGAGGATCGGCGCCAGGCGCAGCGTCAGGCCCATGACCAGGGTGAGGCCCAGGATCAGGCGGGCAGCATCGGCCGCAGCCACGCCGCGGATCCGCACTCCGGCCGCCGGCGTGGCGGGGTCGCTGCGCTCGAGGCTCAAGCCCACCACCTTCCCAGTTTGGCCCCCGGGCCATGACGGCGCGGTAGGCAGATAGTGCCAGTGAAGGGTCGATGGGTCGGCCACAATCTGGCGTCGTGCGGATCTTCCTGGCCTGCGTCGCCCTGGCGGCCGCGCTGCTTGCGCCGGGCCTGCTGGTGGGGCCGTCGCTTGACGCGGCGGTGTTCGCCGAGGTCGCCGAGCGCATGCGAGCCGGCGCCATGCTCTACGTGGACGCGTGGGACCACAAGCCACCGGGCGTCTATCTGCTGCTGGTTGCCGCGCGAACGCTCCTTCCGTGGTTCGGGCCCTGGCTGGTCAGCTGGATCGTGTCTGTCCTTGCGACGGCTGCCACCGCGACCACCCTCCACGCCATCTGCCGCCGGCTGGGACTGAGCGCTCTCGCCTGCTGGGTAGCCGCCGTCGGCGCCCTGGTGGTGATGGGCCAGTACCTCACCGCGCTGGGCGGCGGCCTGACCGAGCCTTTCGCGACGCTGCTGCTGGCAGTTGCCCTTCTCCTCGCCCTGGGCTCGTGGGGCCGCGACGATCAACTTGTCCGGCCTGCAGCCGTCGGCGCCGTCCTGGGCCTGGCGGCGATGCTCTCGGTGCAGGTGCTGCCAGCGATCCTTCCGATCGGGTGGCTGATGATCCCGCGGAACGGCAAGTCCGCCGCCACCGGCATTTCAGTCCTGGTCGCGGGAATTGCCGGGTTCCTCGCCCCGCTCGTCCTTGTCGCCGCGTGGCTGACCGTGATCGGCTCCTTCGGTGGAGCTACCGATGCCGTTCTGACCTACACCGCGGCCTACCGGTCCGTGGCCGGCAGGACCGGCGTGGCACTGGGCGGCCCGGTCCTGGCCTGGACGCTCCTGGCCCTGTTGTTCCTGGCGGTCCCCGCCGCCATGGGTGCCGCCGAGGGACGGCGTCGCGGAGGGGTGTGGAGCGCTGCCGCCCTCGCGAGCATGGCATGGATCGGCATTGCCATCGTGTCGTTCGCGGTGCAGGGACGGCTGTTCGCCCATTACGTCATCCCGCTCTCCATACCACTTGCACTGCTTGCCGGGCTTGGAGCCGAACGGCTGCGTGCCCTGCCCAAGCGACACCGCTCGCGACTCCTGCTCCCGATTGCCGCGACCTGCGTCATCTCGGCGCTGGCAGCTGGGGTGGCAGGGGCCATGGAGCTGGGGCCGATATCGCGCGACCACGCCCAGAGCGTGGCGATCGCCAAAATCCTTGACCAGGAATCGGAGGCAGAGGATCGGATCTGGGTGTGGGGCAACGAGCCGGAGGTGTACCTGGACAGCGACCGGGAATCGGCCACGTCCTATTCGTACATGTACCCCCTGGTCACGCCCGGCTACACGACGCCCGCCCTGATTGCCGCGACCCTGGCCGACCTGGAGCGAGATCCGCCGAAGCTCATCGTGGACGCCGGGTCAACGGCTCCCGGGCAGCCGGGATTCCAGCAGCTGCTCATACCTCGCCCGCTGGCGTCCGACGGTCGTGACCTGGACCTGCTTGACCCGTTGCGCGGATTCGTCAGAGAGCGCTACACGGAGCTGGACCGCACGAGTGGATGGGTGGTCTACGTTCGTCGCGACTCCGCCGGCGCACCGGACGCACGCAGAGGGAGCTCGCAGCTGCGGTTGGCCGCCACGCGCCGGTAGACCCGCTCCCCGATAGCCGCGACCGGCGGCAATCGCAGGAGGGGCGCCCACAGGAAGCTCACCGGCAGCAGCTCCAGCACGCGGGTCACCGCCGCGAAGCCGCCCCGCACACGACCGTGCGGCGGGACGAACTGCAGCGCCCTCGCGGCCGCGTCCTCGTCGACGGGCAGCTCCGCGGAAGCCAGGGACGAGCGCGGGACGAAGCGCAGGCCATGCATCCAGTCCAGGCGCCGGAACCATCGCACCCAGCCTTCGCAGAACCCGCAGCCGTCGTCCCACACCACCACGCGGCCGGCTGGCTCCACGTCCAGGAAGGGCAGGTACAGCGGCACCATCAGGACAGAGAAGACCAGCAGCGACATGGTTGGGCTCAGCCAGCCGGTGATGAACCCGTGCAGCCCCAACCCGATCACCATGGCGGCCGGTCGCCGTCGCGACGACCACAGGCTCAGGGCCAAGAAGGCCTCCGAGGACACGGCTAGCAGCGAGAGCACGAACATCGGCTCGAATGAGCGCCACGACCCCGGAATCGCCAGGACCCCGTCGCGACGCAGGTAGCTCGCCACCACGGAGCCGGAAAGGAAGTCCGGATTCATCTTCGAGAGCGCGGCGAACGCGTAGACGATCACCACCTGGCCACAGAGCAGCCACACGGGCCACCCAGCCACCCAGTCGCGCGAGCCGACCCGCCGCGCGTCCAGGGAGATGGCAGCTCCGCTGTCCGCCACGGTCAGCAGCCCAGCCACCGGCAGCATCAGGAACAGGTGGTTGCTGTACGTCTGCTGATCCGCGAACAGGACCGTGGCCAAAGTCGCGGTGAGGACGGCGCCACTCCATCGGGCCCGCCAGCCAAGCATGAGGGCCAGCGCGGAGACGAGCCAGAGGCCGATGAGGGCCCACGCCATCGGCTCGGTCAGCCGCGGCGTCCAGGCCAGATAGGGCGCATGGATGACCGATGGATCGGCCAGACGTAGCAGCGTGCCGCCCGAGTTCGGCAGCTCCAGCAGCATGGCCGCGGCCGCGCCGATCCGCGCCAGTGCCAGCGGCCGGGCGGGCGCACGCGACTCGGCGATCCGCCACAGGAACGCGCTCATCGGCAGGAGACCTCCTGCGATTCACCGTCAGCCAGGACCAGGCGGATGGCCGTCGCACTAGTCGCGTCACAGACGCCAGTGCGCAGAACCGCGACGTAGTCGATCTCCGCGCGCTGGACCGCGAACAGGTGCTGGAGGTCGATCTCGTGCTCCGACCCGTCTGCTTCGACCACGAACGCCCTGGGCACATCCGGCAATGCCGAATACATCTGCCAGCCAAAGCGCGCGGGCCGCGGGCCGAACAGCGCGATGGTGGGCACCAGAAGTTGAACGACCAGGAAGGCGGCGATCAGCGCCGGCACGAGCCAGCCGCGACGCAGTGCGCCGGCAGAGGCGGGAGCGGCCCCCTCAGCGGTCACGGCGCAGGAATCCGGGAGCGGCCAGCAGGATGGTCGCGTCGTACAGGTTCGGCAGGCGCGCGCCGGCCGGATATGAGCCGATGCCGAACGCGAGCGCCGGCAGCCACAGTACGGCTGCCACGCCCAGCACGATTGCCACGGCGCGCCACTCCCGCCGCCAGGCGTACACCGGCACCGCCAGGATCGCCCACGGCTTGAGGGAGCTGGCGACGCCGGCGACCCACGGTCCGGCACGCGTCGGCAATGCGTAGACGAGCGCTGCCACGATCAGCGGCTGGACGTTGCCCCACCCGGCCGTCCGGTACAGCAGGCCGCCCAGCAACAGGACCAGCGCCACGCCGGCAAGAGTCCGGCGCAGCGGCCAGAGCGCCGCAAGCGTGGCAGCCACCAGCACCACCGCCCAACCCAATTCCACCGCGAGCCGCGGCAGCGAGGTGAAGGGCATCCAGGCGAAGGCGAACCACGGCGCGTAAAGGTAGAGGTCTGACGGGTCAGGAGCCGATACGTACAACGGCCCGCCGGCCTGCAGACGCGTGGCTGCGGCCAGGTAGGCGTGGACGTCGTCGAACTCCCAGTTCTGGGTGACGAGGACCAGGTTCGCGGCCGCGTAGATCGCGCACACGGCCAGCACCACCAGTGTCGCAACTGGCAACGGCGAGCGCGTGACGTGCGCTCGGAAGCCCCGCATCCGGTCCTCGTAGCCGGTCATATGCGCCACCTTGGCAGAGTATCGTCCGCCCGCGAATGCGTCGGATGTACCACTCGCTTTTGGCTCCGCGCTGACGCAAACTGCGGCGGCGATCCCCGCAGCAGGCGCTTCGTCACATGACCGCAGGCGCGCAGCCGTTCCCGAGCGCGGGGGTACCGACGGTCACTGCCCGACCGAGAGTCGAGTACCTCCTGTTCGGCGCACCCGTCATCGCCCTTGCCGTGATCGCGCTGCTTCCCGGATTGCTGGCGCCGAGCCTCGACGCTGCCGTGTTCAGCGTCATCGGCGATCGGCTAAGCATCGGCCAGCTGCCGTACGTCCAGGTCTTCGACCACAAGCCACCGGGCATGTACTTCCTGATTGCCGGTGGGCAGCTGCTCAGCGGCACGCTGGGAGCGTGGAAGGTCTCCTGGATCCTGTCGGTGGCATCGGTCGCGCTGACGGGCACGCTGGTGGCCGATACGCTGCGCGCCCTCGGCTGGCGCCGCCTGGGCTGGGCCACCGGCGCGTTGTGCGTGGCCGAGCTCGCCTCGTTCCCGCTGGCTTTGGGCGGTGGTCTGGGCGAGACGGTGGCGGTCTTCCCGGCAGTCGCCGCGGTCCGCATCGGCCTCATTGGCTCTTCACGGATTCGGACCTGGCTGGCTGCCGGCGCGCTGGCTGCGGTCGCCGCCGCCATCTCCCTTCAGGCGGCGCCGGCCTTCGTGGCGCTGGTGGTGGCGGCCACCTTGCGCGGTGACCATGCCGCCAGGCTGAAGGCGACGTTCTGGATCCTCTGTGGCGGCATCCTGGTCTGGGCGGGACTCGTCATCGGCCTTGGCACCATGGGCGCCACTGGGGCAGCCCTGCAGGCGATCATCGGCTACAACCGGGCGTACGCGGGATTGGCGAGCTACGACAGCCCAATTGCCGGCGAAGCCTTGCATGCCTTCCTGGTCCTCTCGCCGCTGGCCGTGCTGGCGGCAGCTGGAATGCACAGTCTCATGACGCAACCGCGACGCGCGGCGCTTGCGGCGGCGGCGGTTACGTGGATCGCTGTGTCTGTCCTCCTGATCGTGCTGCAGGGCAGGCTGGAGCTCCACTACACCACCCTGCTGGTGCCGCCGCTCGCCCTGCTGGCGCCGGCCGGTCTCGATCATCTGCGGATCAGGGGCACCTTCCCGCACCTCGCGCGCAGCGCGGTGATCGCCGCGTTCCTGGTGGCGGCATTCGGCGTATCGGGCCTGCTGTCGGCGGCGGAGACGACCATGGCCATGCAGGCGCGCAGCGGCCAGGCGGCACGCAGCCACGCCGTTGCCTCGTGGGTCGACAACAAGGTGCCGGCCAGCGCGCACATCTTCGTGTGGGGCAACGTTCCGGAGATCTACCTTGACAGCCACCGTCCGGCCGCGTCGCCCTACGTCTACCTGCTGCCGCTGACCACGCCCGGCTTCACCAGTCAGCGGCTGATCGAGCAGGTGCTCTCCGATTGGCGGGCCTCTCCTCCCGAGGTCATCGTCGACGCCGGTTCGGCACAACCGGGAGCTGCCGGTCTGCCGCCATTGCTGATCGAGCGGCGGACCCTGCCGATTGACGGCAGGAACGCCGACCTGCTGAACCCGCTGCGCGACTTCGTGCGGGATCGCTATCGGCTGGCGACCAACGTCGACGGCTGGCCCGTCTACCTGCTGAATACGCCGATATCCTGACCCGGTGGACTCCCGCCCACCGCTGCCCATCCATCCGGCGTTGTTCGCCGCAGTGCCACCCCTCTTCCTGTTCGGCCAGAACGCCATCCAGCAGGTCAATCTGGACCCGCTGTGGCTGCCACTTGTAGCGTGCGTCGTCGCGGGGGCGTTATTGGCCTTCCTTCTCGCAGCCTTCTACCGCGACTGGCAGCGCGGAGCGCTGGCGGCGAGCCTGATCCTCATCGGCTTCTTCTCGTTCGGACATGCCGCCAACCTGCTCGGCGCCCATGACGCGGCGCGGCTCTGGCTGGCGGGCGGGTACGTCGTCCTGCTGCTGGCAGGCCTCGTGGGCCTGTCTCGCGGGCGCAGCACCAGGATCCATGAGGCGACCCGCTTCGCGAACCTGGTGTCGCTGGCGCTGGTCGCAATCAACGCCGCGGGGGTGATTGGCTTCGCTGTTGGCGTGTCGCGCATCGGCACGCCGGGATCTGCCATGCCCCTGCAGCATGTCGCCGCCCCAGCGCACAAGCCGGACGTCTACTACATCATCCTGGACCGATATGCCGGCGCACAGACGCTGGCATCCGACTATGGCTTCGACAACGCGCCGTTCCTGGATGCTTTGAAGCAGCGCGGGTTCTCCGTCGCCGCCGATGCATGGGCGAACTACCCGAAGACTGCCTACTCGCTGGTCAGCTCGCTCAACGGGTGGCTGCTTGACCCCAAGGACATGGGCTGGACCGATCCCATCTCGTTCGCCCCAATCCACCTGGCGCTGCGCAGCTCCCTGAGCGTGCCCGTCACCTTCAAGCAGATGGGTTACGAGTACGTGCACATCGGCAACTACTGGGAGCCAAGCGCCACCAACGTGGATGCCGATGTCTCCATGCGCTACGGCACAGGATCCGAGTTCGCAGCCGCGCTCCTGACGACCACCGCCTGGAGCCTGGTCCAGCAAGGATCCGCGCAGGACCTGGACCCGGAGACCACTGAGCTCCCCGCGCTGGCGCGAGCCACCACGCTGTACGAATTCTCGGCGCTGCGCGAAGCAGCGACGCGACCCGGGCCGAAGTTCGTGTTCGCGCATTTCCTGCTGCCGCATCCGCCCTACGTCTTCGACGCAGACGGATCGGAGCCGACGGCGGACGAAACGCGCGACCGGACCGATGAAGAGGCGTATGTCCAGCAGCTGCGCTGGGCCAACGACCAGCTGCTGCACCTGGTCGACGATCTCCTGGACGTGCCCCAGGACAAGCGCCCGATCGTCATCCTTCAGGCCGACGAGGGGCCGTTTCCGGAGCGCTTCGCGCGCGACCAGGAGAACTTCAATTGGCTGCAGGCGACTGATGCCGAGGTCAGCCAGAAATACGGGATCCTGCTGGCCATGGCGCTACCCGATGCCAAGCCGGAGGAGCACGGCTTCACCGACCACACCTCGCCGGTCAATGTGTTCCGCGTCGTGTTGGATGCCGAGTTCGGCTCCGACTTGCCGGTCCTGCCTGATGACACGTACCTCATCCAGGACTACCGGCATCTCAACGTCTTGATTCCCTACCATCGGCCGCAGTGAGTGACATGACTCGTACGGCGGTCCTCGGCGCGGGGGCCCTGGGCCTGACGGTCGCCTATCGCCTGGCGCAGCGCGGCGACGAGGTCATCGTCATCGAACGCGAGAAGCTCCCCGGCGGGCTGGCCGCGGGGTTCGAGATCGAGCCGGGGATGTGGCTCGATAAGTTCTATCACCACCTCTTTCGGGGTGACAGCCACGCCATCGGCCTCATCAACGAGCTTGGACTGGGTGATGACCTGCTGTGGCCACGGCCCCTGACCGTCACGCTCCGTGGCGAGCGCGTGCGGCAGCTCGACTCGCCCATGTCGCTGCTGCGCTTCAGGCCGCTGCCCCTCATCGACCGATTCCGGATGGGCGCCTGGCTCGCGTACCTGAAGATGCTCGGCAGCCCGGATCGGCTCGAGGGTCAGACCGCGTCAGGCTGGATCCGACACCACATGGGCCGGCGCGGGTACGAGATCGTCTGGGGTCCGCTTCTGGAGGGCAAGTTCGGCGCGCTTGCGGACGAGATCGCCATGCCCTGGTTCTGGGCGCGCGTCCACGACCGCACCGCCGAGCTTGGCTATCTGCGCGGCGGCTTCCAGCGGCTGTACAACCGGCTGGCGGAGCGCATCGGCGAGCTTGGGGGCGACCTGCGCTTCGGCACGGAGGTCCGTGAGGTTCGGACCAATCCCGTGGGAGGCCTGACCGTCTTCACGACTGATGGCGCGCCGATCCGCGTGGACCGCGTCGTCTCCACCCTGGCCGTTCGGCTGACCTGCCGGCTGGTGCCGGAGCTGCCCGCCGACTATCGCGAGACCTACGAATGGGGACAGGCCTACGGCGCCCATTGCCTGGTGCTGGCGCTGGATCGGCGGCTCACGGACAGCTATTGGATGAACGTCAACGACCCTGGATTCCCGTTCATGGCGCTGGTGGAGCACACGAACTACATGGATCCCGCCGACTACGGCGGACGGCATCTGATCTACCTGGGCAACTACCGGCCGATGGACGATCCGTTGCTGCGCCTGTCGACAGATGAAGTCGTCGACCAATTCGCACCCCACCTTGCGCGCATCAATCCCGCGTTCAGCCGCGACTGGATCTCGGAGGCGTGGTCATTCGCTGCGCCGTTCGCACAGCCGATCGTCACCGTCGACTACCGCGACCACATCCCGCCCTTCGAGACGCCGGTGCCCGGCCTCTGGGTGGGAAGCATG
>DATAOD010000176.1:0-3856 GCA_036265975.1 Candidatus Limnocylindria bacterium
AAACTCCCTGCTCATCCAGGTGTCGAAACCGTAGTGCAGAAAGATGTTGGCGATCAACGGTGAGATCGGACCTCCTTGTGGTGTCCCTTGTGTCCGGCGAGTCAGGGCTCCGTCGGGCCTCAACATCGGCGCCTTGAGCCAACGCTCCACATACAGCATGACCCACGGCTGGGTCGCGTGACGCGCCACCGCCTTCAGCATCAGCTCCCACGGCACGGAGTCGAACGAAGCCCCGACTCACTACCCGCATCGAGGACCTCGCGGCGGCGTTGCGTGCGCATGCCGATGGGCTGTACTGCGCGCAGGCGGCCGCCGAGCTGCTGATCGGGCACCGGGTCTGGCTGGGGCGCGCGGAGTTCGTCGACCGGTTCGTGCAGGTCTGTGCGGGGTGGACCGGCGCGGTGATGGCCGTGGTCGACTGGTCGGGCGTGGTCGACGCCGTGGACAGCGGGCGGCTGGGGTGCTCGGGTAGCGAGGCCGCGGTGCTGCGGATCGCCGCGAGCCTGGCCGCTGGCGTTGCGGTCGACCTCGGCGACGCGCTGACCGGGTTGGACGAGGCCAACTTGACGCTGGTAGCCCAGGCCGTTCTGCGCGCCGGGGGTCGGCCGGCGACCTTCTCCGGCGCGGACGGCAGGCGGGTGCGGCCGTGAGCGGCCAGCGGTCGGGTCAGGGTGATGGCGGCGGGCTGGCACCGGCGGCGACGGTGCTGGTCACCCGGGCGCGGCACCCGCTGGCCGGGCACCAGCTGCGGGTGCTGGGTCGGATGCGCCGGCACGGCCGGCTGGAGCTGCTGGTGGTGCTGCCCGACGGGTCCAAGTCGCTGCTGCCTGCGGCCTGGACCGACCAAGACTCGTCTCCGGCCGCGGCATCGGCGACGGCATCGGACGCGGCATCGGACGCGGCGGGGCAGGGCGCGGGGGCAGCGACGTTGGGGTCGCTGGCCGATCTGGCCCACGCCGCGACGCTGGTGGCCGCGTTGCTCGCCGGGGTCGGCGTGCAACGCGAGCAGGCTGCGCGGCAGTCACCGTGTGAGGAGGACAACCGTGCAGCCCACCCAGCTCAGTCTGCTCCCGGACCAGGTTCCGGCGCCACCGGTCAACATCATCAACGAGCTTCCCGACCCGGACGTTGCGGCCGCGCTGGCGATGCTGGCCCGCCTGATCGCCCAAGCGGCCAGCCCGCGCTCGGGCCAGCGGAGGGCGGTCGGGGATGAATGAGGCCGGCAAGCTCGCTCCGGCGCACCTGCGGCGGGCCGCGATCGTCTACATCCGCCAGTCGACTGCCTCGCAGCTGGAACGCAACCGCGAGTCCACCGACCGCCAGTACGCGCTGGCCGAACGCGCCGTCGCGCTGGGCTGGCCCCGCCACGCTGTGCGGGTCATCGACGCCGACCTCGGGCGCAGCGGGGCCAGCGCCACCGGCCGGTCCGGGTTCGGCGAGCTGACCGAGGCGGTCGCGCTGGGCGGGGTCGGCCTCGTGCTGGCCTTGGAGGTCTCCCGGCTGGCCCGCAACAACTCCGACTGGTATCGGCTGCTGGATCTGGCCGGCATGACCAACACGCTGATCGGCGACGCCGACGGGCTGTACCACCCGGGCATGTTTAACGACCGGATGCTGCTCGGGCTCAAGGGCACGATGAGCGAGGCCGAGCTGCACGTGCTGCGGGCCCGCCTCGACGGCGGGATCCGCAACAAGGCAGCCCGCGGCGAACTGCGCCGCGCGCTGCCGGTCGGGCTGATCTGGGACACCACCGACAACCCGGCCGGGCGGATCCGGCGCCACCCCGACCAGGCCGTCACAGGCGTCATCGCCGCGATCTTCGAGCGGTTCGCGGTGTGCGGCTCGGCCCGCGGGGTCTGGCTGTGGCTGCGCGAGCACGGGCTGGCGTTCCCGCTGGTCCGCCACGGCTACACCGGCGTGGCGGATCCGGTCACCTGGGTGGCCCCGACCTACCATGCGGTGCACAACGTGCTCACCCACCCCGCCTACGCCGGCGCCTACGTGTTCGGGCGCACCCGCGCCGAACGCTATGTCGGCGACGACGGGGTGCTGCGCACCCGCCGCCGCACGCTCGCCCAGCCCGACTGGGAGGTGCTCATCACCGACCATCATCCTGGGTTCATCGACTGGGACACCTACCAGGCCAACCAGGCCCGCATCGGCGCCAACACCCGGCCCCGGGCGCACCAGCCGGGCACCGGCGCGGTGCGGGAAGGGGCCGCGCTGCTGCAAGGGCTGGCCAGCTGCGGGGTGTGCGGGCGCAAGCTCGCGGTCTACTACGACGGGCCGCGCAAGGCCACCCCGGGCTACTACTGCACCGGCAGCGGCCAGCTCGTCGACGGCCGCGGCGCGCGGCACCTGCGCGTGGGCGGGGCCGGTATCGACGCCGCCGTGGCCGAGGCGTTCCTGGCCGCGCTCGCCCCGGCCGCCCTGCACGCCTGCCTGGCCGCCGCCCAGCAACTCGAACACGGCCACGACACCGCGCTGGCCCAGTGGCGACGCGAGGTCGAACGCGCCCGCTACACCGCAGCCACCGCCGAACGCCGCTACCGGGCAGTCGACCCCGACAACCGGCTGGTGGCCCGCGGCCTGGAAGCCGAGTGGGAAACCGCGCTGTCCGCGCTGGCCGCCGCCCAAGCCGAGCTGACCCGCCGCGAGGCCGCCCGCCCGACCACGCTGTCCGCCGACGAACGCGCCGCGATCCTCGCCCTCGGCGACGACCTCGAGACGGTGTGGGCCGCGCCCACCACCACCGACCGGGACCGCAAGCAGCTGCTGCGCACCCTGCTCGACGAGGTCAACATCAACATCCAGCGCGACCACGGCCACGGCGAAGCCCGGCTGCTGCTGCGCTGGAAGGGCGGCGCGCTCAGCGAGCTGACCGCGCCGCTGAAACGTAAACCCCCAGCAATTCGCACCGATGAAGCCACCGTCGCACTCGTGCGCCGCCTCGCCGTTCACTACCCCGACGCGCAGATCGCCGGCATCCTCAACCGGCAAGGACGGCGCACCGCACGGGAATTGTCGTTCACCGCGAGTAGGGTCCAGTCACTACGCCATCACTGGAACATTCCCTGCCACCAACCCGGAGACGACCCGCAGGAAGGAGAACCGCTCACCGTGGCCGACGCCGCCGCCGAACTTGGCCTCGCCCCCTCCACCCTGCACCGCTGGCTGAACGACGGATTCATCGCCGGCGAACAACTCACCCCCGGCGCACCCTGGCGGATCCGACTCACCCGCGACATCCGCGCCCTATTCGTCGATGACGCACCCGAAGGCTGGCTGGCCATGCTGGAGGCCACCCTCGCCTACGGCGTCACCCGCCAAACCCTGATGCAGCGTGTCAAGCGCGGCGAACTGCGCGCCGTCCACGTGCGCACCGGACGCCGAAAAGGCCTGCGTATCCAGCCACCCACCCCGAACGACAGCCTGTTCTGATCATGACAATCAGCGGAAAGAGCAGTGTGACGATGCATCCAAGCAGTCAGAGATATCACCCTCGATGAACCACACGGTACCGGTCCAGGTTTCCTGCACTTTCCGCAGCGCGGTGTGGCAGCCTCGCCCTTTCCGGAAGCCGTGTGAATGGCCAGAGAACTGCGGTTCGTAATACGCTTCCAGGAGGAGTCGCACTACTTCGCCGACCAGCTTGTCTGACCATGATGGCAGGCCGAGTGGACGCAGTTTCCCGTTCTTCTTCGGGATGTACACACGGCGCGCCGGCGCGAACCGGTACCGCTCGCCGCGCATTGCCGCGATGATCTGGTCGATCTTCGCCTCGGACATGCCATCGGCGGTCTCATCGCAGGCCCCGGGCGTCATCGCCCCCTGGTTGGAGTAGATGCGGCCGTAG
>DATAOD010000177.1:0-4136 GCA_036265975.1 Candidatus Limnocylindria bacterium
CCGATGATGGAACCCAGATCGAGCCGTCGTGGAGGGGACCTGATGCGCACAAGCGGGATCGTCGGGAAATTCGCATTAGTCGGCCTTGCCGTGGTGCTGTCGGGCTGCTTCGGGCGCGGCGACAAGACGAGCTCTTCGAGCATCAGCGTCTGGATGTTCCCGCAGGGAGACGACGAGGCGGCGATCCACGCGTTCGAGACCGCCTACGAGAAGAGCCATCCAGGCAAGAACGTCGAGATTGTCGTCTATCCGGAGGACGAGTACGTCACCAAGGTCAACACGGCGCTGGTGGCGGGCAACCCGCCGGACGTCGCCATCATCGAAAGCGATGACTGGATGCAGGCGGGTTACGTCGTTCCGCTGACGGACAAGCTCGAGAGCTGGGGCGTGAGCATCGGAGACTTCAACCCCGGTGGGCTGGCGCGAGGCGCGCTGGAGAACGACGCGACCAACGGCGTGTTCGGCATCGGCACCTTCCTGGGCGGCAACGTGCTCGTCTACAACAAGAAGCTCTTCGACGCCGCCGGCGTGCCTTATCCATCGGCCGATGACTCCATGACCTTCCAGCAGTACGCCGATATCTGCCGTCGCCTGGCGAAGCCAGACCGCGATCCGGCGAAGAACGTCTACGGCTGCTCGATGCCCGCTGACATCGCCTACAACTTCTATCCGATCTACGGGACCGATGGGCACACGGCCGAGGGCAACATGAACGCCCCGCAGCTGGCCACCGCCTTCGACATCGGGGCGGAGCTCATCAACGACAAGCTGGCGCCGAGTCCCAGCGTGCTGGATACGGTCGCGGAGAGCGACCTGTTCGCCCAGGGCCAGATCGCCATCACGTGGAGCGACTTCACCGCCGTTCCGACGTACGAGCAGGCGGACATCGACTTCGGCATGGCGCCGTTCTTCGTGGTCCAGGGCCAGGACGACTTCGTCGACACGTGGACGGCGCCGTGGGGCACCTTCACCGAGAGCCGGCATCCGGAGGACGCGATGCAGTTCCTCCAGTTCCTGGCGACCGACGGTCAGAAGATCCAGATGACGGCCACGGCGGATCCGCCGTTGTCGACCAAAGTTGCCCAGGAAGCCGGTTACGGCAAGGACGACCCGATCAAGGAGCAGTTCCTGCGAGTGCTGGCCAACGCTCGGCCGCTGCAGTTCGTGCCACCCGGCGAAGAGAATTGGGATCCGGTGGAAGTAATGCGGCTGCTGACGGTTGAGAAGCAGTCCCACGCACAACCGATCCTCGACAAGATGGCAGCGGCCGCGCAGGCGGCACTGCCCGAGGTCTGGAGCCGATGGGACAGCCTGAACAAGGCGCGGTTCCAGAGCCAGGTCGAGCAGGAGCAGAGCGAAGCCCCGGACGCATCGGGCGACTAAACCTCGCTACGGGAGGCGGCCTCATGGCCATGCCGCTGGGCGGTTCCGGTGCGCCGGGTGAGCAGCTGAGGATGAGCGGTGCCGACGCCGCGCCGGAGATATCCGGCGGGCGGCCGCGGGGGCGGCCACGCCCACCGGCCAGCCACGCCGAAGAGCGTGCCGCCTGGCTCTTCCTGTCGCCGTGGATCGCCGGGTTCATCTTCTTCCTGCTGGTGCCGCTCGCTTGGGCGGTCTGGCTCAGCTTTACCGACGAGCAGCTGCTGCGGCCGGGCCGCTTCATCGGCGTGGAGAACTACATGCGTGCCTTCGCGCACGATCCGTCGTTCTACAAGTCCCTTGAAGTCACGCTGACGTGGGTGGTCATCGCCGTGCCGCTGTTCCTGATCAGCGGCCTGCTCGTCGCGCTGCTCCTCAACCAGCGCCTGCCGGGGATGGGCGTGTTCCGGACGGTCCTGTACGTGCCGGCGGTGCTGTCCGGCGTGGCCATCGCGGTGCTGTGGTTCACGCTGCTCAACAGCGACCTGGGGGCGGTGAACCAGATGCTGCGCTCCATCGGCATCGCGGATCCGCCGAACTGGTTCCAGGATCCCCGTTTCGCGCTGTGGGGGGTCGCGATCATGGGCCTGTGGGGCGTGGGCACCAACGCAATCATCTATCTCGCAGGTCTGCAGAACATCCCACCGGATCTTTACGAAGCCGCCGGGATCGACGGCGCCGGCCCGTGGCAGAAGTTCGTGCACATCACGCTGCCCATGCTGTCACCCACGATGTTCTTCCTGTTCATTGGTGAGCTGACCGCGGCGCTGGTGATCATCGGTCCGGTCATCGTCATCTCGGGCGCCGGTGGCGCGGCGGGCCCCGCCGATTCCCTGCTCTTCTACATGCTGCTGCTGTACCGGCGTGGCTTCGTGGAGGGGCAGATGGGGTACGCCGCCGCCCTGGCGTGGATCCTGACGGTCATCGGCCTGGGGCTGGTGTGGGTCACGTTCCGGTTCGAGAAGCGCTTCGTGTTCTACCAGGTCTGATCGAGATGAACGTGCGCGCCGTCCTGCACACCGGCTTCGTGTACGCATGCCTGCTGGCGCTGGCCGCGTTCATCATCCTGCCGCTGGGCTGGATGCTGACCGCTGCCCTCAAGCCGGCCCATGTGCCGGTCTTCACCTTCCCGCCGGAATGGTTCCCGACCCGCTACTTCAACCTGGGCACGTTCGTCGAGGCACTCACCAAGCCATCGGAGCCGTATGCGCGCTTCGCCCTCAACAGCCTGCTGCTCGCCTCGCTGAACATCATCGGCGCGCTGCTGTCGAACTCGCTGATCGCCTACGCCTTCGCGCGGCTCAACTTCCGTGGCAAGAACGTGCTGTTCGCGGTCGTGCTGGCCACCATGCTGCTGCCCGCGCCGGTGCTCCTGGTCCCCCAGTTCCTGCTCTTCTTCAACATCGGCTGGTATGGCACCGTCGATGGATTTCCTGCCGGTTATCTGCCGCTTATCGTGCCTTCGTTCACCGGCAGCCCGTTTTTCATCTTTCTGCTGCGCCAGTACATGCGCACCATCCCCAAGGAGCTGGACGAAGCCGCGCGAATCGACGGCGCCGGCTTCTGGACCATCTACTGGCGCATCATCCTGCCGCTCTCGGTGCCGGCGCTGGTGGTCGTGGCCGTGTTCACGTTCCTGGGCGTCTGGAACGACTTCTTCGGGCCCCTGCTCTACCTGGATGACCAGGCCTGGTTCACTGTCCCGCTGGCGCTTGCCCGCGAAGTGACCACGGTGGGCACCGAGTGGAACATCGTGATGGCTGCGACCCTGGTGGCCATGCTGCCGCCGCTGATCATCTACGCGGTCTCACAGAACAAGCTCACCGGAGGCATCGCGTCGGTTGGCATCCGCGGCTGACCGCGGCTTCCTCAGCTCCTTCGCGCGATGACTGCCTCGCCGAAGCGCTCAATGGAGTCGCTGTCCGCCAGGCGTGGCAGCACGAACAGCAGGCCCTGCGCACCGGCCTCCGCGAGCGCGTCGACGCGGCTGTTCAGCGTGTCGGCATCCGCCAGAGCGCTGCGCCGGCCCGGTGCCGAGATGTCCAGGCCGCAGAACCGCTCGATCTCGTCGTAGGGCCTACCCAGCCTCTCACAGTGGGCGCGCAGCACCTCCATCTTGTGGCGCATGACCTCGGGGTCGGCGGTGGTCTGGTGCGTTGCGTCGCCGTACTGCGCCACCAGCCGCAGCGTCTTTCGTTCACCCCCGCCGCCGATCAGGATCGGTGGATGCGGCCGCTGGACCGGTGGAGGACTGTCCATCTGCTCGGTAAGCACGGTGTGTGGCCCCTGGAATGGCCCGGTCTCGCCCTTCCACGCCCGATGCGCGATCTGCAGCAGCTCCTCCAGCCTCTCGAACCGCTCGGCGATCGGCGGGAAGCGCACGCCGAAGGCGTTGTGCTCGCGCTCGTTCCACGCCGCGCCAACGCCGAAGTACGAGCGACCACCGGAGAGGACGTCCAGCGTGCTCGCCTGCTTCACCAGGATTGCCGGGTGACGGTATGTGACGCCGGTCACCAGCGTGCCGACCTTTATCGTCTTGGTCGCGGCCGCCAGGAAGGCCAGCATCAGCCATCCCTCCAGCAGCGGATCACTCCACTCCCGCAGCTGGATGAAGTGATCCCAGACCCATAGCGAGTGGAAGCCCGCCTCCTCGGCCCGCCGGCCGATATCGGCCAGGTGCTCGCCCATCGTTGCCGGTCCGCCGGGCCAGTTGAACT
>DATAOD010000178.1:0-1756 GCA_036265975.1 Candidatus Limnocylindria bacterium
GTCCGGATCGCGCAAGGACCATATCGCCCTGGCAACCAGCAGCACGGCCGCCACGCCGAGCATGATCCAGGCGGGCCAGGCGACCTGTGTCGCGCGCGCCAGCACGCTGAACACCAGCTCCACCGCGCCGTTCGGCGTTCGCGCGTCCGGCACCTGGTTGTAGGCCATGGCAAACGCCAGGCCGATGCCGGACAGCACCGCGATGGTCGCCGCCAGCCCGATGAGATCGCGCAGCTCCAACTCGATGGGCCGCACCCAGACGATCAGGAGCGCCAGCGCCAGCACGCCCAGCACCAGGGCGGTGAACGGCCACGGGGCGTCGATGCCGGCCACCACGGCAAGAAGGCCGATGCTCGCGACCAGGATGAACCGGCCGAGGGCCGATCGGGCCAGCACGGCGATCCAGATACCGGCCAGGGCGTAGATGCCGACCCACTTGGTGGCGGCTGCCAGGCCGATGAGCACTCCAACGAGGGGGAGCGCCCACCAGGCGCTTCGCGCCCATCGGCCTGACCAGACCTGCCAGAACACAAGATACGCCGCGGTGATGAAGACGGCCACGAAGATGTCATTCATCGAGATCCGGCTCATCACGTAGCTCATGGCGTCAGCTGCGATGAAGATGCCGGCCAGCACCGCGATCCGGCGGCGGCGGAACATGCTGGCCGCCAGCCAGTAGATCAGCGCCACCAGGATCGAGCCGAAGATCACGCCGGAGAGCCGCCAGGCGAACGCGTTGCTGCCGGCGTCGATCTGGAGAAGCGAAGCGGAGTCAGGCCCGGCCTGGGTGGAGACGATCAGTCGTTCGTGATCGGCATCCTGGTCGTGGTCGTTCAGGTCGAACGCCATGGCGCTCGCCGTGGCCGGGAGCACGGTCGTGTCGAACGTGGCGAATCCGGCGGACTGCGTACCGCCGTTGCCGATGGGCTGGACCGTCCACACCGCGGGCGCCTTCTCGCTGGAGTCCTCGCCGGCGATGTAGATGATGTTGGCGACCGAGTTCCAGCCGATGAGCACCGGCCGGCCGGGAAGCGGCGCCGTGTCGATCAGGTTGACGCGCTGGTCGAAGACCGTGATGCCACCGTCGACCACGGGATGCTCGTCGTCTGCGGCCAGCTGGCCAACCGGCACCCACACCTGCAGGTCATCGCCCTGTCCGCGCACCTGGATGGGGCCGACGGGCTGCGAGGGCAGCGGCTCGCTGCGATCTCCCTGGTTCGCCTTCTTGACGGGAAGGAGCGACGCCGGGTCCAGGACGTCCAGCTGCCCCTTCGTCATGTCGGTGGCGACCACGAAAGGTCCGCTGCTGATGTCGTTGCTGCTGCTGGCGGGCACGTAGCCGACGCCGCCGGCCACCAGGTCGCTGCGTGCCACTTCCACGCCTGTGCCACGCTCGACGGCGACGAGGCCGTCCGGGCCGCGAAACAGGGTGTTCGGCTGTCCCTCGGGGATGTCGATCTGCAGGACGCCGGACAGGCCGGTATCGATCGAAGCGCCCTCCGGCGGCGGATCGCGCGTTCCGACCGCGCCCAGGAAGACCTCCGTGTCGTAGGCGTGCACCGTGCCGTCGTGGGCGAGCCCCACCAGCAGCCGCCGGTTGGCAGGATCGAAGGCCAGGCTCGCGATCTCGGCCGGCGCGTGCCAGCTGGCAACCACGTCGCCGCCCAGCACCGTCCGAGCCGTGATGGTGTCGCCCGCCGCGCCGAATACGATGGACTCGGCGATCCCGTCGTCCGCGCGCTGGGACGCGACGGCC
>DATAOD010000179.1:0-2712 GCA_036265975.1 Candidatus Limnocylindria bacterium
GCTGCGCCAGAACGGCGAGCTGCGCGAGGGCGCGCAGGTCGCCGAGATCACCGCGCTGCTCGAGTTCTATGACTGGCCCGATGGCTCGCGCGTGATCGTGCGCCGCGAGCGCCCGCACCCCGGCGCGCAGCTGTCGTTTACCGATGTCGACGGGCACCGCTTCCAGGCCACGCTGACCGACCTCGCCGGCTCAGCGGTCGAGCTCGAGCGGCTGCACCGCGGCCGCGCCAACGCCGAGGACCGCGTCCGCGCCGCCAAGCAGACCGGCCTGGAAAATCTCCCGTTCCGCGAGTTCGCGCTCAACGCCGTCTGGCTCGAGCTGTCGATGATCGCCCAAGACCTCGGCGTCTGGACGCAGGCACTGTGCCTCGACGGGGAACTGCCGACCTGCGAACCCAAGACGCTGCGCTACCGGCTCCTGCACACCGCCGCCCGGCTCGCCTTCCACGCTCGCCGCGCCACCCCTGCAGGCCAGCTGGCCCTGGGCCAGCCAGCTCGCTGCCGCCTTCGGACGTCTCCAGGCGCTCCCGCCACCCGCTGGCTGACGCCGCCGCAGGCCACGACGACCACCACCTCCCCACGCAGGCAGCGCCCGATCAGCGCTGTCGCGAAACACCTCCCGCTGCCGCCACACCAGCCACTTCGAGCGCCCGGCAACCCATGGACGCCGAACCCGCCACCGACCACAGCAGTTGCCGCGCCCGACCGCGGATCAACCCCGCCCCCACCGCCCCTACTGCACGATCGAGGCTTAATAGTGCTTTGTTAGGTCTGGGGTAGGAGTTCGCGTCTATCACGGCGAACCCTGTTGGCGTCCGTGTCGTCGGGCGCGAGGAGGCGATGATGGGCGCTGTGGCCGAGGCGAGGTCTGTGCGCGGTGGTGAGGTTGGTCCGTCCTCGGCGGTCCGAGAGCGTCTTGAGGCGTTCGCCGGCGAGGTGCTGGCCGAGGCGATGAACCGACCGGTGCAATTGGTCAACGGCGGGCTGTTCTTGCGGGGG
This sequence comes from Candidatus Limnocylindria bacterium, assembly GCA_036265975.1. GTDB lineage: Bacteria > Chloroflexota > Limnocylindria > QHBO01 > QHBO01 > DASSCW01. The sequence goes on from DATAOD010000179.1 coordinate 1,000, forward strand.
CTGCTGGAGCAGGGAGCCCGGAAGTCGCTTGAGCCGATGGTGGCGCGGCTGGGCGATGACGCTGACTATCAGTCGATGCAGCAGTTTGTGGCCGATAGTCCGTGGGATCCGGCGCTGGTCGTCAAGGCGGTGGCTGTGCGGGTCGCGCCGGAGATTGATGTTGAGGCGTGGGTGCTGGATGACACCGGGTTTCCCAAGGACGGCAAGGACTCGCCGGGCGTCAAGCGCCAGTACTCGGGGACGCTGGGGAAGACCGGTAACTGTCAGATCGGCGTGTCGGTGCACGCGGTCGGAGCGCGGGGGACGGTGCCGCTGGGGTGGGCGCTGTATCTGCCGGAGGACTGGTGCACGAACCTGGAGCGACGGCGCAAGGCAAAGATCCCCGATGAGGTCGAGTTCAAGACCAAGCCCGAGCTGGGGGTCGAGCTGGTCGAGCGCGCGTCGGGCTGGGATGTTCCCAGGGCGCCGGTGCTTGGCGATCACGCCTACGGTGAGAACACCTGGTTGCGCGATCGCCTCGACCAGGCGGGGTGCGAGTACGTGCTGTCGGTCGGGCCGAAGACGAAGGTGTTCGAGCAGGGCACCTCCTTCGCGGTGCCGCCCAAGAAGCGGGGCGCGACTCGCGGGCCGAGCCGGCCGCGGCCGGACCGCAAGCCCCTACCAGTCGGCGAGCTGATCGGCCGGCTCGGGGCGGATAGTGCGCAGACGGTCACCTTCCGCGACGGCCCCGACGGCGAACCGGTCACCTCCAGGTTCATCCTCGCCCGGGTTCACGCTGCCCACGGCTGGCGCGATGACGATCGCCGGAGTGGGTGGCGCGAAGGTGCGGAGGTGCCGCCGCGCGAGGAATGGCTGATCGCCGAATGGCCGGACGCGCAGGAGGAGCCGACCGACTACCGGATCTCAAACCTGCCCGCCGACACCAAGCCCGAGCGGCTCGCAAGGCTGGCACGCATGCGCTGGAAGATGGAGCTCGACTACAAGCAGCTCAAAGGCGAGCTCGGGCTGGACCACTACGAAGGCCGCTCCTGGCTCGGGTGGTACCACCACACGGCGCTGGTGAGCGCCGCCCACGGATTCCTCACGCTCGAGCGGCTGCACCCTTTTCGCCCGCGGCCGGCCTGACACTCCCACAGGCCGTGCTGCTGATGCAGCCGATCTTCAAGTGCTGGACCGGCCGCTGCCAAACCTGCCACCAGCCCGTCGACCTCGACCAGATCCCGCTCCGCGCGATCCGCCAAGACGAGTGAGCAGACCTAACAAAGCACTATTAAGACGATGCCGGGGTGGCGCAGAACTTGCTCGTGTGTGATCGTGATCGGGAGCTGTTGTTGCCGCCGAGTTTGCGCGAGTGGCTGCCCGAAGGACACCTGGCTTGGTTGGTGATCGACGCCGTCGCGCGGCTGGATCTGAGCGCGTTCTACGCGGTTTACCGCGTCGATGGTCACGGTCGGGCGGCGCACGATCCAGCGATGATGGTGGCGCTGCTGCTCTACAGCTATGCGATCGGCGAGCGCTCGTCGCGGCGGATTGAGCGTCGCTGCGTGGAGGCCGTCGCCACGCGCGTGATCTGCGCCAACCGCGCGCCTGATCACACGACGATCGCGCGGTTCGGCCAGCGCCACGAGCGCGCGCTGGCCGAGCTGTTCGGCGAAGTGCTCGCGCTCTGCGCCGAGGCGGGCCTGGTCCGCGTCGGAGTGATCGCTGTCGACG
>DATAOD010000180.1:0-2088 GCA_036265975.1 Candidatus Limnocylindria bacterium
GCCCCGCACCCAGCGCCGAGAGTGCGACCTTCAGGCCCTTGCCGTCGTCGCCCAGCCGATTGGCGGCCGGCACGCGGGCGCCATCGAAGATCAGCTCGGCGGAGACTGAGTCGCGGATTCCCATCTTCCGCTCGTGGCTGCCAACCCGGAAGCCAGGCGTGCCACGTTCGACGACGAACGCCGTGATCCCGTCGCGGCCCAGCGCCCGATCCAGCGTGGCGAACGCGACGGTGATGTCCGCATCGGCCCCATTCGTGATCCAGACCTTGGAGCCGTTGAGCACGTAGTCATCGCCGTCGCGCTCGGCGCGGAGCGCGATGGCGGAGGCATCGGACCCGGCCTGCGGCTCGGTCAGCGCGAAGGCGCCCAGGTGCTGCCCCGCGGTCATGGGCGGCAGCAGGCGCGACTTCTGCTCGGCGGACCCCGCCGAGTAGATGCAGAGCTGGGCCAGGACGTGGACGGAGAGGCTGACGGCCATGCCCATGTCGGCCACGGCCAGCTCTTCGCAGGCCAGGACCCACGGGAATGTGCCCATCCCTGCGCCGCCGAACTCCTCCGGGTATGGCAGGCCGGTCAGGCCCAGTTCCCCCATTCGGTCGAAGAGGCCACGGTCGTAGCGCTCCTCCTCGTCACGCTGTGCGACGGTGGGCGCCAGCTCGCGCGCGGCGAACTGGGCCGCTGTGTCGCGCACGGCCCGCTCGTCCTCGGTCAGCGCGAACGGGTCGTGGTGGCGAGGTGGTGCGGCAGTGGCCATCTACTCGACCTTGTTGCCCTTCTCGTCGTAGCGGTAGAACCCGCGCCCGGCCTTCCGGCCGAGGTGCCCGGCCGCGACCATCTGGCGCAGCAGTGGGGCGGCCCGGAACTTGGGGTCGCCGATCCCACGCTGCAGGACGTCCATGACGCCCAGCATCACGTCGTTGCCGATGAAGTCGGACAGCTCCAGCGGGCCCATGGGGTGGTTGAGGCCCAGCTTCGCCCCCGTGTCGATGTCCGCGGCAGTCCCTGTCCCCTCCATCAGCGCGAAGATCGCCTCGTTGATGAACGGGCCGAGCATCCGGTTCACCAGGAAGCCGGGCATGTCCTTCGACTCGATCACGGTCTTGCCCAGGTCCTCCGCGAAGCCCCGCGCCGCATCATGCGTCGCGTCATCAGTCTCGAGGCCGCGAATGATCTCGATCAGGCCCATCGCCGGCACAGGCGAGAAGAAATGGAGGCCGATGAACTTCTGAGGCCGATCCGTGGCGGTGGCCAGGCCGGTGATGCTGATGCTGGATGTGTTGCTGGCGAAGATGGCTTCCGCATCGGCCTTCTCGCTGATCTCGGCCCAGGTCTGACGCTTGAGCGCCTCGTCCTCGAAGACGGCCTCGACCACCAGCTGATGCCCTGCGACTCCATCTGAGCCGATGGCGGTCGTCACCCGCGCGGCGATCTCATCGGCCGCGGAGGACTCCAGCTTGCCCTTGTCGACCTGCCGCGCCAGGTTTCCGGCGATGCGCTGCTTGCCCTTGTCGGCGAGCTCCTGCGTCCGGTCCGCCAGGGTCACCTGCTTGCCGGCGGCGGCGCTCACCTGGGCGATACCGTGGCCCATCAGGCCTGCGCCGATGACGTAGACGCGCTCGATGCTCATGGGCGGCAAGCCTAGCAGTCCGGCTAATCTGGCCGCTCAATGACCAATGCCAAGGCCGGCGCGACCCTGCGCCCGATGCGCCCCGACGAGTACCCCGCCTTTGTCGAGAGCTCCAAGGCCGGGTATGCGCACGACATCGCCGTCCATGGCGGCGAGTCCGAGGAGTTTGCCCGGCGCAAGTCAGAGGAGGACCACGCGGCGATCCTCCCGCAGGGACTGGACACACCTGGCCATTGGATCTTCGTCGTCGAGGCCGGTGGCCAGCCGGTCGGCACGCTGTGGCTGGCAGAGCGACCCCACGGTCGCGAGAAGGAGTGCTGGATCTACGGCATCGAGATCGAGGAGGCGCAGCGCGGCAAGGGATATGGTCGAACCGCCATGCAGCTCGCCGAGGTGGAGGCTCGCTCGCACGGCCTCCCACGCATTGCGCTCAACGTCTTCGGCGGCAACGAGGTCGCCCG
>DATAOD010000181.1:0-2213 GCA_036265975.1 Candidatus Limnocylindria bacterium
TCGTGCTCATCGCGGTCCTGCTCGCCTACCAGCAGATCGAGAACTACCTGATCGGCCCGCGGATCCTTGGCCACTCGGTCGAGATCTCCTCAGCGGCGGTGCTGCTGGCCACCCTGATCGGCGGGGCCATCCTGGGCGTGGTGGGAGCGTTGATGGCGATCCCGATCGCCGCCGCCGTCAAGGTGCTGCTGGTCCAGCAGATCGACCAGCACGAAGCGGCCGCCGCCGCGGCCAACCGGCGACCACGGTGGCGACGCCACCGGACCGACACGACCGAGCAGCGTCCCCCGATCGCCAACAGACCCGGGCCGGCCGCCAAGCGATGACCATGGCTGGCTGGTTCTCTGCCGGCAATTGACATCGCACGGTACGGCGAAATGTGGCAATGGCGGCGTAGCCGCAAGTTGATTTCTCTGAATGCGCGCGAAGCGCGCCCGGACCGTAGGTTCGGCTGAATCGTCCGTCTTCCACAGTTCCGCTCGTCGTGGGCCGACGAAGGAGGCCCATCGACGGGCTCTCAACCGGCCAGACGGACTCCTACGTAGCGTAGCGGGGCAGGTCGACCCGAACGGGTCGATGACGAAGAACGTGGGGATGACCTTGGTTAGATCGATGTCGCACGCGTACCCGGTGGCTCGCGCTTCGTGAGCAGCTGGATTGCGGTGACTCGCGTGGGCATCACTGGGTGGGGATCGGACGCCTTGTGTCTCTGGCCGGCTGTTGTGTTAGTTGCCGCCTTCGGGGTCAAGCTGGAGCCGGCCGCCGGAGCGGCGTCGGAGGGCCTCGCGCAGGTCATCTCGGGTCCGGTAGGTCACCGCCCGCTGGGCCTGGTCCAGCAACGGGGCCGAGGGGCCGATGCCGACCTGCGGCTGGTAGTTGACACAGCCGCCGGGGAACACGTCGACCACCTGGGGTGTGCTGACGGGTCCTTGGAGCTGGAAGCGTTTGACGCCCGGCGCGACGGTCTGGCCCTCCCCGGTCGTCGCGGCAGCGCACGTCGGGGTGAGCCGGATCGTCACGCTGCCTGCGACGGCACGCGCCCGGGGCCACTCGCCGGCGATGAGGGAGATGTCGAGGCTGGCGTGGCCGAGTTCGAGCACCGACTCGCCGTCGCGGACAGCCAGCGCGCTGATGACGTTGGCGGGGAGCGCCTGGACACAGGGGATGTGGGACGCCGAGGGGACGGCCTGTGCCTGGAGCCACAGTTCCTCGATCTGGGTGCAGCCCCCGGTCCCGCCGGCGACGACGGCGGCGCCGCCGGGGTTGGCGCTGGAGCGGGCGAACAGCCAGGCCAGCGGGACGGCGGCGGGAAGCAGCACCAGCGCGACCACAAGCAAGAGCGTGACGCGTCGCGTGCTCCAGCGCTGGACGCCGATCGGGCGGGGTGCCTCGGGCAGCAGGCGCACGAACTCGGCGGCTAGGTCGCGTCCCTGGTCACGCATCATCTTGCGGAGCTGGGACGGCAGGGCCAGCCCGCGGGCGGCGGCGAACGCCTCGCTGATCTCCTCCACGCTGAAATGGCGCAGGGCCCGCTGGTAGACCTGCTGGGGGCTGGACCGCAGGGCCAGACACAGCAGCATGTTGGCCAGGTCGACGGCCTGGCGCCAGGGGCTGGGGTGGATCTCGGCGAAGAACACGTCGATCAGATACAGCTTGCCGTCGCGGACCAGCAGGTTGGCCGGCTTGATGTCGCGGTGGGCCAGGTTGGCGTCCCAGAGCTTGCGGATGATGGCCAGCCCTTGGTCGATGATGGCGTCGTCGACCTCGGCCTCGCCGATCTCTCTGGCACCGTCGATGAACTCGAACACGATCAGGTACTCCCGCTCGGGGGTGAGCTCGGCGACCCCGTAGGGCTCGGGGCTGGGCAGCCCGGCCCGATGCATCAGGGCCAGCGCGTAGTCCTCCTGCTGGACCAGCCGCTTGACGGTGTGGAACGGCTTCTCGTCCTCCAGCCGCCCGTACAGCAGCGCCCGCCAGAGCTTGTAGGAGCGGTCGGCGCGCAGGTGGCTGCGGGCATACAGCTTGCCGAAGACATGGCGGGTGGTGCCGGCCTCGCCCTGGACCTGGATCCGCAGTGGGGTCGACCCGGCCGAGCCGGCCTGCCCGAACGGCTCGACGTCGAGCGCGGTCAGCCCGAGCTGGTCGGCCAGGGCGTGGCGGATCGCCTCGCCGCGGCGGCCGCTCACGTCCAGGTGGGCGCTGCGGGCGCGCTT
>DATAOD010000182.1:0-1691 GCA_036265975.1 Candidatus Limnocylindria bacterium
CCAGGCGCTGACGCAGGTGCCATTCGAGGTAGTAGCCGAGCATGCAGAGGAAGACGTGGGCGCGGACGCGCTCGGGCAGCCAATGGCGGACCGGGCGGAGCTGCAGGTCGACGCTCTTGAGGCAGCGGAAGGCGCGCTCGACGAGAGCGAGCGACTTGTAGCTGCGCACCGTGGTGGCCTCGCCGAGACGGTCGGTCTCGAGGCTGGTGCGGACGACGTAGAGGCCGTCGGTGGCGGCCTCGGCGTCGATCACGTCCTGCTTGCGCGTGAAGTGAAAGCTGGCGTCGGCGATGTCGAGCGCGAAGTGCTTGGCCATCTTGTGCTGGTCGAGCACGGCACCGACCTTGAGTGCGATCTCGGCGCTGCCGCGCAGCGGATCGCGCTGGCGGCTGACGGCGGCCTGGATGCGCGCGAGGTCGCGCGCGGTGGCGTCGAGCAGTTCGAGGCGCTTGCGTTGGCGCTCGGCAGCGAGGTCAGGATTGCGGCAGACGATCAGGCGCTCGTTGGGATAGTCGGGCGAGGTGATGCTGGCCATGTTGCGCTCATCGAACAGCGTCATCTGCAGCCGGCCGCTAGCCACCAAGGCCTGGATGGCGGGGGCGCGCAGGGCGGTAATCCAGTCGAGGCCAGCGGGACGGAGATCCTCGCGGATGCGCGCCTCGGTGATCATGCCGCGGTCGCCGACCAGCACCACGTGCTCGAGGCGGAAGCGCTGCTTGAGCTTGTCGATCTGCGTTGCCAGCGTGGCGGGATCGCCGGTGTTGCCCTCGAACACCTCGATGGCGACCGGGCAGCCGTCCGGAGCGCAGAGCAGGCCGTAGGTGATCTGCAGCTTGCCCGACTTGCCGTCGCGGCTGTAGCCGCGCGCGGCCAGCGGGCAGCAGCGGCCTTCGAGGTAGCTGGAGGAGACGTCGTAGAGCACCAGCGTGCCGCCTTGCAGATGGCGCTTGGCCAGCGCGGTCTCGATGGCGGGCTGGCGTTCGTGCAGCCAGTCGAGGGCGGCGTAGAGCTCGTCCTCGTCGACCTCGCCGAGGCCGAGCATCTCGCCGAGGCTGGCGGAGGCGGTGTCGGGCGACAGCCGCCGCGCGGTGGCGAGCTTGGAGGCAGGATCAAGGATCCGGCTGACGAGCCGCGCCAGCACCAGGTCGCGGCAGCGGTTGCCCTCGGGGCCGAGCAGCGTGTCGAGACCGATCCGGCGCGCGGTGCCGAGCACGGCTGCGACATGGCCATGCGGCAGCGAGCGCTCGATGCGGATGGCGTCCTGGCCTGGGGGGATGACGCTGCCGCCCTTGAGCACGGCGCGCAGGCCCTCGACGTGGGCGGGATCCCAATGGGTGAGGTTGAGCAGGGTGCGCTTGTGGACCTTGCCGTCCTCGCGCCAGCTTTCGCGCAGCAGGATGGCGGGGGGTGAGGCGCGGTTGGGGACGGTCTCGATATACATGGCCCATGATGACACAGACAACCGGCGCCATAGAAGCAAAATCGCGCCAATTACATGGGTACATTCTTGGGCGCTGCTGAGCAAATAGCTCGCAAGCTCAATGACTTAGAGCCAGGCGAAGCAGGAACTTCGGCCTAGATCGGATCGCCGCCGGGCTGAACGCACCCCACCCCGGCGCGGGCCAGCAGCGGCAACCCGCTTCGGCGCCGGGCCGTTGCCGCAGGCGGACCTGCCGCGGGAGCCGCCATGC
>DATAOD010000183.1:0-2028 GCA_036265975.1 Candidatus Limnocylindria bacterium
GCCGCGCTCACATCGAGACCCGCCGCGGCGAGCTCGCCATCCAGTTCCAAGAAGATCATGGCCGGCCACCGACCGCGGTTGAAGCGTTGCACCTGGCCCAGCAAGCGACCTTGGAGACCCGGGACGCCAAACACGAACCCCGATCCCTGACCGAGCAACGCGCGACCTGGCTGAACGAGGCGGCAACAGTGCTGGGCGGACGGGCCGCCGTCGCATCGATGGTGCGGACGGCGCTCACCCCGCCGGCCGAGACCGCCACGATCGCCGACGCCCGCTGGGTCGCACAGACGGCCGATCACGTCCTGGCTGTAATGGAGGAAAGCCGCTCCACTTGGCAGATGTGGCATGTTCGCGCCGAGGCGCAACGCCAGGTCCGCACGGCGGATGTGCCTGTCGAGCGGGCAAATGTGCTGGTGGATCTGCTGGTCGATGAGGTGCTGGATCGCCGGTCTGTCGCCCTTGTCGCGCGGCGTGACGGCATCGACGAACCGCAAACGCTGAGGCGCACGAACGGATCGTCGGTCTACACCGTCGCCGGAGCCGCCCTTTACACCTCGCAGCGGATCCTCGACTCCAAGGCCCGCCTCGTCGCCGCGGCCGGACGGCGCGGCGGTGCGTCTGTCGAGCAGACGGCGGTGGATTTTGCTTTGCTGGAGATGGCGGCAAACGGCACCGTCCTGGATGCTGGGCAGGCGGCACTGGTACGTCAGATGTGCACCTCCGGGGCCCGTGTGCAGCTGGCGATCGCCCCGGCCGGCGCCGGAAAGACCACTGCTATGCGTGCCCTTACCCTGGCCTGGACCCAAGACGGCGGTCAGGTGCTCGGCTTGGCCCCGTCCGCGGCCGCAGCCGCTGTTCTTGGCGAACAGACCGGCATCCGCGCCGACACCCTCGCCAAACTCACCTGGTCTTTGCGGCACGGCGAGCTGCCCGAGTGGGCGGCCGCGGCTGGCCCGTCGACCTTGGTGATCATCGACGAAGCCGGCATGGCCGACACCCACACCCTCGACGCGGCGGTGCAGTTCGCCATCGATCGGGGTGGGAGTGTCCGGCTGGTTGGTGATGATCAACAGCTTGCCGCGATCGGCGCCGGCGGTGTCCTCTGTGACATCAACCAGATCCACGGCGCGCTGCATCTCGCTGAGCTGCACCGCTTCACCAACCCCGCCGAAGCAGTAGCATCACTGGCCCTCCGTGAAGGCAAGCCGGCGGCGGTCAACTTCTATCTCGATCACGATCGCGTGCACGTCGGCGACCTTGCCAAGACCATCGAGGATGCCTTCACGGCTTGGGTGCTCGACCGATCGGCCGGACTGGACGCGATCATGCTCGCCCCGACCCGCGAGCTGGTCGCCGAACTCAACCGTCGCGCCCGCGAGCATCGCCTCGACCGCTTCCCGGCGTCGTCGGAGGTGCGTCTGGCCGACGGCAATCAGGCCAGTGTGGGAGATGTGATCATCACGCGGGCCAACGACCGCCGACTCCGACTCACTGCCACCGACTGGGTCAAGAACGGGGACCGGCGGACCATCACCCGTATCGGCCGGCGCGGTGACCTCACGGTCCGGCACAATCGCAGCCAGCTGACCATCCGGCTGCCTCTCGACTATGTGTGCACCTCGACTGGCTTGGGCTATGCCAGCACCATCCATTCCGCCCAAGGCGTCACCGCCGACACCATGCACGGCCTGTTGACCGGGCAAGAATCCCGGCAGCAGCTGTACACCATGCTCACCCACCCGCGGCCGGCACGCCAACCACCTCTACCTACAGGTCGTCGGCGACGGCGACCCGCACAGCATCATCCGCCCCGATGCCATTTCACCGCGCACGCCGACCGAGACGCTTCAGCAGATCATCGCCCGCGATGAATCGCCGGTCTCCGCCAACACCGTGTTGCGCGAGCTCAACGACCCAGCGGCCCGGCTTTTCAGGCGGTTCAGCGCTACACCGACGGCCTCCAGGTCGCAGCCGAACAGGTCGTCGGACCCCAGACCGTCGCAGAGCGGCCAATCCTCCGAGCCCACC
>DATAOD010000184.1:0-2777 GCA_036265975.1 Candidatus Limnocylindria bacterium
GAGCTCGGCGGCGACCTGCGTCGACGCCACGATGTCCATGAACAGGATCGCCGCCAATCCACGGGGCCGCCTGGCCGACAACATACCGCGCAGTATGGCGTCGCAGGCAGTCGTCCACGCTCGATCTTGATTAACGACCAGGCGTGGCGGGAGCCGCATGCGATTTGACGCGCTGAGCTGGACCGTCGACTACCTAACACCCATCGGCTCGCGGCGTTAGTCTGTGTAGAGGCCGCCTTGGATCCTCGATCGGATCCCTATCCGCAGGTTTCCGCGGATCCGGCGCCCAGGACCGCCCAGAGAAACACGCACCGGAGAACGACATGCTCTCTTGGGTCTTGAGCCTGCTGCTTTCGCTAGCGGCTGCCGCGGGCGGTGTCCAGGGCGTCACCAACGCCATTAATCACGTGCCAACTGATGCGGGAAAGCCTGATGCGGCACCAACGGTGGTTACGCATGACACGGACGCGGCATCCGCGGACCGCGCCGCAGCGCTCACCGATCTCGCCGCCGCCATCCACGATCACCTGGCTCTTGCTGCCACGCACGCCAACAGTCACGCACAGGACGCGTTGACCGCGGCCGCGGCAGCCGCCGCTGCCGGGCTGAGCAAGGCAGCCGATGCCGTGGCGAATCACTCCCAGCCTGCCGATGCAGGCTCGGCCGCCGATTCCCACGCGCCCGACCATCCGACTGCCGACGATCACCCAACAGCCGACGATCACCCCGGTCACTGAGGCTTTCCGGGAGCGCCGGTCCGTTGCGGGCCGGCGCCTTGCCACGACGCGGTTTTCCGATTCGGCATGTCATTCCGCCCCGGCCTCAGCCCGGGCCTGACCGATAGATCGGGCATTCCGACCCTTGGACCCTGCCCCAGGTGCTGTTTTGGCGATACAGCGGGCAACGCTGAGCGTTACGCGCACCGCGGCGCGCTCCTCGTGCACGCGACTGCCCGATCTATCGCACATTCCGACACGCTCCGGACCCCTGCCGTGCACGACTGCCCGATCTATCGGGTCGTGCAAGCGCACGTCCCCAGGCAGACGACCGCTTTGACGAGTAAAGCGCCCCGTCCTAGCATCACTCCCGTGACCCCCTCCCGCACCCGCAGGCCGGCCATGCGTGCCCCGGACCACGAGGCAGCGATCGCCGGAGCGCACTATTCGAGGCATCGGCGGACGCAACCGTCCAGGGGCCATGAGCGTCCAAGGCTGCTGCAGCTGCTCGCGACCGGCGGCAATGGCGGGGCGCAGGAGAGCTACACGGGCCTCCTCCTTCGCCTCGACCGCTCGAAGTACGACGTTCGCGCGCTCAGCCTCTCTGCAGGCAGTGCCGTGCAGCGGATCCGGCGCCTTGGCGTGCAGGTCGACGTGATCGACGAGGCCGATGACGAAGCCGCCACCCGCGAGCTCGCGGCCTGGCTGCGTCGCGAGGAGATCGACCTCGTCCATGCCCACATGTACCGCGCCGAGGTGCTGGGTACCCGCGCCGCGCTGGCCGCCGGCACCCCGGTGATCATGGCCACCGTCCACTCGTCGCGCGTCCGCTCCGCGGAGGACGTGGTCACGCTCGCGGCGCTGACCCCGGCCATGGACCGGCTGATCGTGCCCTCGTCATCGATCCTCGCCAAGGTCCAGGCTGAAGGCCGCGGCCGCGCTTCCTACTCGGTGGTGCCGAACGGCGTGGATCTCTCCCGCTTCGACGTCCCCGCCCCACGCTGTGCGCTGCGCCGCGAATCAGGCGTGCCCGGTGGCGCGGTTCTGGTCGGCGTGGTCGCGCGGCTGGAGCCGGAGAAGGGCCACGAATACCTGGTTGCCGCATGGCCCGATGTCGTGGCCGCTGCCCCCGACGCCTGGCTGGCGATCGTGGGCGAAGGCTCCGCGTGCGCATCCTTGCGCGCCCAGGCGGCCGCGTTGCCCGCCCCTGCGCGCGATCGGATCATCTTCACCGGCCGTCGTGAGGACGTGTCCGCGCTGACCGCTGACCTTGACATCGCCGTGCTGCCGTCCCTGCGCGAGGCGCAGGGCATCTCCATCCTCGAGGCCATGGCCCGTCGCAAGCCAGTGGTCGCCTCGGGGGTAGGTGGCATTCCGGAAGTGGTCGTTGATGGGGTTTCCGGACTGCTCGTCCCACCCGCCGACCCGTCTGCGCTGGCTTCGGCCCTTGCGCGGTTGGCTGCCTCTGAGCCGATGCGTGCGCGGATGGGCGACGCCGGCCGTCGGATCGTGGAAGAGCGATTCAGCATGGAAGCCCACGTCCGCGCCATCCAGGCCATCTACGACGAGGAGCTCTCCCGGGCTGGCGCTCTCGCGACCCTTCGCAACGGTGACGGACCGCCGTCCTCAGCCTCCAGCGCCACCCGACCCCGTGGCCGCGCCGCCCTGGAAGTGCCCCCGCTCTAAGCGGCCGAGCGGTCCGGGATGCGCAGGATGGCGTTCACCAGGACCGCGATCAGCAGCCAGCCGACGATCGCCACGAAGGCGCCGAAGTCGATCTGGCTCTGGCCGGTGAGCTGCACCTGGTCCAGGCTGAAGATGCCGCGGAACGGCGCAACCAGCGGTTCGGTGATGGCATAGATCGCATCCACGATCCCGTTTCCTTCGTTGGCGCCAAGGGCCAGGAACAGGATCCGGATGCCGATGAGGGCAATGATTACGCCGAAGATCAGCCAGATGGCGCGGCGGATCGGTGCAAGTGGACTGGTCGTCACGACCACCGGCTGGCCGTAGCTGTTGACCGGAGCGTTCACGTTCACCGGCTCGCCGGTTGCCGGATCG
>DATAOD010000185.1:0-2991 GCA_036265975.1 Candidatus Limnocylindria bacterium
CATCGTGATCCCTTCCCGCGCCAGCAGGATGCCGAGCCGGCGGTCGCCGAAGCGCCGGCGCTCGCCAGCCAGGTCACGCAGCCTCTGGCGGATCTCCGGCGCATCCGCCGCCGCCGCTCGCCGCACCGTTTTCGCGTCCACTGCGAGCAGCCTGCAGGCGCGCCGTTGCGAGAGCCCGTGCGCCGCCATCAGACGCCGCGCCGCCGTACACCGCGCCGCAGGCGCGCTCATCATCTTCAGCCTTGCGAGGGCGGGGCGGACCATACATTTTTTGCCAGAAGGTCCTTCAGCGTGCGCATTGAACGAAACCGCTATCGCGGTATGAGGTGGTGACCGCGACGGCGGTGGCTCCTGTCAGAGAGGATGCGGGTGATCCACCCGACCCCTTCAAACAGGAGGCTTCCGATGGGCCAGATGAGCTCTCTGCGCCGGCGCATGATCGAGGACATGACGGTCCGCAATCTCGCGCCGGCGACCCAGCAATCCTACCTCTACGCGGTCGCCAAGTTCAGCCGTCACTTCGCGCGTTCGCCCGCTCGGCTCGGCTTGGAGCACGTACGCGCCTACCAGGTCCACCTGGCAGCTCAGAAACGGTCGTGGTCCCACATCAACCAAGCGTCCTGCGCGCTACGGTTTTTCTATGGTGTGACGCTCGGCCGGAGCGAGGTGTTGGCGGGCATAGTCGGTGCCCGCGAACCCCAGAAGCTGCCGGTCGTGCTGAGCGCCGACGAGATCGTGCAGTTCCTCGAGGCGGTGCCCGGGCTGCGCAACCGAGCGGCGCTGACCACGGCCTATGGCGCCGGCCTGCGGGTCGGGGAAGTCAGCCGGCTCAAGCTCACCGACATCGACAGCGGCCGCAAGGTCATCCGGATCGAGCAGGGTAAAGGCGGCAAGGACCGCTATGTCATGCTGTCGGCGCAACTGCTGCAGATCCTGCGGGCGTATTGGCGGCTGGCGCGGCCAACTCGGTGGCTGTTCCCTGGACGCGAGCTCGATCGACCGGTCAGTGTGGCGACCCTGCAGGAGGCTTGCCGGGTCGCCAGCCGCGCGGCCGCACTGAGCAAGCCGGTGACCGTGCACACCTTGCGCCACAGCTTCGCCACCCATCTGCTCGAGGCCGGCACCGACATTCGCATCATCCAAGTCCTGCTCGGCCATGCCCGACTGGCGACCACCGCCCGTTACGCCCAGGTCGCGACTCGCATGATCGCGGGCACTCCGAGCCCGCTCGACCGGCTGAGCCTGAAGGTAATGCCGCCACCCTGAGCGCGGTCACGTGCGGCCTGCGCTCGAGCTGGCGGACATCGTTCGCCACCACGGCGCCGACTATCGCGCCACGCACGCTGATCGCCTGGGCCGCAGCCAACGGCGGGTCTTGAGCGCGATCGAAGCGTGCCGGACGGCACCGCTCGGCGGTCATGTCGAACGGTGCACCGACTGTGGCGTGATCCGTGTCGCCTACAATTCCTGCCGCAACCGGCACTGCCCGAAGTGTCAGGGTCTGGCGCGCGCCCAGTGGCTCGCCGACCGCCACGCCGAGCTGCTGCCGGTGTCCTACTTCCACGTGGTCTTCACCCTGCCCGGGCCGATCGCCGCCATCGCCTTCCACAACAAGGCGGTGGTCTACGACCTCCTGTTCAAGACGGCGATCGAAACCCTGCGCACGATCGCTACCGATCCCAAGTACCTGGGCGCCGAGATCGGGGTGATCGCGGTGCTCCACACTTGGGGGCAGACGCTTGGCCATCATCCCCACGTCCATTGCATCGTGCCCGGCGGCGGCTTGGCACCCGATGACACAGGCTGGATCGCGTGTCGCCCCGGCTTCTTCCTGCCCGTGCGGGTGCTGTCGCGCCTCTACCGACGCCGGTTCCTCGAGCGCCTCCAGGCGGCATTTGACGCCGGCGCGTTGAGGTTCGGCGGCGATCTGGCGGGGCTCAGCGACCCTGCCGCCTTCGCCGCGCGCCTGCGACCGTGGCGCCGGGTCGATTGGGTCGTCTACGCCAAGCGCCCGTTCGGTGGGCCCGAGCAGGTGTTGGCCTATCTCGGTCGCTATACCCACCGGGTCGCCATCGCCAACAGCCGGCTGATCGGCCTCACCGAGGGCCGCGTCAGCTTCCGTTGGAAGGACTATCGCCACCACGACAAGCCCAAGGTCATGACCCTCGAGGCCGAGGAGTTCCTCCGGCGCTTCCTGCTCCACGTTCTCCCTGACGGCTTCCGCCGCATCCGTCACTACGGCTTCCTCGCCAATGGCCACCGCACGGCCAAGCTGGCCAGCCTGCGCGCCCTCCTGGCCGTGCCACCGCCACAACCAGTCCGGCCGCCTGCCGGCTACCGTGACCGCTACGCCCGTCTGACCGGCCGCTCGCTCGACATCTGTCCCGATTGCGGGGGCCGTATGGTCGAGCTCAGTCGACTACCGCCAGGCCGGAACGACAGCTCATGATCGCTGCTCTCCGGCCTACCCTCGACGTCGTCATCCCATCACCGGCAACCGCCAGTGTCGCCTGGCGCTCACGCCGTCGGCGGATGACCGCACCCGAGGTCCCCGCGTCATGGCACTCGGCCGCGGCGCCAGCGCGCCAATCGTGCCCGCATGGTGGCGTCCATGCCGCAACGTCAGCCAAGCCGACACCCCCCCAAACGTCGCCCCGGCTCGCGCCCGCCTCCGCTGGCACCACCACCGCCGCTCAACGCCCATAGCTCCACCACGCACCCGCGGCTTCGTTCAACCAGGCTTCAAGGACGTCCCGCAGTGACCACTGGGTACGTTGCTCATACGTCAGGCACGGGACCCCCTTGAACCCTCATTCATTCCGATTGCGTGGAATGGCTACCTGTAACTCGACAATAGCGGTTGAGACTACCGGGATGTCGTCATGCTGGCACCGATTTCCATGATCGGAAATGAATGAGGGTTCAAGGGGGTCCCGTGCCTGACGTATGAGCAACGTACCCAGTGGTCACTGCGGGACGTCCTTGAAGCCT
>DATAOD010000186.1:0-35741 GCA_036265975.1 Candidatus Limnocylindria bacterium
GAAGCCACAGTTCCTGTGGCGAACCGGCCGCGCAGCCACCGGTGATGCTCGCGCACTCAGTGTCCAGGTTCACGACGTGCCAGTTACTGCCGATGTTGTAGCTGTAGTAACTCTTGCCGTTGCCGTCTGTAGCCGCAGCCCCGAAATATCCGTTGTAGCCGTTCAGATTGCCGGTCGCCCAGTCATGGTTCCCTGGGATTGGCCGGGTGCGGGCCTTGATCGCGCCGCCCCAACTCGGCTCGTAGCAATTTGTGAATTCGGTGGAGGTACCGCTCTGGTACGCGTTGTCGCCGGCGGTCCAGACAGCGCCCTGAACCCCCGTGACGATCGCAGCCGTCGCCTCGTCCTGCGTGCGCGTGCAGTCGGCGATATCACCGGCACCGACGAACACGGGGTCAGTGGCAGCGGTCGTATTGAAGGTCCATGTCGTCCCATTCGTCGTGGACGTTCCGTCGCTGACGGTGACATACCATTCAAACCGCTGGCCGGCGCCGAGGCTCGTCCAAGAAGTCGTGGAATTCGAACCAGAGGGAACGCCCGTGTTCTGTGCGATCTGGGTGAAATTCCCACTCGCGTACGGTCGGCCGAAGAACGTTACTGTGAGCGTGCCCCCGTCGGTATCGGAAACGCCGACGCTCAGCGTGGGCGACGTCGAAACGCCGTTGGCGGCATTCGCCGGAGCATTCAGCGTGGGGCCCGACGGCGCGCTGGCCTGGACCGATAATTGCTTCCGGGCAGCAACGGTGATGTTTCCGGGAACAATGGTCGCCGTGAGGATGAACATGACGGCGACGAGGAACGAAAGTGCGCGGCGCGAGCGCATCTGGGATGCGATAAGTTGGAGCACGAAGTCCGCCCTGACTGGGGACAGGGTTGTGGGCGATTCCGTCAGGCTCGGGTTGGGCACGAACCCTGGGGCGGTCGAAGACCTCGCGACGAGCGGACACCCCCTTTAGTACCGCTCGCTGCCGCCAACAGTACTATGAATTCCGCGAAAACGCAACCCCAAGTTCAATATTTCGTATGAGATGCCCTCCGAGCCGGTCTTGATGAGCTGGCCTTGGCGCCGTCAGAGGCGGCGAAAGCAGTGGAGCCGAATAGCGTCGTGGCTGCTGATCGGCCCTGCATTAGAGGGCGGATCGTATGCGCAGCTGGTCCGTGAAGGTGTCACGCACGTGATCGATCTGCGGGCAGAAGCTAGTGACAGCGAAGCATTTATGGCAGGCCTCGGCCTCGACTGGCTTCACATCGGTGTGCACGACCGTGCCGCTCCGTCGAATTCACAGCTTACGCAAATCGCGAAGTGGCTGGACGAGCGGTCCGATCCCGAATCGGCCGTGTACATCCATTGCGAAGGCGGGGTCGAAAGGTCCCCTACCATCGCCATCGCCCTGCTCATTCTCAAAGGAAAGTGGCTGGCGGAAGCCGAAGGTCTCGTGATGCGTTCGCATCCCGACGCGAAACCGACCCCGCAACAACGGGAGTGGCTGGAACGCCTGGTCCGTCCATTCCGCGGAGACATCCACTGACCTCGCCGGATACCCCCGCTATACTCCGGCTCCGCAAATTCAGTTTCGATGAGGGGGTCTCGCGCTGTGGAATTGCGACACCAGATCGCTGTCCTCCGCTCGCACCTCTGGATACTCCTTGTGCTTGCGCTCACGGCTGGGGCCGCAGCGTATGTCGCCTCTAGCGCATTACCGAGGACATACGAGGGACGGGTAACGCTGATCGTGGGTCAGTCACTGAGCGCGAGCAACCCGGACTACAACCAGATCCTCGCGAGTCAGCGTCTGTCGCAGACCTACGCGGACCTTGCGACGACCACGCCTGTGCTGGATCGCGTCATCGCCAAGGAAGCGTTATCTACAACAGCCTCGGAGTTCCGACGGCGGGTCACGGCAGATGCACCCAGGGATTCGACGCTTCTCCACATCGTCGTTCAGGACTCCGACCCGCAACGTGCATCGGACATTGCGAACACGCTGGCTGCTGAAATCATGGCGAGCTCGCCCGCGTTGGTCGGCCGCGATAGCGACGTGCAAAGGTTCATTGACCAGGATCTGGCGGCAACGCAGGGGCAGATCGAGGCTACCGAACGCGAGCTTGAGCGGCTGATGGACGTCCCGGACAGATCGCCCGCCGATGAGGCCCAACTCGACACCTTGAATGGCCGTCTCGTGGGCCTGCGACAGGCCTATGCCAATTTGGTCGCATTTTCCTCGAACAGCGGCGCCAACCTGCTGACCGTCGTCGACCCGGCGAAAGCAGACGCCGAACCGACCAGTCCAGACCTCTTGCTCAACACGATCATCGGTGTCATTGCAGCGCTCCTCGTCGCAATCGGCATCGTTTTCCTTTTGGACTATCTCGACGACACGATCAAGTCAAGTGCCGAGGTCGAAGAGTTGCTGGGCCTCCCGACCTTGGGGCGGACGGGAATCATACGATCAGCCAGGAAACTCAATGCTGACGCCAGGATTGCGGCCATTTCGCAACCTCGTTCTGTCGCGACCGAAAGTTATCGAACGCTTCGCACGAACCTGGACTTCATGGCTGCCGCGACGCCGATCAAGACGCTCCTGATTACGAGCGCGATTCCAGGGGAAGGCAAGACCACAACAGCAGCGAACCTCGCGGTGGTTTTTGCACAGGCTGGACGCCGGACGATCCTGTTAGACGCGGATCTTCGCTCACCAGGGGTCGACCGATTCTTCAATGTCCCCAACGGGCGAGGACTAACGAACCTGCTTGTTTCGAAGGAGTTGCCCATAGCTGAGGTAGCACATCGGAGCAAGCAGCCGGGCCTGCTGATTATCACAAGCGGCCCGCCCCCTCCGAACCCGGCTGAGCTGCTTGCCTCGCCGAAGATGCTTGCCATTCTCGATCGCCTGGCCGGAATGTCGGACATCGTGATCCTCGACAGTCCGCCGATCCTCGCGGTGTCAGATGCGCTGATATTGGCGTCCGGAAGTGACGCCACGCTCGTCGTCGTGGATGCTGCTCGCACGCACAGGAGCGCGGTGCAGGGCGCGCGCGAGGCGCTTTCCCGGTCGGGAGCTCGCATCCTTGGCGTCGCAATCAATCGACTTCGGAAGGGCGCTGGCGCCGGCCATCCAGACTATGACTACAGCGGCAGCTACAACTCGCCAAATGACGGCCAGCGGGTCACTGATGCCATCGGCAGTCGTGCCCCCGAGCGAGTTCCTCCGATGAAAAACACGCGATGAGCTTGACGCATTCTGCCGAGCGCATCGTTTTGCACGACTACGGCGGCTATGCGTTCACGCTTCAACTCGCCGGCGCCTTGGCTGAACGCGGGCACGAGGTGCTGTACCTCTACGCTTCCCGTGCCTCCAAGTCGCCGGCAAGGCAGGATGCGGAACCTGCAGCGTCCCTGATGATCGAGCCCATCGATATCGGGCAGCCGCTTCAGAGATATAGCTGGCGTCGTCGGTTTCTTCAGGACAGGCGCTACGGTCGTCAACTGGCGCTTCGGATCATATCGTTCGGTCCGACCGTGGTCATGTCAGCAAACAGCCCTCTGGATGTGCAGGCTGACGCGCAGGCGGCAAGCCGTCGAGTCAACGCGGCCTTCATCTTCCTGCTCCAGGACATTCACTCAATCGCCCTCCATCGGATACTTGCCCGGCGCGTTAAGGCCGCGGCAGGCCTGCTGGCCTCAAGGTTCGCGCGCCTTGAAAAGAGATTGGTCCGGAGTTCGGATGCCATTGTCGCCATCACTGACGACTTCCTGCCCGTCCTGGCTGGCTGGCGCTGCGACCCTCGGCGCGTAGCCGTCATTGAGAACTGGGCACCATTGGAAGCTGCGGTGCGCGAGAAGCAGAACCCCTGGGCGGCCGACCACGGGCTGACGGAACGCGCGGTCCTCCTCTATGCCGGCACGCTTGGGTTGAAGCATGATCCCAGTCTGCTCATGGCCCTGGCGGATGCGTTGCCGGAGGCGACAGTCGTGGTCGTCTCTGAGGGCCTGGGGGCTGACTGGCTTCGCCGAACAAGATCGCGTCCCAACCTGATGCTCATTCCTTTCCAGCAGGCCAACACAATGGTTGAAGTTCTGGCCACGGCCGATATCTTGGTAGCGCTGCTCGAGCCAGACGCCGGCGCGTTCTCTGTGCCGTCGAAGGTGTACGCATACATGGTCGCCGGGCGACCCATCCTGGCTTCGATTCCGTCAAGGAATCTCGCCGCCCGAACCATCACAAGAGCGGCAGCGGGCCGCGTGGTCGAGCCCGGTGACCGGTGTGGCTTCATCGAAGCCGCCAGGGCCTTACTGAGGGATCCACCCTCGCGCCTATCCGCAGGCGCCGCCGGGCGGGCTTTCGCTGAACGCAATTTCCAGATCGCTGCCATAACTGATCGATTCGAAATTGTGATGCGCGAAGCGCTCGAGGGCAGGCTCCCAGGGAACCGCGGATCGGCTGGCCTCGGCTCAGCTGGGGATGCGCGCTCCACAGCTGCTCCCTGATGCGCGCGATGAGCAATCTCGAGCACGAATTGACGCAGACAGCCGAAACAACGAGCGCCACGGCCACTGGGAACGGCAAACGAGCGTTGCTAACCGGGATCACGGGACAAGATGGAAGCTACCTCGCCGAGCTGCTTCTCGCGAAGGGATATGAGGTCCATGGCCTCATCCGGCGCGCCAGCCAGTTCAACACGCAGCGAATCGATCACCTTTATCTTGATCCCCATGAGCACCAGACGCGGCTGTTCCTGCACTACGCGGACCTGACCGATTCATCCTCGCTCTTTGGTCAGATTCACCGCGTCCGACCTCATGAGGTTTACAACCTCGGCGCCCAATCTCATGTCAAGGTTAGTTTCGAAATTCCGGAATTCACCGCCGAAACCGCCGGAATGGGCACATTGCGACTGCTGGAGGCGGTACGAACGGCGGATTGGCCTCTCCGTTTCTATCAGGCCGGCAGCAGCGAGATGTACGGGAACGTCAGGGACAGCCCGCAGGACGAACATACGCCGTTCAATCCGGCCAGCCCGTATGCGATCGCGAAGGTGTTTGCCCACTTCATGACGGTCGAATACCGCAATGCCTATGGCATTCACGCCAGCAATGGAATTCTCTTCAACCATGAATCTCCGCGTCGCGGGGGAACATTCGTTACTCGGAAAGTGACACGGGGAATTGCATCGATCCTTTCGCACCGGGCGCACCACCTTTACCTCGGCAACCTCGATGCGAAGCGCGACTGGGGTTACGCCCCCGAATACGTCGAGGCCATGTGGCTCATGTTGCAGCGTTCGGATCCTGGAGACTATGTCATTGCCACCGGAGAATCGCACACGGTGCGGGAGCTATGCGAGGTAGCGTTCGGGCTGGTCGGACTGGACTGGGAGCAATACGTGCGGGTGGACCAGGCGTACATGCGACCCACAGAGGTCCACGACCTTGTGGGTGATCCCTCGAAGGCAATACGTGACCTGGGATGGCGACCCAAGACGGACTTCGCCGGGTTAGTACAGTTGATGCTCGAGCATGATCTACATGAGTCAGGTATCGAGCTTGGCAAGCATCACGCGGCACAGTCGGCGACATAGTTAGTGAGCGCATTTTGGCCGGGCCGTCGAGTCATGGTGACCGGCGGTGCTGGTTTCCTTGGTCGGTCAGTAGTCGCCGAGCTTCAGTCACGGGGCGTGGGAGAGATCTTCGTTCCACGATCGGCTAAGTACGATCTTCGATCGGCTCATGGCGTTAAGAAAGCTCTGGCGGCTGGGAGGCCCCAGGTTGTAATCCACCTCGCGGCGGTTGTTGGCGGGATTGGGGCGAATCAGCTGTATCCCGGGAAATTCTTCTACGAGAACGCCATCATGGGCATAGAGCTCATGGAGCAGGCGAGGCTCGCCGGGGTCGAAAAGTTCGTCCAAATCGGCACCGTGTGTGCATACCCAAAGTTCGCCTCGGTTCCGTTTCGGGAAGAGGACCTATGGGCGGGCTATCCGGAAGAAACGAACGCGCCCTACGGTCTCGCGAAGAAAATGCTCCTAGTTCAAGGCCAGGCATACCGCCAGCAATATGGTTTCAATGTAATTCATCTCATCCCGGTGAACCTGTATGGGCCAGGCGACAATTTCGATCCCACCACTTCACATGTCATCCCAGCGCTGATTAGGAAGTCCGTGAAAGCAATGAGGGCTCGTCTGCCTGGCATCGACGTGTGGGGCGATGGGTCCGCGAGTCGCGAGTTCCTCTATGTGGACGATGCCGCCCGTGGCATCGTGCTTGCCTCGGAGCTCTACAACGGCAGCGAGCCTGTTAATCTCGGCGTCGGAGCAGAAATCACGATCCGCGAGCTGGTCGCCCACGTCGTGGAACTGACGGGGTTTCGCGGCAACGTACTGTGGGATCAGGCGAAGCCGAACGGTCAGCCACGACGAGCCCTCGACACGACGAGAGCCCGCGACGCGTTTGGCTTCATCGCGCAGACCGACTTGAAAGAAGGACTGGCGCGCACCATCGACTGGTATCTGCGTCACGAATCGTGAACCGTTTGCAACGAGGGATGCTGTCAACCCTCATCCCGATTCTTGTTCTGCTGCTGCCGTCCAGAATCAAGGTTGGTGCATTCCGCGCCCTTCTTGGTTGGGACATTGCACCCACGGCGCGCATTGGTTTCTCACTTGTCGCCGCTTCGCATCTCGCGATGGCGGAGCGGGCGCGAATCGGCCATCTCTCGGTAATCCGAGATGTCCGGGTGCGAATGGAGGCTTTCTCCACGATCGGCAACTGGAATTGGATATCCGCTGCACCCGCATTGCGCGCTTCGGACAAGCTGTCGGACGTTCCGCTGGTGTCGCTGGGTGCCCATTCCGCCATCACCTCGCGCCATTACATCGATGGTTCAGGTGACGTGATGATCGGATCTTTCACAACGATGGCCGGTGTCAGATCGACGATTCTCACCCACCAGATCGATTTGGACCTGTCGCTGCAATCCGTTCGGTCCGTGACGATCGGCGACTATTGCTTCATTTCCTCCAATGTTTCAATCGTGCCTGGGGCAAGGATCGGCGACAAGAGCGTAGTTGCCATGGGCGCGGTGGTCGTCGGCTTGTTGGAAGGAGGGATGCTGTATGCCGGCGTTCCCGCTACGGCAATACCAACGAAACCAAGCGATGGCGCGTACTTCCGACGACATCGCGGCGAGGTCGGAACCATCAGCGAACAGAAAATTTGGGATCGCCGACCTTAGTCCGAACTCGTCGTTCGCCGATCCTCTTTGCTGGGTTGCCGCGGTACACACCCATTGGTTCAGCATCGTGAACGAGCACAGAGCCGAGGGTAAGAACGGCGCCAGCGGCCACAGTTACCCCGGGACCAACGCTGCTAAAGGCGCATAGCCAAGCTCCGTCGCCCACCGAGATTGGCTGCACGACCAGAGCCATCCCGGGATCAGACCAGTCATGGTTTCCGGTGCACACGTACGCGCCCTGGGATATGACCACGTCCGAACCAATTCGAACCGACTCCAGATTGTCGATCCATACCCGCTCGCCTATCCAACACCGTGCGCCAATTTCCAATCGCCATGGGTGCTTGATATGCACTCCTGGCTTGATGATCACCTTCCGGCCGATCTTCGCGCCGAATACTCGCAGAAGCGTTCTCTTGAGCGAATAGGAGGTGACGATTGGATTCAGGAACACGGCAAAATCGACAACCAGCCACAGTGCCCGAGCGAGCAGAGAACGACCTGGCGTGTATCCCCCGGAGGATGTTAGGCCGAGGTCGATGCGAGTCATCGGTTCCTGGATCCCCGCGCAGACGACCTACGGGTGGCGAGCTCGAACGCACGAACATAAGCATCGGCGCAGTACTCCGCGTCATACCGTTCGAGCGCCCGCCGGCGTCCTTCGGCGGCCATTCGCCCCCGCAGGATTCGGTCGGCACGAAGTTGGTCCACGGCATGGACAATGGCACCAGAATCCAGCGGAGGGACCAGTAGTCCAGTTAATCCCTCCTCAACAACCTCGGACAACCCGCCGACATCGGTGGCAACAACCGGGATTCCCGCAGACATCGCCTCCAGGACCGTCGTCGAGATTCCCTCGGACCGGGGCACGGAGGTCAGGAGAAAGACGTCCAAGGCGGTAAGAAGCGCGGCGACATCCTCCCCGGGGTCGGACCAGTGGAACTTGGTGGACTGTAGCAGTCCCGCGTCGGCAAGTTCCTGAGTTACCGAACCACCGTAGGCATGCTGTGTCGCCAACGCGCTGGACAGCAAGACGACGTGCAGGTCGGCGTGGCGACGCACTAATATCCCGGAGGCTCGGGCGAACCACTCAAGCCCCTTCTGCGGAGTGAGATTCGCGACCGTCCCCATGACGAAAGCATCAGCTGGGATTCCCAGACGGCGCCTCGCGAGGCCGCTGTCTGCAGGTCGGAAAACGTCCGTCGCCACTGGTGGATAAAACGGCACAAGGCGATCACCGAACTTGACCGCTCCGGGATGGAGCTGGGCGACATGCATACCCGTCGACAGCAACGCGTCGCTCAGCTGAGTAACGAACGCCATCGCCGCCCAGCGCAACGCGAGCTGCGCTCTCGTGTCAAGCAGCTGGGTCACGACCGGGATGCCCTCCATGTGGCCTGCGACCTGACCTTGAAGATTGATGGCGCTTGAGGATGTAAGCAGGTCGATACGAAGGCGCGCGATGATCTCGCGCAGCCGCCGGACATCGGCTACCCAGCCGGTCAGGAAACGCACTTGGGCCACGGGGTCGAGGCTCGCTCGGATTCGTCCCAACGTAATGGCCTCGGCCGAAACGCCCCCGCTCCTCAGGCGCTCGAGCGCCGATCCAGGTTCGTCGGGCAGGACGACCGTGCTCTCCCAGCCGCGTCGCCGCAATGGAGCCGCGAGACGCAAGACCTGGTTCTGCGGCCCTCCGAAAAACGGATAGTGGATAACGTGAAGGACGCGGCGCGGTCCATTGGCCGAACTGGAGGTCATTTCATGAGTTCCGCGCGCTAGGCGTTACCGACACAACCCGCCAATGGCTGGGGAGCGGCAGGCGGCCTGTGATCACAGTGACCCATGGGTGTTCGGAACGGGGCGTCGGGTGAGGGGCGCTTTCGTGCCGAATCCGCCCGCCAAGCGCGCGATGAATGCCAGCAGCAGGAGAAATGCCAAGAGACCAGTCGCGGCGAGGAGGGATCCCCGTAGCACGAACAGGCCGTATCCGGCTACTAGGGGAATGGTGTCACCGATGCTGTTGTGTCCTTCTCTCGCGCGAGATGATTGTTCGGCCCTGCCTACGAGAAAACCGAGCAGACTCAGGATCGCGATCACTCCCGGCGGTCCGAAGTCGATAAACGCCTCCTCCCAAAGTGGAGCGCTGACGTTTGTGTTTTGTGACTCGCCAAGCGCGGCAGTCACCAAGGTTCCGGTCGGCGGTGCTTTGTCTTGCCAAAGGTTTCGTGGCACAAAGAAGAGGACTGAAGAAAGCGTCTGAACTCCATCACGGTAGCCATACGTCTCCACATACATCACGCCATTCGCGATCTGCTGGAACGAATCAAAGTCTTCCTTCTCGACGATCGGGTCAAGCCGAGGGACTAGGTTCGCTGAGCTTCCCTGATACCGACCAAAGTCGAGGTTGGGAAAGAGCAGGAGAAGCAGAGCGGGCAACAGGAGCCAAGTGACGGCGCCGCCGCGCTTGATTCGGGCTACTGTCACCCCCAAGATGCCAATGGCGACCGCGCCGAACCAGAATCGAGGGGCGGACACGGGATTGGCGGTAATACCCAGGGACAGAACCGCTAGAGCCAGAAAGCCCCAATACACCGGTCCGCGCCGAGAGCTCAGCCAGAGAGCTGAAACCGCCAAGAGTGCTGGCGGCACGCGAACAAGGGCCTCGACGAGGCCACACTCCGCGAGGGTGTCCCCAGGTCCAGGAGGGCACAGTGCATCATGTAATTCTGCCCGAGAGATAAACGCCGCCAGGATCCCGTTGTGCTGAGCCACCAACGCGAGACTGGCCACGCTGAACACTGCGAGAACTGCCAGCATGCGCCGCGGATGCAATGTGCGCGGCGCGTCATCCTCCGCCGAATCCTTCGCGCCGAAACTCCCATAACGGGAGCTCTTGGACCGCACGAATCCCGCCAGAGCCAGCCCTCCATCGAAGGCGAGCGCACCGAGGGCCGAGATGAGCGCGGCGCTGAGAAGCACGTTAGGCGTGGCCTCAATGGTCCATGGGAGGTAGCCGGCCGAGAGCTGGATGAGGGGCGCGAGCGCCAGGAACACGTAGGTGAATGAAAAGAACGCGAGCACCAGCCATCTCGAAGCGCCGAGAAAGATCTCGAAGGCAATTCGCCCTCCGGAATACACACTCAACAGGACCAACACGAGACCCACAGGCGTTCGAATGAGGCCCATACCCACCAGGAGCGGGAGCGCGAACGCATATCCACCGACTGCAATGACAGATGCGCCGAAGAGCCGTCCGTTCCTTGAGTCGGCAGGGAGGCCCGAAGAGGCATAGCCGACGCGCACCGACGTTGTTGCTTGCCTCGCGTGGGCGGCGCCTTCGCTGGTCTTCATTGGCCCGTTGCCACCCTTCCGAACTGACCCGAAACGAGCGCGCGGCCCAAAAGGAGTGCCGCGATCATCGTTGCAGTCACGTACGCAAGCAGGATAGAAAGCGCGACGCCCGCGGCCCCCAAAAGAGGGGTAAGCACGAGGAGGGCTGCCGCGAGGACAGGCCAGGATGACACTTCGCTGAGGGAGTCCAACTCCGGTCTTCCCAGCGCCCGACTGGACTCCGCCATGACACGTCGGAAGCTCATGAACGCAGCAGCCGGCAAGAGAATGCGCGCCACATCCACCGCCGGCAGAAACGCGGTGCCAAAGAACACCTCAGTGATCTGAGGCAGCATCACCTCGAGTGAGACGGTGATGATAATCACCAGCGCGCTCGCGCTTGTGATCACGAGCAATGCGGTGCGAGTCATGTCGGCGTTGGTCTTCTGGGCCACGATCATTGGATAACCGGCCATGGCAACTGCCTGAGAGATAAGCCTCGGAAGCACGGAGAACGCGGCGGCTGCAGCGTAAAAGCCCAACGTGGGGGTTCCCAGCCCAATGCCGACAACGAACTGGTCAAGCCGAAAGGTTTCCACCGGAGACCATGTGGCCGGCAGACTCTTGAGTCCGAAGCGAAGCAGGACACCCCGCTCGTCCGTGGATAAGTCGCCCTCTACGGCACGCGTGCTGACTAGCGATGCGGCCGTGGAGACTGCCTGAGAAACCAGGAGGGCCACCAGGGCCAAGACAACACTCGGAATGTGCAAGACGAGCAGCGCTGCCAACGCGGTTGCGTTAAGGACAATCGGCAGCACGCGCTGGACGTTGAAGGCAAGGAATCGTTGCCGACCATTGAGCGAACTTAAGGCAACGAGCTGTATGACACTCGTGGGCACGAAGGCGCTGGTGATGAGGATGATGATCGGCCAATCGGTGCCGGCATAGCCGGTCAGGGCCACGATCAGCGACGATCCCAAACCACCAGCCAGAGCCGGAATAAATGTCAGCCTGATACCAGCCTTCGCGATGCCGGAATAATCACGTGGGCGGCGGGCCGTGAAGTAAGCAACCGCGGAAGGAACGCCGAGGTGAGCCACTTGCGCGGCCACGTTCGGCACGATGCTGAGAAACGCCAAGTCCCCGCGCAGCGTGGGTCCCAGGAGACGCGCGCTCGCGACACCGCTGACAAGCTGCGCGATCTGACCAATCAGACTCGCCCCGACAGTGCCAAGCGTGTTTCGTGACCCGACGGATCCGAGACGTCGAATGATCACAAGGATTTCAGTGCCAGGGTGACTGGAGGTTGGGCGGGCACCGGTTCACCTGAGCTGCGTATCGTCGCCAAGCATGCGATGGCAAAGGAATGCGCGTGGCTTTCGAGGGATACCCCCGTCGCCCTTTCAGATCTTGGAAACAAGCAACTTTAGGATCTGGACCAGTTGTTTGGCAGTCAGGTGGAGGCTCACGACTTCCACATAGGTGTCTCGCTCATACGCGGCGGCAGCCGCCTTCCCCGCCATGGCGTCGTCACCGGTACCCCGGATCTTCTTGACGAATCCGGCAGAGGCCATACGACTGGCGAACTCTTGGAGCTTTGCCCTGGCATCCGGCACCGCGGGATCGCCCGCGAGCTGCAGGCTGGACGCAGTTCCGATGGACACAAGGAACGCAGCCCGGGGCCCGCTCCATGAGCACTGACCCGCATTCCAGCCCGACCGAGGGACGGGCTTTGGTTCTGGGGCCGGGTTCCCCACAAGGTCCGCGAGCTCTGCAGGCGACAGGAGCGCGCAAGCATCTACCTCTGCCACCTCCTTGGTCGACGCGGAAGAAGCTGGGCTTTGGGGAGGGCTGGGGCTGGGTGTGATCGTGCATCCGGTGAGTGCCAGCACCAGTGCGGTCGCTGCCACGAACGCGGCGTGCAATCGCGGACTGCGTCCGCACGCTGAATAATTAGACATTGGCCGACCTCGGCTACGGAAATTTCCCGCCGGACGCACATTTGCTGCCAAAGTCAAATTCCCATGCGTTCTAAAGCGGAACGCCCGGAGAAGCAATGCGAACCGAGTCCCTGCCGGGCGCACGCCCTTACCCTGGTTTGGAGTGCATGTTCGCTGGGTAGCTATCCGCCTGGGCACCCATTGATCTCGGCCTCCCACTCCGGGAAGTAGCGACCGATCACCGGCAGGTCGAAGCTGCGCAGGATCGACTCGCGCGGCTCGCGATCGAGCAGGAATCGGAAGGACGCCTGCACCAGCCCGGCCGGCTCAGCGGCATCTGGAGCCAGCGCCCGCAGGACCTCGTCGGAGACCGTCACCTGGTGGATCGTCGCACCCGGCTCCGGGCCGACCGTGACGCTGCAGGCCCAGCCCGCATCGGTCTCGTGGCAGTCCACGGAAACCTCATTCATGCCACGTCGTCGGCGTGCTCGAGGTGGGCGTCCGGCGCCGAGCCGGCATCCTCAACGTCGCGCGGACGCCCGGTGACCATGGCCACCACCGCACCGATGATGAGCGCCGCCGCCAGCAGCGTGCGCGGCGTGAGCGGCTCGTGACGGAAGAACACGCCCAGCGCCACGGCCACGACCGGGTTGACGTACGCGTAGGTGGCCACCGTCGTGACCGGCACGTGGTTGAGCAGCCAGACGTACGCGGTGAACGCCGCCAGCGAACCGAACACGACCAGGTAGGCAAGGCCGATGAGCGACGCGCTCGAGACGTGCGCCAGGTCCATGCTCGCCGGCTCCCCGATGGCCAGCCCTGCCACGCCCAGCGCCACGCCGCCGGCGAACTGCTCCATGCCGGTGCCCAGCAGGGCGTTGCGCGGCAGCGGCCCCCGGCGGGCGTACAGCGAGCCAATGGCCCAGGCCATGGCGCTGATCGCCACCATGCCAACCCCGATCGGATCCAGCGAGCGCAGCCCATCGGTCGGCAGGAGCAGGATGACGGCGCCGACGAGGCCGACCGCGATGCCACCCACGGCGAGGCCGCTCGGCGCCCGGCGAGTCAGGATTGCCTCGAACAGGCTCATCCAGATCGGGACCGTGGCGATCATCACCGCTGCGATACCGGACGGGATGCGCTGCTCGGCAAGCGAGACCAGGCCGTTGCCGCCCAGCAGCAGCAGCGCGCCCACGATCAGCGCGGTGCGCCACTCCACCAGGCGCGGCGCGGCCAGCGACTCGGTGCTGCCGCGCGCACGACGCCAGGCATGCTGCGCTGCCACGAATGCCATGAGGGCCGCCCCGGCGACCAGGAAGCGGGCGCTGGCAGCGAGCAGCGGGGGCAGGGTCTCGACGACATACGCGATGGCCAGGTAGGTGGACCCCCACACCACGTACACGGTGCCAAGCGCCACGACGACGGACAGCGTCGAAGGGGCGCGGCCGCGGTTGGGCATGTGGCCATTGTCGCCGAGATGCCGCTCGGCGGTGGCCGGTCGATTCCACGGCCGTCCGTTCGTCGTCACAATGAGCGGGTCAGAGGGCCACGCCGCCTGTTGCGGAGGAGCATCCGAATGAAATACATGGTCCTGATCGGCAGCACCGCCGATGGCTGGGACTACATGAGCCCGGACGAGCAACGTGCGCTGTACCAGAAGATCTCCGGTTGGTGGGACGAGCACGCCGCCTCCGGCGAGATCGTGGACGGCCACCAGCTTCAGCCGGCGGAGACGGCCACCACCGTGCGCCTCTCGCGCGACGGCGACGCGTCGGTGACCGACGGCCCGTTTGTGGAGGGCAAGGAGGTGGTTGGCGGCTACGCCATCATCGACGTGCCCGACCTGGACGCCGCCATCCGCCTCGTCTCGGGCTGGCCGGCGCCGGACGTCCTGGAGATCCGGCCCGTGGTGGAAAGCCCGGGCTGATCGAGCGTTGGCGCAGCGGCGGGCCGGGGTAGATGCCTCCCTGGAGGCGGTGCTCCGCGAGGAGCGCGTTCGGCTGACCGCGGCGCTGGTGCGGGTCATCGGCGACTGGGACCTGGCCGAGGAGCTGGTGCAGGACGCGGCCATTTCGGCGCTCGAGCACTGGCCGCGCGACGGCGTGCCGGATAACCCCGGCGCATGGCTGATGACCACCGCCCGGCGCCGCGCGGTCGATAGGCTGCGCCGGCAGGCGCGCTATCGCGAACGGCTCGCGCTGCTCACCGCGGAGGCCTCACGCATGGATGCTCGAACGCCAACCGGCGGGCCGATGGAGGCCGATGACCGGCTCAGGCTCATCTTCACCTGCTGCCATCCGGCGCTGAGCCGCGAGGCTCAGGTGGCGCTCACGCTGCGCACCATCGGCGGCCTGGATACGCCGGCGGTGGCCCGCGCCTTCCTGGTGCCGGAGGCAACCATCGCGCAGCGCCTGGTGCGCGCCAAGCGCAAGATCCGCGACGCCGCCATCCCGTATCGGATCCCCGACCTCGCCGAGCTGCCGCCACGGCTGGCCCAGGTGCTGTCAGTGCTGTACCTGGTGTTCAACGAGGGCTACCTGGCCAGCGTTGGCGAGGCCGCCGAGCGCCGGGACCTGGCCCGCGATGCCGAGTGGCTCACCTCGCTGTTGGTCAGCCTGATGCCGGACGAGGCGGAGCCGATGGGCCTGCTCGCCCTGATGCGACTGCACCTGGCACGCGCGGACGCGCGCTTCGCCGGCGACGGCTCGCTCGTGCTGCTGGCGTTGCAGGATCGTGCGCGATGGGACCGCGTCGCGATCGGCGAGGCCGAGCAGCTGCTCCAACGCGCGCTGCGCATGGGCCGGCCCGGTCCGTACCAGCTTCAGGCCGCCATCATCGCGGTCCACGCCGATGCAGCCACTTACGCCGATACGGACTGGACGGAGATCGTTGGCCTTTACGACCGGCTGATGCTGGTCCAGCCGAGCCCGGTGGTGGCCCTCAACCGTGGGCTCGCCGTCGCCGAGCTGCAAGGCGCCGCGGCGGGCCTGGCCGCCATCGAGCCGCTCGCCGACAGGCTGGACAGCTACCACCTTTTCCACGCCTCGCGCGGGGAGCTGCTTCGGCGCCTGGGGCGCGGTGCCGAGGCCCGGGACGCTGACCGGCGTGCGCTCTCGCTGACCAGCAATCCTGCCGAGAAGCGCCTGCTGCGCCAGCGCATCGGCCAGGAGGCGCGGTAACAGCGGCTGCCCTTGGCGCGTTTGAGTGGCGCCAATCCGGCAGCCGGCTGCCGCACCCCCCCCGCCCCTGGAGTCATCTCGTGAGGCGCAATCTTCGTGTCATCTCCCTTCCGGCCGTGGTTGCCGTTGCGATCCTCCTGGTTGCCTGCCGCGGTGCAGGGTCAGGTGGAACCAGCAACGCATCGCCCTCGACCGCCGCGAGCGCGGTCAGCGCATCGGTCAGTCCCTCGACCGCTCCATCTAATGGCGGAAAGCCCTCCGCCTCACCCTCCGACAGCCTGGGCGCATTCATGTGCCACTTCCCGGCGAGGGGCGGCGCGACCGTCAACCGCGCCCACCTGGTGGACGTACGGGTTGGCACGCATGCGGACTACGATCGGGTCGTGTTCGAGTTCGAGCACGGCGTGCCGGCGTTCACCTTGAAGCAGGCAACGCCTCCGCTGCTGGAGGATGCCAGCGGACGCGTCATGCACGTTGACGGCGATGCCTTCTGGCAGCTCGTCATGCGAGGCGCCAGCCGCATGGACCTCAACGGGCAGACCTTGTTCACCGATACAGATTCGCATCCCGACTTCCCGAAGCTCACGGAGCTGGTCGAGGGTGGCGACTTCGAGGCCGTCAGCACCTGGTATTTCGGCCTTGACGCGGAGTCGTGCGTGCGCGTGCTGACCCTGAAGCACCCGTCGCGCCTGGTCTTCGACATCCAGCACTGAGATCACACGAGCGCCTTCGCCAGCTGCTGTCGGAGGACGGCCTGCTCCGCTAGCATCGGTCCTCCCACATCCGCATCCCGGGAGATCCGATGGCTGACCGACCGATGCCGCCGTCCGGCGCGCTCGACACCTCAAAGGCGTACCGCGCCCGGTTCAAGACGGAGCGCGGCGAGATCGTCGTCGACCTGTATGCCGACAAGGCACCGATGACGGTGGAGAACTTCGTCAACCTGGCACGCTCCGGCTTCTACGACGGCACGACCTTCCACCGCGTGATTGCCGGCTTCATGGCGCAGGGCGGTGACCCCACCGGCACCGGCCGCGGCGGCCCGGGCTACGAGTTCGGCGACGAGTTCAGCCCTGACCTGCGTCACGACGGACCTGGCGTGCTATCGATGGCCAACGCCGGGCCGGGCACGAACGGCAGCCAGTTCTTCATCACCTACGGCGCGACGCCGCACCTGGACGATCGACACTCGGTCTTCGGGCGCGTGGTCGAGGGCATGGACGTGCTGCAGTCGATCCGCGAGCGCGACCCCGGCCGCGATCAGAACCCCGGCGACCGGATTGACACCATCGAGATCGAGGAGCGCTGATCCGTCCATGGCTCGGCGCCTGACGCTGGCCGACATCTCACGCCTTCCCTACCCGGGCATGGCCGTACCGGGATCGATCGCCTTCAGCCCGAACGGTGCGGCCGTGACGTACCTGCATGCGGCTGACGGCTCGCTGGTTCGTTCGCTGTGGTGGCGCGACCTGGACGGCGGTGAGCCACGCATCATCTGCGATCCTGCGGCCGGGACCGATGAGGAGTCTGCCCTTTCGCAGGAAGAGCACCTGCGCCGGGAGCGGATGCGGACCATCGAGCTTGGCGTGACTGACTATGCCTGGGCACCTCGCGCGTCGGAGCCCACCGTGCTCGTGCCGCTCGGCGGCCGGCTGCTGATCTCACGGAACGGCGCGACTGCCGAGCTGGTCGAGGGAATCGCGGGGACCTCGGCTGCCACCATCTCCCCGGATGGCCGCCGGGTGGCCTGCGTAGCCGCCGGTGACCTGTGGATCGCAGCCGCGGACGGCACTGATCGCCGACGCATCAGCGACGACGCCGAGCCGGGCGTCTTCAACGGTTTGGCCGAGTACATCGCCGCGGAGGAGCTCGACCGCTTCGATGGAATGTGGTGGAGTCACGACGGCAGCGCGCTGGCCTACGCGCACGTCGACGAGCGCAACATTCCGCTCTTCGTGATCTCGCACCTCGGGGCCGATCGACCGCAGCACGAGGAGCATCGCTACCCGTTCGCCGGCGGGCCGAACGCGCAGGTCTCGCTGCGCGTGGTGGCGGCCGACGCACCCGGACCCGGTGTGGACGTCCCGCTGGATATCGGCGACGGCTACCTGGCCCGCGTAATCGCCGAACCGTCCGGCGGGTGGCTGGTCGCCGTGCTGCCACGGGACCAGCGCTCACTGCGCTGGCTGCGCGTCACGCCTGCCGGCGCTGCCACCGAGCTGTGGACCGAGTCTGCCGCGCCGTGGATCAACCTGGACCAGGACACGCATGTGCTCGACGACGGGCGCGTCCTGCGCACCACGGAGCGCAGCGGCTTCCGGCACATCGAGCTTCGAGAGGCCGATGGGACCCCGGGCCCGATCCTGACCGCGGGCGAATGGATGGTCACACGCGTCGTGCACGTCGACGAGCCGGGCGAGCGGGTCCTGTTCATGGGCACCGCCGACGGTGCCGTCGAGCGGCATCTCTACTCCGTCCCACTCGAGGGTGGGTCGCCGATCACCACGCCAGATCGGCTGACCACCGAACCCGGCTGGCATTCGGCGGTGGCCAGCGAGGGCGGCGCGAGCTGGGTGGACACGTGGTCCAGCGCGGAGCGATCGCCGGAGGTGGTGCTCCATCGGCCCGATCGCTCGACCACCGTCCTGCACGCGGCCACCGAAACCGCGGAATCCCTGGGCATCCGTGCGCCGGCCCGGTTCAGGGTGAAGGGCGGGGACGGCTCGACCGTAACCGACGCCGCCCTGTACCGGCCCGCGGAACCCGCCTCCACGCCGCCGCCCTGCGTGGTGTGGGTCTACGGCGGGCCGCACTTCCAGCACGTCACCAGCTCGTGGTACACCACCCAGGAGGGACTGCGCCACTACCTGGCCCAGTGCGGCGTGGCCGTCCTGGTGGTCGACAATCGCGGGGCGACGGACCGCGGGCTCGCCTTCGAGGCGGCGATTGCCGGGCACCTCGGCTCGGTCGAGGTCGAGGACCAAGCCGCTGCAGTCACGCAGCTTGCCGAGGCCGGCGAGATCGACGGCAGCCGCGTGGCCATCACGGGCGGGAGCTACGGCGGCTTCATGACGCTCAGCTGCCTGATCCAGCGGCCGGACATCTTCAAGGCAGGAGTGGCCGTGGCACCCGTCACGGACCAGGCCGGCTACGACACCGCCTACACCGAGCGCTACCTGGGCGATCCGAACGCCGATCCGGACGCGTATCAACGCTCGAGCCCGCTGCCGCGGGCCGCCGAGCTGCCGGAAACGGCGCTGCTGATCCACGGCGCCATCGACGAGAACGTCCACCTGCGCCACTCCATCCGGATGCTCGCCGCGCTGCAGGCCGCCGGGCGCCAGGTGGAGCTGGTGATCCTGCCCCACGACCGGCATCGGACCCGAACCCAGGACGGCCTGCGCACCCGGGACGCGCGGACCGTCGCGCACCTGCTGGAGCACCTGGGCGTGCCGCTTCCCGATGAGCTGGCCGCGCTGCGAGGGAACCGCACCGCCTGAGGCGGGGTAGCCATCCCACAACGCAGTGGAGCCCCCGGCATATGGCTACTCCTCGACGACACAGGGCATTCGGCGCGGCCATCTCGCTGGCAACGGCGTGCGCCATCGCCATCCTCCTCACCTCGAGCGCGCTGGCGGGTGGCTGGGCCAGCGCAACCCTCGACCAGCAGCCGGACGATCCTGGAGCCGGCGGCACGCTGACCATGGGCTTCACGCTGCTGCAGCACGGCGTCACCCCGGTGGACTGGGGCGAGCCGCTGGTGACGCTTTCGGACGCGGCATCCGGAGTGCGCGTCAGCGCGGTGGCGCATCCGTCGGGCAAGGTCGGGCACTGGGTCGCCGACCTGCGCGTGCCGGCGGCCGGCACCTGGACGCTGGAGATCCGCCACGACCTGCAGATCGCGCCGCTGAACTTCGAGCCGATCGTGGTGGGTGGCGGTGCGGGCACCGCAGCCGCCGCTGCCAGCTCGTCGCCATCGCTGGCGCTGACGGCGGCCGCCGGCTTCATGGGCCTGCTGGCATTGGCCTCCGCCGGCATCGGGCTGGTGGCGTGGCGACGCGGCCGATCCGGGCAGCTGGCCGCCTAGCGCGCTTCGGGCATGCAGCGCAGATGGCCCGCCGGGCGAGACCGGCGGGCCACCACGTTCGCACGCCTGCCCACGCGGGGAGCGCCGTGGCGGGCGTGGCGATTCAGGCGGCCGCCTCGTACAGCAGGCCGAAGGTGACGGCGGGGTCCGGTGCGAAGGTCATCCGCGTGTCGCAGGCGCCGCAGACGAGCTCCTCCTCTGCCTCGTCGAGCGCGAAATCGGCTTGGTCCAGGCACCACGGGCAGGTCAACTGAATGTTCATGCGCACAGGCTGAGCCGGCGTCGTGACACCTCGAATGTCGCGATGAAGGCACCAAGTGCAAGTCAATTGCTTGCGTATTTGCGCAATCAGTGAGAGAATCTGCGTCGTGGAAGCAGTGCTCACCAGTGAGATCGTTCGCGACCGCAGCGCCGCCGTGGCCCGCGCTCTGGCCGATGCCAAGCGCCTGTGCGTGGTGGAGCGTCTGGCCGATGGTGAGCGATCGGTGAGCGACCTGTCGCGCGACGTTGGCTGCCAGGTGCCGAACATGAGCCAGCATCTGGCCGTACTGCGCAGCGCGGGCATCGTCGCCAGTCGTCGTGAGGGCAACACCGTCTTCTACCGGCTCGCGGATCCGGGCATCCTCGAGGTGTATCGGCTGTTGCAGAAGGTCGCCGGTTAGCGGCGACGAGGAAAGGACCACTACTACCCAAATGTCGAATGCACGCGAAGTGACCGATGCCAACTTCGATGAGCTCGTCCTGAAGAACGAGAAGCCGGTCATCGTCGATTTCTGGGCCGCCTGGTGCGGTCCCTGTCGCCTCGTGGCGCCGGAGATCGACAAGCTGGCGGAGAAGTACGCCGGCAGCGTCGAGGTCATGAAGCTCGACGTCGATGCCAACCCGCACACCGCCATGCATTACGGGATCATGAGCATCCCCACGGTGGCGTATTTCGCCCCTGGCCAGCCGCCGCGGGCCGCGGTCGGCTTCCGGCCGGCCGAGCAGCTCGAGACGGCCTTCGGGCTCGATTCCCTTACCCAGAACGCGCAAAGCGCCTAGCCCTCGCGACCACGCCACCAAACGGCGCCCGCTCCGGACCCCGGGGCGGGCGCTTCGCTGTCCGGCATACTGCGGGGCATGCCCAACCCGGCAACCATCCTCCGGTTTCGCCGGCTGGGGGTGGTGCTGCCAGCCGTCATCCTGCTGCTGGCCGGCGGTCCCCCGCCGGTGCAGGCGGCCGGCCGCGGCCTGGTCGTCATTGCCCAGACGCGGTACGTGGTGGAGCCCGACGCGCATCGGGTCCATGTCAGCATCGACGCGGTCGCAACCTCCTATGAGCCCGACACGCCGCAGGGCAGGACCTACTACAGCGGCGTGAACTTCGCCGTGCAGCCGGGGGCCAGCAACCTGGCGGCGAGCTCCGGCGGCGCGCCGATCAACGCGGCCTTCACCCGCCGCGAGGATGATTTCACGGTCGTCAGCGTGACCTTCGGGCGCGGCGTCTTCTATCGCCAGAGCTACGCCTACACGATCAGCTTCGACCTCGTCGACGCCGGTGGGAACGGCACGCGCGACATCCGCATCGGCCACAACCTGGCCGCGTTTCCGGTCTGGGCCTTCGGCAGCAGCGGCGAGCCCGGTGGCAGCGTCGGCGTCGACCTGCCGAAGGGCTTCACGCCCGACGTGCAGGGCGAGCAGATGTCCCGCCATGACCTGCCCGATGGCGGCACGCGCCTCAGCGTCCACCCCGACGACCCGCTCTCCTTCTTCGCCTACGTCACGGCCGACCAGCCAGGGGCCTTCGTCAACGCCAGCACCCAGATAAACGTGAACGGCGTCTCGACCGAGCTGCTGGTGCGTCGCTGGGACGACGACCCCTCATGGGGCAAGCGGGTCACGCGCCTGATCACGCGCGGGCTGCCGGTACTGCAGCGGCTCATCGGCTTCCAGTACCCGGGCCGCGAGCCCAGACGGCTGACGATCGAGGAGGCGGCCACCTCGCGCCTCGGCGAGTACGCCGGCATCTACGACCCCCAGACCAGCGTGATCCGCATCCGCTACGACGCCGATGCCGTGGTCACACTCCACGAGGCGGCGCACATCTGGTTCAACGGCGGGCTGTTCACGGACCGATGGATCGGCGAGGCCTGGGCCGAGTACTACGGCGTCCGGGCCGCCGCCAAGCTCGGTGCGGCCGGAGCCACGCCGCTGCTCGAAGACGAGCTGCTGTCCGCCCGGATTCCGCTCAACGATTGGGGCGCCATCGGCGTCGAGTCGCTGCAGGTCGAGGACTTCGCCTACGCGGCGACCTACTCGCTGGCGCGAGATATCGCCCGCCGAACCGGCATGGCCGAGCTGCGGACCGTGTGGCAGGCAGCCGACGCGGATGAGGAGCCGTACCTGCCGGTCCATCATCCTGCCGTCGCGAGCGGGGGCGCGGGCGACGTCGCATCGTGGCAGCGCCTGCTGGACCTGCTGGAGGAGCGGACCGGATCCTCGTACGCTGGCCTTTGGCGGGAATGGGTGGTCGACGACAAGCAGCTGCCCCTCATCGCCGCGCGGCAGTCCGCCCGACATCGCTACGCGACGGTGGTCAGCGACGCCGGCGACTGGGAGCTCCCCGCGTCCATCCGCCACCAGATGGGCGCGTGGCAGTTCAACGACGCCATCAGCGCGCTGAGCCGCGCCTCCGCCATCCTGGAGGAGCGTGACACGATCGTCGCCATTGCCCGGCGCCTGCATCTCACTCCGCCGGGCACGCTGCAGGCCGCCTTCGAGGGCGACGGTGGGCTGCAGGCAGCTGCCGACGAGGCGGATGCCGAGGAGGCCACCCTCGCCACCCTGGAGGATGCGTCGCGCCACCTCGACGCGGGTGGCGGCGCCCTGGTCACGATCGGCATGCTCGGGACTGACCCGCGTGCCGAGCTGGCCGACGCGCGCGATCGCTTCGAGCACGGCGACCTGGATGCCGCCGATCGCGAGGCCACCGAGCTGGGTCGCGCGGTCGGTGGCGCGACCGACGCCGGCCGGCTCCGCGTCCTGATCGCCGGCTCCGGCCTGCTGGCGCTGGATGGCGTGTTCCTCTGGATCGTCCGTCCGCGGCGTCGTCCGCTGGAGCCCAGCGCACCAATCGCCGCATGAACCGCTCCATCACGGCGGTCCTGCTCGGCACCTTCACGCTGCGCTTCAGCACCGGGCTGACCGGCGGACTGCTGGTCTACTACCTCGATCAACTGCCCGCGTACGGCGGCCCGCACGTCAGCAGCACAACGGTCGGCATCCTGACCGCCGGCTACTACGTGGCCGAGCTGGTGCTGTCGCCCGCTTTTGGGTTCCTGTCCGATCGCTACGGGGCGCATCGGGTCATGCAGGTGGGCCCGATGTTCGGCCTGGCGGCCGCGGTGATCTCCGCCTTCGTGGTCGACCTCACCGTGCTGGGCGGCACGCGGCTTCTGGAAGGCGGCGCGGCAGCCGCCTCGATCCCGTCGATCCTGGGCTACATCGCGCTGGCCACCTCCGGCGACCAGGCGCTGCGCGGCAGGGCGGTAGCACGCTTCGAGGGGGCAACGCTGCTCGGGATCGGGCTGGGGATCGTGGCCGCGGGGCCGCTGTTCGACGCCATCGGCCGCGGCGGCTTCCTGGTGAACGCGGCCATCTACCTGGTCTCGTTCGCGCTGTATCGCTGGGGCGTGGCCGAGCTCCACCACGAGGCGAGCGAGGAGGACGTGGCTGCCGGCACCCATCACGTGCGGCCGAGCAGCCTGGACCTGGCGCGCTATCGGCGCATCCTGGGCTCGTCGGGGGTGTGGCTGCTGGCGCCGACCTGGATCGCGCTGAACGCGGTCATCGGCTCATGGACCACGCAGTCGGTGTTCCAGCTGGTGCGCACGCCGCCGCCGCAGTTCGGGGACCAGCTGCTCATGCAGGGCTTCAGCCCCACCGGCGTCAGCCTGGGCTTCGGGGCGGTGGGCCTGGTCTTCATGGCGGGCCTGCTGTACTGGGGCAACCGGTTCAAGCAGCAGCGGCGCACCACCATCATCGCCTTCGGGGTTGGGGGGGCGCTGCTCATGCTGGCAGCCACGTTCGGGCTCAATCACTCGGGCCAGCTCGGCCTGCTCGTCCAGCTGCCGCTGGGCCTGATCGCGGCGGGCGGGCTGTTCGTGATGGCCGGCGCCACGCCGGCCGCGCTGGGACTGCTGGCCGACATCACCGAGAGCCACCCGGCCGATCGGGGCGCGATCATGGGCGTGTACTCGGTGTTCCTGGGCGTGGGCCAGATCCTGGGCGCGCTGGCCTCGGGACCGGCGGGCGACTGGGCCGGCATCGACGGACTGCTGGGCGCGAGCGTGGTCCTGATCCTGGTTGCCATGCTCCCGCTGCAGCGGCTGCGCACCTCGGAGCACCTCATCGGGGCGCGCTAGGTATCCTTCACGCCCCATGCGCCTCTCCACCCTCTTCTTCGACAGCCTGCGCGACGACCCGGCCGAGGCCGAGATGGTCAGCCACAAGCTGCTGGTGCGCGCCGGCTACGTCCGCCAGCTGGGATCCGGCATCTATACGCAGCTGCCGCTCGGCTTCCGTGTCCAGAAGAAGATCGAGCAGATCATCCGCGAGGAGATCGACGCCATAGGCGGCCAGGAGATGGAGATGCCGGTCGTCCATCCGGCGGAGCTCTGGAAGGAGTCGGGCCGCTACGCCAAGATCGGCCCCGAGCTGGTGCGCTTCAAGGATCGTGGTGGGCGCGACATGGTGCTGGCCATGACCCACGAAGAGGTCGTCGCCAACCTGCTGCGCGACCTGGTCAAGAGCTATCGCCAGCTGCCTGCCATCGTCTACCACTTCCAGACCAAGTTCCGCGACGAGCCGCGCGCGCGTGGCGGCCTGATCCGCGTCCGCGAGTTCGTGATGAAGGACTCCTACTCGCTGGACGCCGACGAGGCGGGGCTCGACCGCTCGTACCAGGCGCATCACGCGGCCTATACGCGCATCTTCGAGCGGCTCGGCCTCTCGACGGTGGCAGTCGGAGCCGATGTCGGCATCATGGGCGGCAGCCTGGCCCACGAGTTCATGGTCCTCAACCCGCACGGCGAGGACACGCTGGTGCTGTGCCCAGCGGGCGATTACGCGGCAAACCAGCAGATCGCGGCGGTGCAGAAGCAGGAACCTGCTCCAGAGGAGTCGCTGCCGACCGAGGAAGTGGCCACGCCGGGCACCGATACCATCGCGTCGCTGGCCGCGCTGCTCTCGGTCGGGACCGATCGCACCGCCAAGGCCGCGTTCTTCATGACCGGTGATGGCCGGCTGGTCACCGCCATCGTGCGCGGCGACTTCGAGGTCAACGAGACGAAGCTCGTCAACGTCGTCAAGGCCACTGGCGGGCTGCGGCCGGCAACCGCCGAGGAGATTCGGGCGGCGGGCATGGAGCCCGGCTACGGATCGCCCATCGGCGCGCACGACACCACCGTGGTGGTCGACGAGCTGGTCATGCGCTCGCCCAACCTGGTCGCTGGCGCCAACCGGGCCGGGTTCCACCTGCGCAACGTGAACGCCGGCCGCGACTTCACGCCGGACGCGGTTGCGGACATCACCAACGCCCGCGAGGGCGATCCCTGCCCGCGCTGCGGCAAGCCGCTGGAGCTCGCCAAGGGAATCGAGGTGGGCAACATCTTCAAGCTGGGCACCGACTTCACCGAGAAGCTCAATGCCACCTA
The DNA here is from genome assembly GCA_036265975.1 of Candidatus Limnocylindria bacterium. Lineage (GTDB taxonomy): Bacteria > Chloroflexota > Limnocylindria > QHBO01 > QHBO01 > DASSCW01. The sequence goes on from DATAOD010000186.1 coordinate 25,462, forward strand.
CTTGGCCGAGGACGGCAGCCGCCACTTCGTGATCATGGGCAGCTACGGCATCGGGCTGGGAAGGGCCATGGCCTGCATCGTCGAGGAGCACCACGACGAGAAGGGCATCGTCTGGCCCGATGCGGTGGCCCCCTATCCGGCACACCTGGTCGCGCTCGGCGCGGTCAAGGACCCAGCGGTCGGCGAGGCTGCCGATGCGCTGTACCAGCGCCTGGCCGATGCCGGCATCGACGTCCTGTACGACGACCGCGACGAGTCACCCGGCGTGAAGCTCACCGACGCCGAGCTGCTGGGAATGCCGCTGACCGTAACCATCTCCACGCGCTCGCTGGCCGCGGGCGGGGCCGAGGTCACGCGGCGCGCCAGCGGGGAGCGCACGGTCCGCCCCATCGCCGAGGTTGAACAGCTGCTGGCCGGCTAGCGGGGCGCCCGCGGCTGCCCGCTAGACTCGATAGATGGCGCGCAATCCGAACGTCCCGGCCGAGTTCGACGTCTACACCCTGGTCCTGCTTCGCTCGAGGCCTGATGCGCCCGACCTGCCGGAGGAGGAGGGCAATGCCCTCCAGGCGCGGCACCTTGCCTATCGGGCGGAGCTGCGCGAGACGGGTGTCCTGGTGGTCAACGGGCCACTCGCGGACCAGTCGGACACCTCGATGCGCGGCATCTCGATCTTCGCGTGCGGCCTCGCCGAGGCGGCGAGACTGTCCGACGCCGATCCGAGCGTCCAGGCCGGCCGGCTCACCTACGACCTGATGGAGTGGTGGGTGGCCGCAGGCGTGCTCGCGTTCCCTGGGGCCTCCGGGCCGGTCGGAGATCGACGCCCCGCCGAGCGCTTGAGGCTCACGGACGCTCCGCGCGGCTGACCAGGGTCCGTGCGCTACGCGGATTCGCGCAGTTGCGGGAAGACCTCCGAGCCGAGTAGTTCCAGGCGCGAGATATCGGCCACACCGCGCACGCTCATGATCAAGTGCTGTGCGCCCGCCTCGCCAAGCGCGCCGAAGCGCTGCGCGATCTCGTCGGGCGACTCGCCGTTAGGGTCCACGCTCTGGAGGTTCGAGCGCTCGATCTCCTCGTATGGCCTGCCGAGGCGCTCGCAGTGCTCGCGCAGCACGGCGTACTTTTGTGCGATCCGCTCGGGGCCGCCGAACACGTTGCAGGCATCGGCGTACTGAGCCACCAGGCGCAGCGTCTTCCGCTCGCCGCCACCGCCGATCATGATCGGGATGCGCGGCCGGCTGATCGCCTGCGGCGAGTTCAGGAGCCGGGTCGCGGTCACATGGCGGCCCTCGAACCGCTCGCCACTGCCGGAGCCGCCGGACCACATGGCATGGGCCATCTGCAGCGTGTCCTCCAGCCACTCGAAGCGCTGGCCCAGCGGCGGCATCGGGAAGCCCAGCGCCGCTGACTCCTCCTCGTTCCAGGCTGCCCCGATGCCGAACCAGGAACGGCCGCCGGACAGCACGTCGAGCGTGGTGGTGGCCTTGATCCACAGGGCCGGAGCCCGGTAGTGGATGCCACCCACCATCAGCCCCAGCCGTGCCTTCTCCGAATTCGCGGCCATGAAGCCAAGGGCGGTCATCCCCTCCAGCATCGGCGCCTCCGGCGGCCCCAGGCCACGGATCTGGAAGAAGTGGTCCATCACCCAGATGGAGTCGAAGCCGACGTCATCGGCGGTGCGCGTGATGCGGGCCAGCGTTGGGCCGATGGCGGCAGGGCCGCCGGGCCAGGTGAAGCTGTTGATCTGCAGCCCGAACTTCACGGGATCGCTACCGCTCGACCGTCACACCGCGCCAGAAGGCGACATAGCCCTCCACGTGCCTGGCCGCGTCCTTGGTGCTCGGGTAGTACCACGCCGCGTCCCGATTGACCTGCCCGTCAACCACCACGTCGTAGTAGCTGGCCGTGCCCTTCCATCCGCAGATCGTGTGCGTCGCCGAGGGCTGCAGCAGCTCGCTGCGGACCGCATCGGGCGGGAAATAGACGTTGCCCTCCACGATCTCGATGGCGTCCGACGGTGCCTCTGCCAGCACCTCGCCATTCCACGTCGCCCGCGCCACGGGCGGATGGTACTCGCCGCCTGCGCTACGCGCCCGCAGCCCATCCGAGCGCCGCGCCGACTGGGTCGTCGATGACAACCCGGTTGCGCCCGCCACGCTTGGCCTGGTACAGCGCCGCGTCGGCACGACGCAGCAGCCCAAGCGGATTCCCCGCGCTGAACCGATCGGCGACGGCCACCCCTGCGCTGACCGTCAGGCCCCACGGGTTGCCGGTCGAGTCGTCCTGGATGGTCAGGCGCACGCGCTCCGCCAGGGCCGCGGCCGATTCCCGGTCCCCGCCCGGCACCAGGATCAGGAACTCCTCGCCGCCGTAGCGAAATACCATGTCCTCGCGCCGTACCGCCTGGCGCAGGATGGCGCCCACCCGCGCCAGGGCCTCGTCGCCGGCGAGGTGGCCGTTCCGGTCGTTGAACGCCTTGAAGTGGTCGACGTCCAGCAGCACGGCGGCCAGGCGAGTGCCGGTCAGGGACAGGATCGCCTCGTCCAGCGCCCGCCGGTTGCCGATGCCGGTCACGGTGTCCACCCGCGCCGTCCGCACCAGCTCACGGTTCAGCTCCTCGACCTCGCGCTCGTGGCGCCCCGTATCTCCGGTGAGCCGGCGCAGCTCGAAGCGCTGCTCGAGCAAGCGCTGCATGCGGTAGTAGGCCAGCGGCTGCCCGACGGAGCTGACCAGCGCCGCCAGCACCGCGACCATGAGCTCGGAAGCTGCGCCGCCCGCCGAGGCGCCCGGGGTCGTCAGCAGCTGCAGGGTTGAAAGGCCCACGGCGGCCGCGAGCCAGGTCACGTGCCAGCGTGGCGTCCACGGCAGGAACAGCGCCGAGCCGACCAGGATCAGCGCCTGGTAGCCAGAGGCAATGGACGCGTCGCCTGTCAGCAGCCTGGCGTTGACCAGGGTGACGGCATACAGGACCAGCAGGATGGCCAGGGCCGGCGGCTGGGGGCGGCGCCAGCTGCGCGTTCCGAGCAGTGCAATCACGCTCGTCAGCCCGATGGCCACGATGCCCGTGGCGGCGGCAGTGCGCGCCTGCGTCCCGTAGCGCATCAGCAGGTGGATGTCATCGACCAGGACCGCCAGGGCCACTACGGGCAAGCCAAGGCGGATGGCCTGGCGCACCGCGCGGCGCGTCGCCTCGTCGACGCGGCGACGCACCGAAGGGAGCGGCACCGGCCGCCGGCCGCGGCCGCCGGCAGCCGGCCAGGAGGCCATCACCATGCACGAATGGTCGTGCCTTGCCCGTCAGGACGGTATGCGCCGATGGTCCTGCCCCGGTCCTGGGGGTTCGCCTTGTGGCGCCGGAAGGGCCTCCGGCGCCACAGTTCGCAGGAAGTGCCTCAGACAGCGACCGGCTCTCGCTCGCCCTCGGCCTCGGCCTGCGGCTGGTACTCCACGTCCACCAGCTCGCCGGCCAGGTACTGGTCGTACGCGCCCATGTCGAAGAAGCCGTGGCCGGACAGGTTGAAGACGATCACCCGCGCCTCGCCGTCCTGGCGAGCGGCCACGGCCTCGTCGATCGCCGCGCGGATGGCGTGCGACGACTCCGGGGCCGGGATGAAGCCCTCGGTCCGCGAGAACTGCACCGCTGCCTCGAAGCACGGGTTCTGGGCATAGGCGCGTGCTTCGATCTGGCCGAGCTCGTACAGGTGGCTGACCAGCGGCGCCATGCCGTGGTAGCGCAGCCCGCCGGCATGGATCGGCGCCGGCCGGAACTGGTGGCCAAGCGTATGCATCTTGACCATCGGCGCCATGCCGGCCGTGTCGCCGAAGTCGTAGCGGTACTCGCCCTTGGTCAGGCTCGGGCACGAGGCCGGCTCGACCGCCAGGAAGCGCGTCGTGGAGCTGCCGTTCAATCGGTCCTTCAACAGCGGGAAGGCGATGCCGGCGAAGTTCGAGCCGCCCCCGGCGCAGCCGATCACGACGTCGGCCCTCTCGCCGGCCATCTCCAGCTGCTTCGCGACCTCCTGCCCGATCACCGTCTGGTGAAGCAGGACGTGGTTCAGCACGCTGCCGAGCGAGTACTTCGTGTCGTCCTTGGTGGCCGCGACCTCTAGCGCTTCGCTGATCGCGATCCCCAGGCTGCCGGTGGAGTCCGGATCTTCGGCCAGGATGGTGCGGCCGGCGTTCGTCTCCTCCGACGGAGAGGGCGTCACGGTGGCGCCCATGGTCTGGATGAAGCTGCGCCGATACGGCTTCTGCTCGTAGCTGACCCTGACCATGAAGACCTTCGTCTCCAGGCCGAACAGCGCGCCGGCAAAGGACAGGGCGCTGCCCCACTGGCCAGCCCCCGTCTCCGTCACCAGGCGGCGGACGCCCTCCTCACGGTTGTAGAAGGCCTGCGCGATGGCCGTGTTCGGCTTGTGCGAGCCGGCCGGCGAGCCGCCCTCGTACTTGTAGTAGATGCGCGCGGGCGTGTTCAGCGAGCGCTCCAGGCCCAGCGCCCGGACCAGCGGCGACGGCCGATAGATGCGATACGCGTCGCGGATCGGCTCCGGGATTCGGATGAAGCGCTCGGCGCTGACCTCCTGCTTGATGAGCTCCATCGGGAAGAGCGGTGCCAGGTCAGCGGGCCCAATGGGCTCGCGGGTGGCGGGATGCAGGGGTGGCGGCAGCGGCTCGGGCAGGTCTGCCGCGATGTTGTAGAAGTGCGTCGGCAGCTCCTCCTCCGGAAGCAGGTACCGGCGCGTGGTGGGCTGGGACATCAGGTGAACCTCCGAGAACAACACGACCCCTCCGTCCCAAAGGACGAGGGGGTCTTCTCGTGGTGCCACCTTTGTTCCCCGGTGTTCTCACCCGGGCTCGTTCGACCACGGCTCCGACGGTTCCCCGTGCGGGCGATGGCCTCGGCTTCGCTATCGGTGCCTCTCCGCCGGAGGCTACTCATGGGCCGATGGGTCCACGTTCACCGCCGGAGCTCCCGGGTCCATTCGCCGCTCGCGCCGTCGCCGGGGTCTCAGCCTTCCCGGCTCCCTGTGGGCTCGCCTGAGCGGGTACTCGTCCCGATCATCGCCGTGTTCAGATGTGCGGCGGAAGGTACGCCCCCGGTTACGCCGCTGTCAACGCGCGGCCCGGCACGCGATCTGCGGACATGCCCTCATCGAATAGAAGCAAGAGGATGAGCACATGACCCAGTCAGGCACGATGAACTCGACAGACACCTCGCGCTACGAAGGTACGGACTACGTCTGCAAGACGTGTGGCTGCGAGATCATGGTCAAGCACAGCGGCGACCAGACCAAGGGGTTCGGTCGCGGCGACTACATCTGCAGCTGCGGCACCACCATGCAGCTGGAGCACGGCAAGGGCTCCTAGGCCTTTCTGGCCCGATGTGACCGCAGGGAGCCGTCCGGACCGCGGGCGGCTCCCTTCACTGTGCCGCGACGCGTCCGGTCAGGGAGCGGGAGCGGCGACGGGCTCCTCGTCCTGTGTCGGCGGGGCGACCCGGGGCGGCAGGGTGACGATGAAGCACGCCCCCTTGCCGGGTTCCGACTCGATCTCGATCCGCCCGCCATGCCGCGAAACCACCGAATGTGTGATCTGCAGGCCCAGGCCGGTGCCCACGCCCGGTGCCTTGGTCGTGAAGAACGGCTCGAACAGGCGGGGCAGAATCTCGGGCGGGATGCCGGGACCGGTGTCGCAGATCCTGACCTGCACGCCGCCGTCGTCGGTCGGGTCGGCATAAATGTCGATTGCCCCGCGGCCATCCATGGCGTCCACCGCGTTGTCGACCAGGTTGGTCCACACCTGGTTCAGCTCCGAGCCGTACGCCTCGATCTCCGGCAGGTCCGGGGCGTAGTAGCGGGTCACGTCGACGCCCGCCCGCAGCTTCGAACGCAGGATCACGAGCGTGTCGTCGAGGCCCTTGCGCACGTCGATGCGCTGGACCGGCGCCTGATCGAGGTAGGTGTAGCTCTTCACCGCGCCCACGATCTCGCTGATGCGCTCGCCCGCCATGGTGACCTCGTGCAGCAGCGCGTCGATGTTGGCCGATGCCGCCAGCCAGGCGGCGGATTGCCGCGCAGCGTCGGGGTCCATGCCGCTGAATGCGTCACGCAGCTCCTCCGCGCTCCAGCCGGCATCCACCAACGCGGCGGCTGCCTCCGAGTCGCCCACGAATTCCTGGAACTCATCGACGGCGTCCGCTCGCTCCAGCGGATCGTGCGGCGCGCGATCGGGGTGCGGCTGGATGCCCAGCAGGTCGTGCGGCGGGTGCAGCGTGTCGCGGGCTGCGAGCGCCTCCGCGAGCGAGCTCACCGAGCGCCGGATGGCGGCTGCCGGGTTGTTCAGCTCGTGCGCCAGTCCCGCGGCCAGCGTGCCCAGCCCGGCGAGCTTCTCGCGCTGACGCACGAACAGCTCCAATGAGCGGAGGCGTTCCAGCACCGTCTTGACCAACGCCAGCGCGGCGTCGGGCCCGGAATCCAACAGCGCCAGCAGCCCCTCGCGCGGGATGCGGAGCACCTCCACGTCCGTCACTGCCCGAACCGATGCCTGGCGCACGGTGCCCTGCAGCGCGGCGATCTCGCCCTGGATGGCGCCCGGCCCCACCCGGGCCAGTGGCTGCTCGGTGGCGCCGGCGCGCTTGGTGACCTCCAGCTCGCCGGAGACCACCACGTACATCGCGTCGCCAACGTCGCCCTCATGCAGGAGTAGCTCCCCGGGTCCCAGGCGCTGCTCCTGGACGGTGGCGGCCAGCCGCTCCAGGTGCTCGTCCGTCAGCTCGGTGAACAGCGGTGCGGCGCGAAGCGCCTCGATGGTCGTCATCGACTCACAACCCGGCCAGGTACTGGTGCACGAACTGCACGGCCATGGCGCCCTCGCCAACCGCGCTGGCGATCCGCTTCACCGAACGTTGTCGCACGTCGCCGGCGCAGAACACGCCCGGCATGCTCGATTCCAGCAGGAAGGGCTCGCGGGTCATGCCCCATCCCGCTGGCGGCTTGCCATCCTCCACCAGGCTCGCGCCCGTGAGCACGAAGCCCCCGCCGTCGCGCAGCACGCTGCCCTCCAGCCACTCCGTTCGGGGCTGCTGGCCGATGAAGATGAACAGGGCGGACAGGTCGAGCTCCTCGGGGCCCTCCGGTCCTGTGATGGTGGCGCCGGCGAGGTGCGTGTCGCCGCGCACGTCGGAGATCGACGAGCCGGTGCGCACCTCGATATTGGGGATCGCCGCCATCTGGTCGATGAGGTACTGGCTCATGCCCGAGTTCTCATTGCCCCGGATGACGAGCAGCACCCGCTTCGCGAAGCGCGACAGGTAGACGGCCGCCTGGCCGGCCGAGTTTCCACCGCCCACCACGCCGACCTCCGCGTCGCGGTACAGCACAGCCTCCGTCGTCGCCGCGCCGTAGTACACGCCGGCGCCGGCCAGCTTGGCGGCGTGCGGCAGGTCGAGCTTGCGGTAGCTGACCCCCGTGGCCACCACCACCGTGTGGCAGCTGATCTCCGATCCGTCGCCGGTGACCACGACCCGGTACGGATCGTTGCGGCGGATGCCCGTTACTTCCTGTGGGGAAAGGATCTCGGCGCCCAGGCGGCGCGCCTGGGCCAGCGCCCTGCGCGCCAGATCACCGCCTGTCAGGCCGGCCGGGAAGCCCAGGTAGTTCTCGATGCGGCTGGTGGTGCCGGCCTGGCCACCCGGCGCCTCGCGCTCGATGAGCAGCGTCTTCAGGCCCTCGCTGGCCCCGTATACCGCTGCCGCCAGTCCGGCCGGCCCGCCGCCCACGATCACCAGCTCGTAGAACGGCAGCGCGGCGTGGGTCTTGAGCCCGACCTTCTCGGCGATGTCGCGCGTGGCCGGGTCGCGCAGCACGCTGCCGTCCGGGAACAAAACGATGGGCACCGAGGGGTCGACGCTGCCGATGTCCGGGTGCGTCTCGACCAATCCGGCCGCCACGCGGCGGCCCTCGTCATCGGCCTCCGGATCAAGCCAGGAGTAGGGCACCTGGTTGCGCGTGAGGTAGTCGCGGATGAGGTGGCCGCCCGGCGCCCAGCGACCGGCCAGCAGCCGCAGTCCCTCGAACGGCGGCCTGAAGGTCGCGCTCCAGTCGGACAGCAGGTCGTCGGTAATCGGGAAGAGCTTCTCGTCCGGGGGGTCCCAGGGCTTGAGGATGTAGTGGTCGAGCTGGATCTCGTTGATGGCCCTGATGGCCACGTCGGTATCGGCGTAGGCGGTCAGCAGGACGCGCTTGGCATCCGGCTGCAGCTTGAGAGCCTCGGCCAGGAACTCGATGCCGGTCATGGTCGGCATGCGCTGGTCGACCACGAACAGGCCGATGGCGCTGCCGCGCACCGTCAGCTGCCGCACGGCCTCCAGCGCCTCCGTGCCGGACGAGGCGGCCACCACGCGGTAGTCGTGGCCGTAGCGTGCGCGGAGGTCGCGCTCGATGGCGCGCAGGACGGGAACGTCGTCGTCGACGGTCAGGATGACGGGCTTCGGGCCGGCCATGGGTGCGCAGTCTACGGCCTGCGGCCGCCAATGTGAGCGCCAAGCCATCGGAGGGATCCGCGGCGGCAGTAGGATCGGGCCATGGAAGACGTGCGACGCGCCGACGTCGTGATCGTTGGCGGAGCCATCATCGGCTCAGCGGTGGCGACCTTCCTGGCCATGCGGCCCGATTGGTCCGGCCGGATCGTGGTGGTCGAGCGCGACCTCACCTATCGCACCGCCTCCACGACCCTGTCCGCCGCCTCGATCCGCCTGCAGTTCAGCACGCCGCTCAACATCGAGATCAGCCGCTTCGGGGTCCAGGTGATCAAGCACCTTGACCGATGGCTCGGCGTGGAGGGCGGACCGCCGCCGGCCGCCGACTTCGTGGAGGGCGGCTACCTGTTCCTGGCCACGGATGCCGGCATGCCCACCATGCTCGCCAACCATGCCGTGCAGCGCGAGCACGGGGTGGACGTGCTGCTGCTGGACCCCGATGGGCTGCGACGGCGCTTCCCGTGGATGAACACCAACGGGTTGGCCGGCGGTTCATTGGGGCTTTCCGACGAGGGATGGTTCGATGCCCATGCCCTGCTGCAGTCCTTCCGCCGCAAGGCCCGCTCGCTGGGCATCGAATACGTGGGCGGCGAGGTGGTGGCTATCGACCACGACGGTGCGACGGTGCACGGCGTGCGACTGGCCGATGGCCGGCGCATCGATACCGAGCTGCTGGTCGACGCGGCCGGCCCGCGCGCGGCGGCTGTCGCCGCCATGGCCGGCCTGGTGCTGCCGGTGCACGCACGGAAGCGGCACGTGTATCACTTCGATTGCCGCGCGCGCATCGGCCCGACCCCGCTGACCATCTCGCCCTCGGGTGTCTACTTCCGGCCGGAGGGTGAGGGCTGGATCGGGGGGTATTCGCCGCGCGGGGAGGAGCCGGATCCGGACACGCTGGACCTCGAGCCGGATCGCACCTTCTTCGACGAGTTCCTGTGGCCCCGGTTGGCGGAGCGCGTCCCTGCCTTCGAGTCCGTTCGCCTGCTGGACACATGGGCGGGCCACTACGAGGTCAACACGCTCGACCACAACGCGATCATCGGGCCCCACCCGGCAATGCCCGGCTTCCTGTTCGCCAACGGCTTCTCCGGCCACGGCCTGCAGCAGGCGCCGGCAGTGGGCCGTGGGCTGGCCGAGCTGATCGCCACGGGCAGATACCAGACGCTGGACCTGACGCCGCTCGGTTACCAGCGCGTGATGCGCAATGAGCCGATCCTGGAGCTGAACGTGGTCTGAGGCGTCACGCCTCGGAGCAGGTCGCATCCCATGGATGCGGGTCGTGGAAGGACAGGTTCTCCGGACCGCGATTGGGCGGTCCCTGGGTGAGCTGGCTCGTATCGATGACGATCATGCCGTCCGCCTCCATACGCACGGCGAAGCGGTCCAGGCCGCGTTCGGCAGGCCCCTCGTGCATCTTCTCGCCAAGGATGTTGTACGTGCTGCGATGGCAGCGGCACTGGTAGCGCGTCACGGACTCGCAGGGCGCCGGCACCAGGCAGCCCAGATGCGGGCATTTGCGCCAAAGCGCCAGCAGGTCATCGGCCCCGAGGTTGGTGATCGACACGTCTTCGCCCACTGCCAGCTGCTTCGCTGCAGGAACGTTGAGCAGGAACACTCGAGCCGGGTTGAAGGCAAATGGCCAGCCCTTCGCAAACCGCGCATCGATGGCCAGCACGTCGGCCACCGTGCCGACGCGGAAGCTGGCGCCGAGACCCTGGCGGATCTGCGGCCACAGGAAGTTGACGGT
>DATAOD010000187.1:0-1745 GCA_036265975.1 Candidatus Limnocylindria bacterium
CGTCTGCGCAAGCCAGCGAGCACGGCGGCTGTAGCCATAGCTCAATGTTCATTAGCCTACAGTCGTCCCCCTCCCTGTCAGCCTCTGGTGAGACAGCTACCTGGTAGAAACCGGTGAGCTGTAGGGCGAGAAAGGACCACCAGAGCCGATGACCACGATGACCGCCGCCCAGGTGCGAGCGCAGACTGCTCCGATGGAGCAGGTGCCCGACCCGGAGGTGCCCGAGCGGCCGCGCCCGCCCAGGACGTATCCGGCTGCCTATAAGCTGCGGATCTTGGAGGAGTACGAGCAGCTGGACAAGGCCGGCAAGGGTGCGCTGCTGCGTCGCGAGGGCCTGTACACCTCGCTGATCAGCGAGTGGCGCAAGCAGCGCGACAAGGGCGCGTTGGCCGCGCTCGGCCAGGCCAAACGCCGCGGCCGCCCGCCGATCGACCCGCTGGCCCGGGAGAACGCCCGGCTGGAGCGGGAGAACGCCCGGCTGCGTGACCGGCTCGCCCGCCAGGCCAAGGTGCTGGAGGTCCAGGGGGAACTCTCCGCGCTGCTCTCCAGGCTCGCGGCCAGCAGCGCCGATCAGGAACCCAGCGAGCCGATCGACCCGACCAGCCAGAGGAGCTGAGCATGGCCGTGGAGGCCGCCATCGCCAGACTGGCTCCGATGGTGGGTACGGCCACCGCGTGCCGCGCCGTGGGCCATCCCCGCTCCAGCTGGTATCGCCACCATCGCCGGTCGCCGGCGCCACCGCGCCCACCCCGCCCGGTGCCTCGCCTGCAGCCGCGGGCGCTGTCTGCGGCCGAACGCCAGCAGGTCTTGGAGGTGCTACACGCTGAGCGGTTCTGGGACACCGCACCGGCCAGCGTGTACGCCGCCCTGCTGGACGAGGGGGTCTACCTGGCGTCGATCTCGACGATGTACCGGCTGCTGCGCCAGCAGGGAGAGACCGGCGACCGGCGCCGGCACGCCACCCACCCGGCCAGGGTGAAGCCTGAGCTGGTGGCGACCGCGCCCAAGCAGTGCTGGTCGTGGGATATCACCAAGCTGGCCGGCCCGGCCAAGTGGACCTGGTACTACCTCTACGTCATCTTGGATATCTTCAGCCGCTATGTCGTCGGCTGGATGGTCGCCGCCAGCGAGGCCACCACGCTGGCCGAGCGGCTGCTGGCCGACACCATTGCCGCCCAGCAGGTCGAGCCCGGCACGCTCACCGTCCATGCCGATCGGGGCACCTCGATGACTGCCAAGCCAGTCGCCATGCTCTTGAGCGACCTGGGTATCACCAAGTCGCACAGCCGCCCGCATGTCCCCGACGACAACCCCTACTCCGAGAGCCAGTTCAAGACCCTCAAGCACCATCCGACCTTCCCGGACCGGTTCGGCTCGATCCAGGATGCCCGGACCTTCTGTCAGGGCTTCTTCGGCTGGTACAACCTCGAGCACTACCACTCCGGCATCGGCCTGCTCACCCCTGCCGATGTGCACTTCGGCCGTGCCGAGCAGGTCATCCTCGCCCGCCGGGCGGTGCTGGGCGACGCCTACGCCGCTCATCCCGAGCGGTTCGTCGGCAAGTCACCCCAGCCGCCGCGGCTGCCCCAGGCGGTGTGGATCAACCGGCCCATCGACCCAACGGAGGCGCCTCAGCACTTTCCCGGATGACCTGTCTCACAGAGGTTGACAGGCTCCGCACCGTCAGGGGCGAAGTTAGGCGTTCTCCTGGCCGCCGCCCAAGCCCAACAAGAGATGCCAGCCCC
>DATAOD010000188.1:0-32215 GCA_036265975.1 Candidatus Limnocylindria bacterium
GATGAGCCGATGGGCGGCTTCGGCCAGCAGCAGCCCGCTGACCAGCGCGACCGCGGGTGCTCCCCATCGGGCTCGATCCGCGCGCCAGGCGCCGCCGGCCAGCCCGAACAGGCCGCCACCCACCACGGCAGCCGCGGCCCACAGCGCCAGGAATGGCAGCAGGAACGAGGCGCCACTGGCCAGGAAGCCGACGTAGTAGGTCAGCACGGCCACCAGCAGCGTGAACGTGCCCGCCAACGCCCCGAATCGTATGGAGGGCTGCAGCGCACCCGCGACGAACGCCACCATGATCCAGGGCGAGGCGGCATTTGCCAGCCCGTTGATGACCATGACGTGAACGCCATCGCCACGGGCGCTGAACAGCCCCAGCAGCAGGCCAAACAGGACAGGAACGAGCGCCAGGCGAACGAGGATGCCAGGCATCCTCACGCTGGCGCCGGGTACGCCGGAAGCAGTCGCACGCCAAGCCTCTGGAGCGCTTCGCTCAGGATCTCGGCCGGGTGCAGCTCATGGAGCGATGCGGCGCATCGCTCGGCGTCGGCCTCGTTCCACACCTCGGCGACCCAGCGCCGCACCACCGTGGCTGGCCGGTGTTCAGCTCCAATCACGCGCGCCAGTCTATCGGGCAGGCGCGACCGGCCGGCCGACCCAAGGCCAGTGCGATAATCGGGCTGCAATGAGCATCACCAAGAAGCCGGAGACGCGCCCAGCAGCCTCGTCCTGGGGTCTCGCGGCGCGCGGCAAGGTGCCGTGGGAGTACGCATCCGCTCCGGAGTCGACCGACCACATCACCATCCAGCCCGAGTACGGGCTGTTCATCGACAACGAGTTCCGCCCCAGCAAGCCGAAGGCGACGTTCGAGGTCATCAACCCGGCCACCGAGGAGCGCCTTGCGAAGGTCGCGAAGGCCTCCAAGACGGATGTTAACCGGGCCGTCACGGCAGCCCGTCGCGCCTACGACACGACCTGGTCGCGGCTGCCGGGCGCCGAGCGCGCGAAGTACCTCTATCGCATCGCGCGGATCCTGCAGGAGCGCAGCCGCGAGTTCGCCGTGGTCGAGACCATGAACTCGGGCAAGCCCATCAAGGAGTCACGTGACGTCGACGTGCCGCTGGCCGCGGCGCACTTCTTCTACTACGCCGGCTGGGCGGACAAGCTGGACTACGCCTTTCCCGGCCGCACCCCGCGGGCGCTGGGCGTGGCCGCGCAGGTCATCCCGTGGAACTTCCCGCTGCTGATGCTTGCCTGGAAGATCGCCCCGGCTCTTGCCGCGGGCAACACGGTGGTCCTCAAGCCCGCCTCCACGACGCCCCTGACCGCCTACCTGTTTGCCGACGTGGTGCGCCAGGCCGACCTGCCGCCCGGCGTCGTGAACATCATCACCGGCCCTGGCGAGATCGGCATGGAGCTGGTCAGCCACCCCGATGTCAGCAAGGTGGCGTTCACCGGCTCCACCGCGGTCGGCAAGATGATCGCCCGCGCCGTGGCCGGCTCGAAGAAGAAGCTGACCCTGGAGCTCGGCGGCAAGGCGGCCAACATCGTGTTCGACGATGCGCCGCTGGACCAGGCCATCGAGGGGATCATCAACGGCATCTACTTCAACCAGGGCGAGGTGTGCTGCGCCGGCAGCCGGCTGTTCGCCCAGGAGAGCGTCTACGAGCCGCTGCTCGACAAGCTGAAGGATCGCCTCTCCACGCTCCGCGTTGGCGATCCGCTGGACAAGAACACCGATGTTGGCGCGATCAACTCCGCCGGGCAGCTGGCCAAGGTGCAGGAGCTCGTCCAGTCGGGGATCGAGGAGGGCGCCGAGATCTTCCAGCCGGATTGCCAGCTTCCCGACCGTGGCTACTTCTTCCGGCCCACGCTGTTTACCGGAGTCAGCCAATCGCACCGCATCGCGCAGGAGGAAATCTTCGGGCCGGTGCTCTCCGTGCTCACCTTCCGCACGCCGGAAGAGGCCATCGAGAAGGCCAACAACACGCCCTACGGGTTGAGCGCAGGCGTCTGGACAGAGAAGGGCAGCCGCATCTTCAAGATGGTCAGCGCCATGCGCGCCGGGGTGGTGTGGGCCAACACGTTCAACCGCTTCGACCCCACCAGCCCATTCGGCGGCTACAAGGAGTCAGGCTATGGCCGCGAGGGCGGCCTGCACGGCCTGGCCGCCTACCTGGACGTCAGCCCGAACGGGACGAACGGCCGATGAGTCCGGCGGCACGCCGGCCAGTGGCGACCCGGACGCGCGCGAAGGCGCGTGGATCCGTGCTGGAGAATCGAACGCCGGCGCCGCTGGCACTCACAGGCCCCGGCAGGGGAGAGCGGCTGGACGTCCGCAAGACGTACAAGCTCTACATCGGGGGGCAGTTCCCGCGCACCGAGTCGGGCCGCGCCTACGAGGTGTTCGACGCCAAGGGCCGCCTGCTGGCCAATGCCTGCCGCGGCACCCGCAAGGACATCCGCGACGCCGTTCGTGCCGCGCGCACGGCATTCCCCGGCTGGGCGGCGCGCACCGCCTTCAACCGCAGCCAGATCCTCTACCGCATCGCCGAGCTGATGGAGGGAAGGCGCGACCAGTTCATCGCCGAGGTCATGGCGGCCGAGGGCGTGGGCCGGGGGCGGGCGAGGCGGCTCGTGGACGCGGCCATCGACCGCTGGGTCTGGTACGCCGGCTGGGCCGACAAGTACATGCAGGCCCTGGGCACCGTGAACCCCGTGAACGGCAGCTACTTCAACTTCAGCGTGCCCGAGCCGACCGGCGTGGTGGGCATGATCGCGCCCGAGTCATCCAGCCTGCTCGGGCTGGTGAGCCGGCTGGCGCCGATCATCGTGTCCGGTAACACGGCCGTGGTCATCTCCTCCGAATCGCGGCCGCTGCCCGCGGTGACGCTGACGGAGGTCTTCGCGACGTCTGACGTGCCGGGCGGAGTGGTGAACCTGGTCACCGGCCTGCGGAGGGAGCTCGTGCAGCACCTGGCCGGGCACATGGACGTCAACGCGCTGGACGCCTACGGGCTGGATCCTGCCCAGGGCGCGGCCATCGAGGACCTGGCGATCGAGAACGTGAAGCGCCTGGTGCGGCCGGCGCCGGAGAACGGCGCGGTCGACTGGCTGAGCGAGCGGGCGCAGTCCCCCTACCTGATCGGCGAGTTCGTCGAGATCAAGACCGTCTGGCACCCCATCGGGTCATAGGCGACTCAGCGGCCTCGCTTCTCCTGCATGAGGCGGCTGGCGATCGCCACGGCCAGCGACAGCAGCGCGGCAGCGAAGTTGACGATCACGAACACGATGTCGCCGATGCCAATCGAGTAGATGCCCAGCAGCACCGAATAACCGACGCGCAGCGCGTAGTCCCAGGCACTGACGTCTTTCGCTGATTGGTGCTGCACGATGACGCGCAGCTGGTTTGCGCCGAAGACCAGCGAACCGGCCGCGCCGAGATACCCGATGACGTGCAGCAGGTCGAACTGCATGCCTGCAGGCGGAGCAAGGCTCGCGCCAATGACGCCGCTACAGCCCCAGCACGAGTCGCGCGATCTCGAAGTAGATGATCAGGCCCGTGCCATCCACCAGGGTGGTGATCAGCGGAGCCGATACCACCGCCGGATCCACGCGCAGCTGGCGCAGCACCAGTGGCAGGAGGGCAGCCACCGTTGCCGACCACAGGCTGATGGCCAGGATCGTGAGCGACACGACGATGCCGATGTCCGTCCCGACGCCCAGCAGCCAGGCGCGCAGGAAGGCGACCACGGCCATCACGGCGCCCAGGATCAGGCCCACGCGCATCTCCTTGAGCACGATCCAGCCGATGTCACGGATCGAAAGCTCGCCGAGCGCCATGGCCCGCACGATGAGGGTCACGGTCTGGCTGCCCATGTTGCCGCCCGTGCCGATCAGCAGCGGGATGAAGAAGGCAAGCGACACCACCTGGGTGAGCTCCGCCTGGAAGTCCCGCAGCACGCTGCCGGTGTAGGCCTCGGCCGCGAACAGCAGGAGCAGCCACAGCACGCGCTTTCGGACCAGCAGGAGCACGCTCGACGACCGATACGGCACGTTGAGCGGCTGCGAGCCGCCGAGCCGCTCGATGTCCTCGGTCGCCTCCGCCTGGAGGACATCCGCCACGTCGTCCTCGGTGATGATCCCCAGCAGCCTATCGTCGTCGTCGACCACCGGGATGGCCAGCAGGTTGCGGTCGGTGAGCAGCCGCGCCGCCACTTCCTGGTCCGCGCTGGCACGCACCCGAACGGTGGTCGGCGCCATCAGCTCGCTGACCGGCGTGCTCGCGTGGCTCAGGATGAGCCGATACAGGGAAAGGACGCCGAGCAGGCGCCGCTCGTCGTCCACCACGTAGACGTAGTTCACCGTCTCCGCCTGGTCGACCAGGCGACGGATCGCCCCGATGGCCTCAGTGGCCGTCGCCCCGCGCGATACCCCCACGAAGGCGGGCGTCATGATGCCGCCGGCCGAGTCGCGCGGGTAGAGGCTCAGCTCGCGGATCTCGGCTGCCTCAGAGGGCCGCATCCGGACCAGGATCTCGTCCGCGTGCGGCCCGGGCAGCTGCTCCACGATGTCCGCCGCATCATCGGGATCGATGTCCTCGAGCAGATGTGCGGCTTCCGGCGCAGCAAGCGTTCGCAGGATGCGCGCTGCCTCGGACGGCGGCAGCTCCTCGAGCAGCTGGGGGATCTCGTCGTCGGGCAGCCACTGGAGCAGCACGGCCACCTCGGCAGGCTCGAGCAGCGGCACCAGGTCCGCCCACTCGGCCGGGCCAACGCGCTCGGCGAGGCCCGCCACGCCTTCGCGCTCGCGCTCGCGGATGAGCTCCTGCACCTCGGTCAGCAGCTCGCCCGTCTGCGACGACGTCATCGGATCGTGGCCGGCTGGCAGCCGGCCCATCGGCCTACGGTGAAATTCATGTCGACCACCTGTCTGCGTGTAACGCGCGGGAGCGTCGCGCCGATGGTCGAGGGGTGTCGGCTAGGCGGCCAACCCCGTCATCGGGCCACGGCGCACGCGTCTACTGGAGCCTGCGTCCACGTTGGATCGCGTGCCTCGCTGCGGATTTCACTGCGCCGAGCCGGGAGCCGGCAGAGCGCGGGTGATTCTAGTCCTGCACTCCGCCGGCGGGAACCCCCGCTTCGGCGCGCGCTCTGGCGCGGTGCCGCGCCGCCTTGGCCTGGTTGCCACAGGTGCGCATGTCGCACCAGCGCCGACGGCCCGCCGGGGAGCGGTCGACAAACACCCAGCGGCAGCCGTCGTTGGCGCAGACCCGCAGCCGATCCGGAGCGTCATCGGCCAGGAAGTGGGCGAAGGATGTGGCGATCGCGGCCCGCGCCTGGTCCAGCCGGTCGCCGACCTGGGTGATCTCGTAGCGGGCGCCGTGCTCGTCGGTGGTGAGCTGGTGATAGTGCAGGCCGTGACGCAAGATGTGGTTCAGGTCCGTGACCGTCTCCTGGTCGGGCGGGCTCCCCTCCGAGAGCTGGCCAGCCACCTGGTGGAGGACGTCGCGCAGGTGCCGGAAACGCTCCAGCCTTCGCTCTGCCTCCGCCGGATCTCGGTGGAGGTGCGCCGCCTCGGTGGCGCGGCCGCGTGCGCTCAACAGGCCCTGCTCGCGCAGCCAGGCGAGGAGCGCATCGGCGTCGGCGATGGCGTCATGCGGCGTTCCACGGGTGTGTGACAGCGTGTTCGCGAAGGTGACGAACAGCTCCTGGGACTCGCGTGGCTCGGAAGCGGCTTCGTTCTGTAGTACCACGATGTAACCATTATAGCGGCCTTGACAAGTTACTCCAACCTGTTACACTGCTCCTGTAACCGGAACATAACCACGAAGAAGTTACTCCACACGCAGGTGCGGAGACGAAACGGAGGCACCAGATGAGCCGAGGAGCTACGTACCTTGGCCTGCTGGCCACGCTTCGGTCGGAAGAGCTGCTGAGGGAGGCAGCGCGACGTCAGCGGTCCACCGACGTGATCCGTCGGCGCCGCGGGCCCTCGCTCGCCAGTCGAATCCGCCAGGCGCTGGGCGGCAAGGCCTAGCCGGCACTCCACGCCAATGAATGGCCCGATCCCGAAAGGGGTCGGGCCATTCGCTTGCTCCTAGAATTCACCGATGCCCCGGCCGCGCGCGATCACGCGCTCTGATGATGCGTTGCTATCGAATGCCGAGCTGGCGCGCGTCTTTCGCGAGATCGGCGACATGCTCGAGATCATGGGCGAGGTCGTCTATAAGGCCGTCGCCTACCGTCGCGTGGCCGACGCCATCGAGCGCTACCCGGAGGACGTTGCGGCGCTGTACCGGCGCGGCACGCCGCCCAAGCTCCCTGGCGCGGGACCGGCGCTCTCCACCAAGCTGGCAGAGCTCTCCGAGTCGGGTGGCCTGGCCTACCACGACGGGCTGCGCGCCCAGGTGCCCCAGGGACTGCTGGACATGCTGCAGATCTCGGGCGTGGGTCCGCGGACGGTGAAGTTGCTGCACGAGGAACGCGGCATCGATTCGGTGGATGCCCTGCGGGCCGCCGCCGAAGACGGGCAGCTTCGCGGCGTCAAGGGACTCTCCGAGCGCACGGAGCAGAACATCCTGGCAGGCATCGCGCACATGCAGCGCAAGATCAGCCGAGTCCTCCTGCACGAGGCGGACGAGATGATCGCCGGGCTGCTGGCGCAGCTACGCGAGGTGCCCGGCGTGGTGCAGATCGAGCCGGCCGGCTCGCTGCGTCGCCGCAAGCCCACCATCGGCGACCTGGACCTGCTGGCCGCCACCGAGGAGCCTGCAGCGCTGATCGCCACGCTGGACGCGCTGACGGAGGTGGATCGGGTCCTGGCCGCAGGCAGCGACAAGTCGAGCATCGTGACCCGGGCCGGGCTCCGCGTGGACCTGATGGTCTGCGCGCCGGCCGCCTGGGGCACGCACCTGGTGCACTTCACCGGCAGCAAGGAGCACAACGTGGCGCTGCGCGGCATGGCGCTCGACCGCGGGCTGTCCCTGTCGGAGAAGGGCTTCAAGACGGTCGAGACCGGCGAGCTCCTGCTGGAAGCGACGGAGGAGGCGGTGTACGCCCGGCTGGATCTGCCCTGGATCCCTCCGGAGATGCGCGAGGACACGGACGTGATCGCCGTGGCGCTGAAGGGCCAGCTGCCGGTGCCGATCTCCATGGCCGATATCCGTGGCGACACGCACGTGCACTCGGACTGGTCCGATGGCGTGGACTCCATCGAGGCCATGGCACGGGCCGCGCGAGATCGCGGCTACCGCTGGATGGTGCTCACTGATCATTCCCCGTCGCTGGGCATCGCCCGCGGGCTCGTGCCGGAACGGATCGAGGAGCAGGGCCACGAGCTGGCGCGCCTGAACGCCGGGCTTGCGCCGTTCCGCATCCTGCACGGCACGGAGATGGAGGTGCGTGCCGACGGGAGCCTGGACTATCCAGATGAGCTGCTGGCCAGGTTCGACGTGGTGGTCGCATCGGTCCACACCGGCCGCAATCAGCCGGCGGAGCAGCTCACGGCGCGCACGCTGGCGGCCATCGAGAACCCGAACGTCGACGTCATTGCGCACCCGACCGGGCGGATCGTGAATCGCCGCGACCCCATGCCGCTCGACTGGTCGCGCATCTTCCCCGCAGCCGCGCGTACGGGCACCATGCTCGAGATGAACGGCAGCCCGCGGCTGGACCTTGACGACTCGCTGGGACGTGCCGCCGCGCAGGCGGGCGTGCGTATCACGCTGGGCAGCGACGCGCACCGCATGGAGGAGCTTGGCCAGCTCGATTACGCGGTGTCGATGGCCCGCCGTGCGTGGCTGACGCCCGCCCAGGTGGCCGGCAGCCTGGATGCAGATGCGC
Source organism: Candidatus Limnocylindria bacterium (assembly GCA_036265975.1). Classification (GTDB taxonomy): domain Bacteria; phylum Chloroflexota; class Limnocylindria; order QHBO01; family QHBO01; genus DASSCW01. The sequence goes on from DATAOD010000188.1 coordinate 7,836, forward strand.
TGCTGGAGTCACTTCGATGATGAGCGGGCTGCAACGGCGAAGATCGATCGTCGTATCGCGCATCCTGGGACGGGTCCGGCATCCGGAGGCCATTTTGGTAGCGACGCTGATGGCCACCATCGCGGCCGCGGGATGGCTGGTCACGCCCTTCTGGCTGGCGGTCGCGATCAGCGCCCAGCTGGCCATCGGCGGGATGGCGGCAGTGTGGATCATCGGCCCAGTGCGGCCGGAGCTCGGCTTCGCCCGCTACGCGACCCTGGCCACCGCCGGAGTGGCCCTCACGCTGTTCGGCAGGCTGGTCGTCCCTGACACCGGCCTGGCGCCGGCGCCCATAGCCGCCGTCCTGCTGTGGGGCGTGATCCGCCTGGAGCTCGACCTGGCCCGCGGTGGCAGGCGCGTGGGCCTGGATCTGGCGCTGGTCGGCATCGTGTTCGCGGCAGCGGCCGGACTTGCGGCGCTCATCCCGCGCGACGCATGGCCCCCGGCCATCGTTCCGCTGCTCATGGTGTCCAGCGTGCCAGCGCTGCGAGCCGCAGAGGCTCGAGGACGCAGCGGGATAGAGGCGGTCGGCCACGCCGCGCTCCACCTGCTGGCGGTGGCACAGGTCGCGGCGGCTGTCACGCTGCTGGAGCTGCCCGGCGTGGTCGGCGCGGCCGTGGTGGCGCTCAGCTTCCACGCCTGGGGTGGTGCCGCGGAGGCGCTGGACGAGGGTGCGCCGGCCCGCTCGGTGGTCCTGGAGTTCGGCGCCCTGGCCCTGCTGGGCCTGGTGGTGGCCATCCTGCTGAGCGGTTCGTGAGGCATCGGCCCGATCGCGTTGACACCCTAATCGGCCTCTGCTACAACAAGGCGCCCTTCGGCCAGGCGGGTGTCGGGAGGGCCTTCTGACGCTCATCCACGACCGCATTTCGCGGGGAGATTTCACGCACGCCATGACGCTCGGAGAGACTGAGACGACCATGCGCCAGCGGCGGCAGCTGGCGGATACGGCAATCGCCCAGGCCACGAACGGCGAATGGGACGCCGCCGTCGATAGCAACAAGCAGCTGCTCGAGCTGGGTCCCGACACGGACGCCTATAACCGGCTGGGCAAGGCGCTGGCCGAGCTAGGCCGCCACGACGAGGCGCTGGAGGCCTACGAGCAGGCCCTGGCGCGTGACGCCACCAACCGCATTGCCGAACGGAACGTCGCGCGGCTGCGCGTGCTGCTCGGCGGCGGCAACGGCAGCGGACCGGGCAATGGCAAGCCGGAGAAGGCATCGGCTGCCGACTTCATCGAGGAGATGGGCAAGACCGGCCATGCCCGCGTCATCAACGTCGCGGCTGCCCGGCATCTGGCCCCGCTGTCGCCCGGAGATGCGGTGGAGCTGGCCCTCGACGGAGAGCTGCTGATGGCCCGCGTCGGCGGCACGGAGATTGGCCAGGTGGAGCCCCGTGTCGGCGCCCGGCTGGCCAAGCTCATGAAGGGCGGCAACCGCTACGAGGCCGCCATAACGGTCATGAACGGGGACGAGGTGCGGGTCATCATCCGCGAGGTCTTTGCCCATCCGGACAACTTTGGCAAGGTCTCGTTCCCGGGGAGCGCGACCGCCCGGCCCAGTGGCGTCCGGCCCGACATTCGGGGCAGTGCGCTCCGCTACGATGACGAGGGAGAGGAGAGCGAGGAGCTCGAGGAGGAGCCGGAGGAGGTCGAGGAGCTCGACACCAGCCTGCCGGAGTTCTCCGCCGAGCCTGAGCTCGAAGAGGAGCTGCTCGAGGAACCCTAGGAGGCCCGATGGGCGAGGCCGGACGGAAGAGACTTGATCACGTCGTCCTCCCTCGCCGCCTCCCCGGCCTGGCGCTGCTGGAGCGTTACTACCCCTCGCCGGCCGACAACCTGCTCGACGCCGAGCTCGCCTCGTACGCCCGCGCCGGCGACACGATCCTCGATCCCTGGGCCGGCACCGGCTGGACCGCCCGGCGTGCCATCGCCGCCGGCATGCGCGCCGTGGCGAGCGACCCGAGCCCCTTTGCGCAGCTTGCCGCCACGGCCTTCCTGCTGACGTCCGATGCGGGGGCCATCGATGCGGCGTTCGGGCAGCTGTCGGCCTCGCGCCGAGTGGACGTGCCGCTGAGGCAGCACATCGAGGAGCTGTACGCGACGCGCTGCGCGACCTGCCGCCGCCCGGTGGTGGGCGAGCAGTTCATCTGGCCGCGCGAGGCCGATGCCCCGGCCCGCAAGGTCTACCGCTGCGCGAACTGCGACATCTCCGTCGGTGGTCCCACCGAGCGAGTGGCGGCGGTTGACGAGATCGACCTGGCCAAGCTCGGGATCGAGCACGCGACACCCCGGGCCGATTCCCCGGTTGACGACGATGACGCGCTCGACGTCGAGCCGGCAGCTGATGCGGACGATGACCTGCCGCCGGCGCCCGTGGGCCTGACCGGGCCATCGCTGGACGAGGACCCGGCCGCGCCGATCGGCGAGGTGGGGGAGCCGCCGCCACCGCCGGCCATCGCGGCGGAGGCGCCGGTCGGGCCGGGAGACGGACTGCACTTCGCGTCGACCGTGCTGCCGGAGCCGACGGGCCCGCAGGTGGCCGTTACCGATACCCACCACACACCGCATTTCCAGGCGCTGCGCGACCGATTCCCCGTGCTGGACGGCCGCGCGGAGCTGGTGGACGAGCTGCTGGACCTGTACACCTCGCGCAACCTGTACGCGCTGCAGACCATCGCCAACAAGATTGACGCCGAGATTCGCGATCCGGCGCTGGCCGCCGTCTTCCGCCTGGCACTGGCGGCCTGCCTGCTGCCCGCCAGCAGGCTCAATGGCTATCCCGGACGGGTGGCGTCGCTGCGCATCAGTGGCGGGCACGTGCGCCAGCCAGCCTCGCGCTTCCAGCGCGAGGCGAATGTCTGGCGCCTGTTCGAATCGGCGGTGCAGGACGTGCGCATCGCCATGGCTGCCCTGGGCCACGAACGGCGGCCGGCACGCCTCGCGGCCAGCCTGGAGGACCTGGGCGGCGTGGCGGCCGCGAACGTCCTCTGGATCCGCTGCCGGCCGGCCGTCATCGGCCAGTACCTGCCCCCCGACCACGTGGACATGGTCCTCTCCTCGGTCGCCGATGCGCCGAGCGTGGACGAGCTGAGCTTCGAGTACCTGGCCACCGGCTGGCTGATCGGGCGCGAGGCCGCTGAGACGCTGCGCCTGGAACCCCTGTTCGGAACCGCACCGGCCCGATCCGAAGGCGCGCAGGCCACCGCCCTGCGCCATGCCATGGCATCAGCCGCCGGGGCGCTGAAGCCCGACGGCTGGTTCGTGGTCATGATCGACGGCGACGACCCCGATCGGCTGCTCGCGGTATCGGTGGCGGGCGCCGCAGCCGGGCTTGACCTGGTGGACGTCATCCATCGCGAGTCCCGCCGATCCGGCGACGCGCTGACGCTGCACTTTCGGAAGCCATCGGCCGAGGACCGGCTGCGGGACGCCGTCCAGCCACGGCCGCTGCGCTTGGGCGCCGACGAGGGCCACCTCACCTATCCGGAGCTGGCCGAGGCGATCGACGAGGCGGCGGTGGCGTTGCTGCGGACCCGAGGCGAGCCTGCCGGCCTGACCCGCGTGGCGGCGGCGGTGGTGCTTGGCCTGCAGCGTTCGGGCCTGCTGCGACGCGTCGCGCTGGCTCGTGGCAACGGCAACGGCGACGGCGCCGAAACTGTCGGCGACGCCCGCCTGGAGCACGGCGGCGCCGCCCTGCTGGCCACGCTGCTGCGCGAGGAGCTCTGGCGCGACGAGCATCGCTCGCTGGTGCGCCTGGGCGACTCCGGCCAGCCCCAGTTTTGGCTGCGTGAGCCGGAGCTGGCGGAGTCACCCCTCGCTGATCGGGTCGAATGGTCCACGTTCTCGATCCTGTCGACGGCCGGGCGCCTGGACGAACGCGCCTTTTTGGACCGCATCTACGCGCTGTTCCCGGGCCTCGACTCGCCGGACGAGGAGCTGGTGCGAGCCTGCCTGGCCGCCTACGCCGTCACCGGTGAGCATGGGCAGCTGCGCACCGACGAGGAGCTCACTCGTCGGCTGGAGGACCACGCCCGGGTCATCGGCACCCTGGTCGACTACGCTCACCGCATCGGGCTGCGCGCCTGGGTCAGCCGTCGGGAGCAGGATCGGCCGTACGTCGGCGCGACGCTGCTGGATCGACTGCACGAGGATGAGCGGCGGGCGTACCTGCCGCTCATCATCCGCGCCCCGGCCGAGGCGCTCGGGGCCGTCGACGCGCTGTGGTACCGCCGGGGCAGCCTGGCCTTCCTGTTCGAGGTGGAATGGACGGCCATGCTGGGCGAGGCCATCCTGCGCCGCGGGCGCGAGATCCCGGTTACCGACCAGCAGGCGCGCTTCCTGGTCATCCCTGCCGAGCGCGCGGAGCTGGTGCGGCTCAAGCTGGAACGCTCGCCGTGGCTGCGCGCGGAGGTCGAGCGGCAGAACTGGTACTTCCTTAAATGGCAGCACCTCGACGCGCTGGCCGCCCAGGACCAGGCGGGCCTGGAGCGAATGGAGCCGGTGCTGGGCCTGGATCCTCTCATCGAGCGGGGAGGCCAACAGCTCACCATGTTCGGGGAGTAGCAGGCTAGTGAGCAAGCGGTCGGACGGCACTTGACCGGTTTGCGTATGCTCTGCCGGGGAGTGCCGTGGTTCCCCCCTACGGCACTCCCTCTTCGTGTCCCCGATCAGCCGGGGAGGCCGCCCTCGCTGCTTCCGCGCGACCGCGGCCGCCCCATCGTGCGGCGCACGACCGCCATCACCTCGTCGACGTAAGGCTGTCCCTCACCCGACTCGATGGCGTGGGTCAGGCAGCCGGCGATGTGGTCCTCGAGCAGCAGCAGGCCCACCTGGTCGGCGGCGGATGTCAGCGCCTGCACCTGCTGCAGCAGGTCCAGGCAATACGCCTCCTCGTCCACCAGGCGCTGCAGCCCACGCGCCTGCCCCTCGATCCGGCGCAGGCGGTTCAGCAGCTCGTGACGGTCCTTCGTGTACGAGTGGCGGAAATGCTCTGGCGGCACGTTCGCATCGGCTTCCGACATACTGCGGGGCAGTATGCGCCACCCTCCGCGACATCGGCCAATCAGGCGTAGGCTGTAGGGCCCGATGAACGACCTGGAACGTGCCGAGCTGCTCGAGCCGCTCGAGCGCGCACTCGTGATCTTCAGCCATCCGGATGACGCCGAATTCGGCGCCGCTCCGTCCATCGCCGCCCTGACTGCGCGTGGCGTGAGCGTCGCCTACGTGGTGACCACGGATGGCGGCAAGGGGACGGAGGACCCTGGCGTCACACCGGAGCAGCTGGCCGCCACGCGCATCGCGGAGCAGCGCGCCGCCGCCGACGTCCTGGGCGTGGGCGAGATCGTGCACCTGGGCTATCCGGACGGCTACCTGACGCCGAGCCTCGACCTGCGTCGGGACATCGTGCGGCAGATCCGGCGCTTCCGGCCGCAGCTGGTCATTGCCCAGAACTGGCAGCGCCGCGACGACGGCAATCCCTTCATCGCCCATCCGGATCACCTGGCCACCGGCGAGGCCACACTGGCCGCGGTCTACCCGGCGGCTCGGGATCGCCTCAACTTCCCGGAGCTCGCGAGCGAGGAGGGCCTGGAGCCGTGGAAGGTGCGACAGGTCCTTGTCACCGGCGTGGAGCGCCCGAACCTGTGGATCGACGTGTCCGACACGTTCGAGCTGGGGCTGCAGGCCATCCAGCGTCACGTCAGCCAGTTCGGAGACTGGTCCGATGTGGAGTCCCGCATGCGCGAGCGCATCGGCGAGGCCGGCAAGCCGGTCGGGATGCCCATGGCCCAGGCATTCCTCTCGATAGAGCTCACCTAGATGCGCGGCCGAGGTCACGGATGGGGCGGGTCCGACCCCGACCTGACGGCGCGCCCGGGAAGCGGGCCACGCACCCTGCGCCAGATCGTCGGCTTCTTTGCGCCGTATCGCGGCCGGCTGCTGGTCATCGCGGCGCTGATCCTTGTCAGCGTCACCATCGGCGTCGTCAACCCCATCCTGCTGAAGCTGGTCATCGACAACCTGCTGGGCCCCAAGGACGTGGGCCTGCTCTACCTGCAATGCGCGCTCATGATCGTGCTGCCGTTCCTGTCGTCCGGCATCGGCGTCGGCCAGTCGTACCTGTCGAACGTGGTGGGGCAGCGGGTCATGGACGACCTGCGGCTTGCCCTCTACACGCACCTGCAGTGGATGCCGCTGCGCTTCTTCACCGAAACACGCACCGGCGAGATCCAGAGCCGTATCGGCAACGACGTGAACGGAGTCCAGTCCGTCGTGACCGATACTGCGGCGTCCCTGCTCTCCAACTTCGCCACGGTCGCCACCACCGTGATCGCCATGCTCATCCTGGACTGGCGGCTGACGATCCTGTCGCTGGGCATGCTGCCCGTGTTCGCCTACATCACGTTTCGGGTGGGACGTGTCCGCCGCGAGGTCAGCGGCCAGACCCAGCGCTCCCTGGCGGAAGTGAGCGCCATCACCGAGGAGTCACTATCCGTCTCCGGCATCTTGCTGTCGAAGACCTTCGGCCAGCAGCGGGCATCAGTTGCCCGCTTCGCCCGCGAGTCGCGCCGCCTGGGCGACCTGCAAATCCGCCAGCAGATGGTGGGCCGGTGGTTCTTCGCAATGATCGGCACGTTCTTCTCCATCGCGCCGGCGTTCGTCTACCTGCTGGCCGGCACGCTGATCATCAACGGCGACACCGGCGTGAGCGTCGGCACCATCGTGGCCTTCACCACGCTCCAGAGCCGGCTTTTCTTCCCGATGGGCCAGCTCCTCAACGTCCAGGTCGAGATCCAGGGCGCGCTGGCCCTGTTCGATCGGATCTTCGAGTACCTGGAGATGGAGCAGGACATCCGTGACGCGCCGGATGCCGTGACCCTTGATCCGGCGGCCATGCGCGGCGCCGTGCGGTTCCAGGACGTGTCCTTCCGCTACCCGAAGAGCCCAGTGCAGCTGGCCGCACAGGTCGAGGCCGAGCAGGCGGAGCTTGCCGGCCGAGCCGTTCCAGTGCCGATCCGGCCGTTCGGGCTGGAGGAGATAGCCTTCGATGCGCGGCCCGGACAGCTGGTCGCCCTGGTCGGCCCATCAGGCTCCGGGAAGACGACCACGACCTACCTGATCCCGCGCCTGTACGACGTGGACACCGGGTCCGTGCAGATCGACGGGCTGGACGTGCGGCAGATCACCCTGGAGTCGCTGGGCCGCGAAATCGGCGTGGTGACGCAGGAGACGTACCTGTTCCACAACTCAGTGCTGGAGAACCTGCGCTACGCCAAGCCGGACGCCACCATGGACGAGATCGAGGCCGCCGCTCGCGCCGCCGCGATCCACGATCGCATCGTGGAGCTGCCGGAGGGCTACGACACCATCGTCGGCGAGCGCGGCTACAAGCTGTCCGGCGGCGAGAAGCAGCGCGTGGCGATTGCCAGGGTGCTGCTCAAGGACCCGCGGGTGCTGATCCTTGACGAGGCCACCTCCGCGCTGGACACCGTCTCCGAGCGGCTGATCCAGGCCGCGCTGAATCGGCTCATGGAAGGGCGCACCACGATCGCAATCGCGCACCGCCTGTCGACCATCCTGAAGGCGAACCAGATCCTGGTCTATGACCGCGGCCGGATCGTGGAGCGTGGCACCCACGACGAGCTGATTCGCCACGAGGGCCTCTATGCCCGCCTCTATGCCGAGCAGTTCACATCGGACGAGCCCCCGTCCGACTCGCCCATCAGCCAGCAGCCCGTCTAGCGGGCGCGGCGCACCCTCACGGCGCCGATCTATCGGGCAGATTCGCGCACGAAAGGCAGCCGGGGTGTTGGAATCGCCGATCTATCGGGCAGCTTTGAGCCTGAAGGGCGCGTCCAGGTGCCGTCCACGCTCGCGATGGCCCGTTAGATGCGCGGAACGCCACCTGAATTGACCCTCACGCGGCAATCTGCCCGATGTAACGGCACCAGCGCTTGGTTCAACGTTCCACACCTTCCCCGCGTCGGAGGGCCATGATCACAGGCGCCATGGATCCCCCCATCGACCTCGCCACGCGTTCGAGCATCGGGCCTGATGCGCTTCGCGCCACCGTCGTCAGCCTGCAGGCCGATCGCGGCGCTGAGCTCTGGGGACTGGCCCGGCACCTGAACCTCGAGCCCGAGGAGGCCGATGACGCCGTCCAGGAGACGCTGCTGCGCCTCTGGTCGGCATTGCGCGATGGCCAGGACATCGAACGGCCGGACGCTTGGGCGTTCCGGACGCTCTACCGCCTGGCCATGGACAAGCACCGATTCCGACGCAGGGTCCGTGCCCTGGCAGAGCGCATCGGCGCCCAGCCACCCCGCTCATCCGCCTATGACCAGGCCGATCGCATGGCCGTCTGGCAGGCCGTCGAAGGCCTTCCCGAGCGCCAGCGACTGGCCGTCTACCTTCGCTACCGCGCGGACCTGCCGTTCGAGGAGATCGGAAGGATCCTGGGGATCGCCGCTCCCTCCGCGCGCAGCCACGTCAGCCGAGCGCTCGACACCCTTCGCGACGAGCTCGGCGAGGAGAACGCCCGATGAATGACAACGATCTCGAGCGCCAGCTTCGTTCCCAGGCTGGCCCCCGCGAGCAGGGCTACGTGCCCGCCCGACTTCCCGCGTCGCCGGACGAGGCACCTTCCCGCCGTACTTCGCTGATGCTGCGGGCCGCGGTGCTCGTACCCGCGGTGGCTGCTGGAGTCGTGGCGGTCGCGGTCGCCGGGGCGCTGCTGAACGGGCAGCCTGGGCCCGGCCTCGGATCTGAGGCGTCGCCCAGCGCGCCGGATCCAACGGCTTCGGAGTCAGCGATTCGCCACTGCACGGCAGCCGATCTCGAGTGGTGGTCTGACCCCTGGACCGGCGCAGCCGGGTCGCGTGGAACGACGCTGCTGCTGCGAGGCATCGCCTCGCTGGATGCATGCCGCATCGACGGGTCCCTCAGCTTCTACCTGAGCGACAACCAGGGGACCACGCTGGCTGTCGGCGCGACCGCGCCAACCGACACCCGAGTTCGCGGAGGCGCAGCCTACGAAATCGGCCTGGCGTGGAGCAATTGGTGCGGTGCCGCGGTCCAGCCCCTCAGGCTGAGCGTGACATTGCCGGGCGACAAGCACGAAATGCTGTTCCCGCCGCCAGACGGAACCGAGATTCCCGTTCCACCCTGCAACGGCCCAAGCCTGCCATCGCACCTCAGCCCTACCGATCTGCAGCCGGCTGCGAGCACCCCGGGAAGCTGATCCTCGGACCAAGCACGGCCGGGCGGTCCACGGACCCGCCCGGCCTTCGCATGCCAAACTCCACGGCGTGAGCGAGGAGACGGTGCGCCACGCGAATCGGCTGGCGGACGAGACGAGCCCCTACCTGCTGCAGCACGCCCACAACCCGGTCGACTGGTATCCCTGGGGGCCAGAGGCTCTCAACCGGGCGAAGGAGCTGGACCGGCCGATCTTTCTGTCCATCGGCTATTCGGCCTGCCATTGGTGCCATGTCATGGAGCGCGAATCCTTCGAGGATCCGGAGACGGCCGCGCAGCTCAATCGCGACTTCGTGGCCATCAAGGTGGACCGCGAGGAGCGCCCGGACCTGGACGACGTCTACATGGCGGCGGTCCAGGCCATGACCGGCGGCGGTGGCTGGCCCATGAGCGTCTTCCTCACGCCCGATCTGCGCCCGTTCTTCGGCGGCACCTACTTCCCGCCCGATGACCGCCATGGCCTGCCGGCCTTCCGGAGGGTGCTCGAGGCGATCAGCGACGCCTATCGCAACCGGCGGGACGACGTCGAGCAGCAGGGCAGCCAGCTCGCCGCGCATCTGCAGGAGCAGCTCTCCGTGCGGCCCGGCGCGACCGACGTGCAGGCGGCACAGCTGGAGCTGGCCGCGGTGCGCATCGGGCAGTCATTCGATCCAGTCCACGGCGGATTCGGCGGCGCGCCGAAGTTTCCCGCGCCGATGACCCTGGAGTTCCTCCTGCGCCGATGGCGGCTGTCCGGCGACCCGGAGCTGCTGCGGATGGTCACGGTCACGCTCGACCGCATGGCCGATGGTGGCATCCACGACCAGCTGGCCGGCGGCTTCGCACGGTACTCGACCGACGCTCGCTGGCTGGCACCGCACTTCGAAAAGATGCTGTACGACAACGCACAGCTCGCCCACGCCTACCTTGAGGGCTATCGCGCAACGGGCACGGAGCGGTACGCGGAGGTCGCGCGCAGCACGGTGGACTTCATGCTCCGCGAGCTGCGCACCGATGACGGTGGCCTCGCTTCCGCGCTCGACGCGGACAGCGAGGGCGAGGAAGGCCGCTTCTACGTCTGGACCCACGACGAGGTCACGCGCGTGCTGGCCGCCGCGGGGATGTCTGCCGCCGAGATCGAGGCGGTCTGTGAGCACTGGGACGTGACGCCCGCCGGCAACTGGGAGGGCAAGACAATCCTCCACGTGAGCGGATCCCCACCAGATGCGCTCGAACGTGCCAGGACCGCGTTGCTGGCTGACCGCGAGCAGCGGGTGCGACCTGCGCGCGACGACAAGCAGCTGGCCAGCTGGAACGGGATGGCGTTGCGCGCCATCGCGGAGCTGGGCCTGACGCTGGGCGACCCGGCGCACGTCGCCGCGACCCGTGACCTGGTGCGGTTCATCCGCGAGCACCTGCTCCGCGACCAGGATCGCGTCTGGCGCACCGCGCGTGGCGGTCGATCCCACACCCCGGGCTTCGCAGAGGACTACGCCAACCTGGCCGATGGATTGCTGGCTGCCTACGCCGCCCTCGGCAGCTGGGACGACCTGCTACTGGCCCGGCGGCTCATCGACCGCGTGCTCGCCGATTTCTGGGATGAGGGGTCCGGCACGCTGTTCGACACGGCGGCCGAGCACGATCGGGCAGTGGCGCGCCCGAGGTCGCTCCTGGACAACGCCACGCCATCGGCGAACGCGGTGGCTGCTGGCGTCATGCTGCGACTGGCCCTGCTCACCGGCGAAGCGGACTACGACCGCCGCGCACGCAGCATCCTGCGCGCCGTGCAGCCGGCCCTCGAGCGCCAGCCCTCGGCGTTCGGCCGCTTCCTGTGCAGCGCCGACCGAGCGCTGGCCGAGCCGATCGACGCCGTCGTGGCGGGAGACCACGGAACGGAAGCTGCGCTGGCGCTGCGAAGCGCGGTGGCGCAGCCGTACGCCCCCGACCTGGTCATCGCGCCGTGGGATGGCGGCGATGACCCCGCATGGCCGCTGTTCCAGGACAAGGTCGCACGCGATGGTGCACCCACGGCCTACGTCTGCCGCGGCTACGCCTGCGACCGGCCCAGCCAGGACCCCGACGAGGCGCGCGCGCAGGTGGCGCGGCTGGCGGTCAGCCCGAAAGGAAGCTGAGCCGGACCGTCCGGACCTCGTTATCCGGGTTCGGGTCCAGCACCGCGATCGACTGCCAGGTGCCCAGCGCCAGCCGGCCGCCGCGCACCGGGACCGTGACGGAGGGCGGGACCATCAGCGGCAGGACGTGGTCGGCGCCGTGACCCGGCGAGCCGTGGCGGTGCCGCCAGCGATCGTCACGGGTCAGCAACCGATCCAGTGCGTCCATCAGGTCGTCGTCCGAACCGCTGCCCAGCTCCATGACGACCACGCCCGCCGTGGCATGCGGCACGAAGACGTTGAGCAGCCCGTCGCCACCGCCGGCCACCTCCCCCACGAAGTCGGCGCAGGGATCGGTCACATCGAAGACGCCGCGCGAGCGGCCGGTGGTGACGGTGAGGTCGCGCGACGGCATCGGCTCCAGATTACGCTCGGCAGTCTTGCGCGGGCGGGGTACCATGCGCGCCGATGCATCCCGAGCGACCCTTTGGCGTGCCCGCTTCGGCGCGCCCCGCGAGCGGAACACCGGCTCGCGCCATCCTCTCCATCCTGCTCATGGCTGCAACGTTGGTGGCCTGCGGGCAGGCGCCGTCGCCGCCAGCCAGCGTTAGCCCGGTGCCGATCGCAGCGGCAACGCCGACGCCTTCGCCGTCGCTGACGCCATCACCTACTCCGCAGCCCACGCCGAATCCGCTGGACGCGCAGCTGCTGGGCAGGCGCTTCACGGTGCTGGTGGTGGGCGAGGACGTGAGCGCCGCACGGCGCCAGCGGGGCTACATCGGCGACAACACGGACGCGATCATGGTCGTCAGCGTCAGCGCGGACCAGAAGCGGGTGGCCATGATCAGCCTCCCGCGCGACACGGTGGACGTGCCGCTGGGCAACGGCCAGACGTGGGTCGGCAAGGTCAACGGCATCGCCAACACGTACGGGATGGACGCCCTGCGCCGCGCGATCTCGACGCTGTTCCAGATCCACATCCCGTACTACGTCAAGGTCAACATGGATGACTTCGTCGATCTGGTGGACGCGGTCGGCGGCATCAGCGTGAACGTCAAGACGGTCGTGCAGGAGCCGCGCTGGAACCTCTACCTCACGCCGGGTCGGGTGCACCTCAGCGGTCGCGAGGCGCTCTACTTCAGCCGCGCCCGTCATTACGACAGCGACTTCGCGCGGGCCGCGCGCCAACAGCAGGTGATCCACGCGCTGGCGATGAAATACACGAATCGGAAGACAGACATCGACCTTCCCAAGGTCCTTGGCGCGTTGTCAGGGCTGGAGACCAACCTGCCGATGGGCGAGCTCGCCTCCCTGATCGCGCTCGGACGACGGGCGGCGCACGCCGACTACGTCAGCGAGGTGCTGATGCCTCCGCGGTTCTCCCTTGGCTACGGGGACCAGCATGATGGGCGCGGCTGGGTGATCATCCCGAACGTGGAGGCCATGCGCGCCGAGGTGCGCGCCCTGCTCCACGGCTGAGTCGGCGCCGGTTGCGCCCCCCGCTCAATGTGCTGCTTCGAGCGCGGCGACCGGGCTGCGCGTGCCGCAGCGGAAGCAGGATTCGTCAGCGGCGCGGATGGTGGTGCCGCAGTTCGCGCAGCTGACCGCCAGGTCCGCCTCGCAGTGCGTGCAGAACCGCGCGCCGGGCGGGTACTGCAGCCCGTCGACCGGGCAGTACGGAATGCCGCGCGGCGCCTCGATCTCGCCGTCCGGGGCGCGGGGCAGCCGCAGGGTGGGTTGGACCACGGAATCCGCGTTGATGCCGACCTGCGAGACCCGCAGGTAGCCAATCACCAGCCAGGCCAGGTAGAGGGCCGCCAATGCCAGCAGGCCGTAAGGCAAAATGCCGGCCACGAAGCCGGCGGAGTCGTCTGCGACCCACTCGATGAACTGGCGAATGGCATCCATAGGCCAGTCGATCATAGCATCGGGCTCCCGGGCTCCCGGGCTTCCGGGCCGGGCTGGCGCGCTACACTCGGCCGACATGCCTCGGCCCAAGCTCGACCCCGCCACGCCCCTGACGGAGCTGCACGTCCACCTCGGCGCTGCCGTCACGCCGGCCATCATGTGGGGCATCGCCCACGCCCAGGGCATCCGGCTGCCGACCAAGGACTACTGGCAGTTTCGCGATCTCCTCACCGTGGGGCGCCGCCGCCGCTCGTTCCAGGCCTACCTGGACCTGTTCCACTGGACAGAGCTGATCCAGTCCAGCCCGATCGCCGTCGAGCGCAGCGTGTACGAGGTCATCGGCGGCGCGTATCGCAAGAACAACGTCACACAGCTGGAGCTGCGCTTCAACCCGATGAAGCGCAACCGCGGAGGCGAGCAGGACCTCGACCACATCATCGCCGCCGCGGTGCGCGGGATGGATCGGGCCGTGCTGGAATACCCGCGGGTGCGCGCCGGCCTGATCTTCTGCCTGGACCGCGCCTTTCCCTACGACTTGAACGAGATCATCGCCGCCAAGGCCATCGCCTGGCGCGATCGGGGAGTGGTGGCAGTCGACATCGCCGGGCCGGTCAACCCCGCATTCCGATTCGGCGACTATCGCGAGCTCTTCGCCCAGGTCCGCCGCGCCGGCCTGGGAGCCACCGTCCACGCCGGCGAGACCGGTGGCGCGGAGGAGGTGCGGCAGGCGGTGGAGGCGCTGGAGCCGTCACGCATCGGCCACGGCGTCAACAGCGTCAGCGACCCATCGGTCATGGCCATGCTGCGCGAGCGCGGCGTGGTGCTGGAGGTATGTCCGTCCTCCAACCTGAACACGCGGGTCATCGGCAGCCAGGCCGAGCTGCGCACGGTGATGCGGGCGCTGGTGGACAGCGGAGTGCGCTTCGCGCTATCCACCGACGGCCCCGAGATGCTGCGCTCCTACCTGCGCGACGAGATCGCCATGCTGCTCCGTGCCGACATCCTGACCTTTGACGAGGTGCGCCATGCGCTGGAGACTGCAGATCAGGCCTCGTTCCTCGGCCGCGCGCCGGTCGTAGCCGGATCGCGAGGGGCTGGAAACGGCAACGGCGCACGGCGCAGCGGCCAGGCCGCCATCGCGCTCGAGGTCGAGGTCTAGGCTGCTATCCTCGCGGGCGTGTCCTCGATCTGGCGGCCGGTCCGTGAGCGGCAGACACCCCGTTCGCTGATGGTCATCGTCGCCCACCCGGGCGACGAGGCGTTCGGCTTCGGCGGCGCGATCGCCCAGGCCGCCGGCAGCGGAGCGTACGTGGTGGTGGTCTGCGCCACGCGTGGCCGCTTCGATCCCAGGTTGCTGGACAAGCCGCCTGCCCCGGGTGGGCGCAACCGGCACTACTCCAACCCGGTCGTGTGGCGGAACCTTGACACCGTTCGCGAAGACGAGATGCGGCGCTCGGTGGCACTCCTGGGGGTCAACGTGCTCCGCGTGCTCGACTACGCCGAGGAGTCGCTGCCCATCGTGGACCGCAATGCGCTCATTGGACGGCTGGTGGAGCCCATCCGCATGCATCGGCCGGAGGTCATCCTGAGCTTCGGGCCCGATGGCGTGACCGGCGACGCCGATCATGTGGCCATCAGCCAGGCGGTGCGCGAGGCCTTCCGCCTGGCCGCGGAGCCACTGGCCTACGAGGACGACATCGAGGAGGACCAGGTGGCCTGGCGCGCGGCCAAGCTCTACGACCTGGTGGTGCCGGAGAGCCAGCTTTCCAGCCTCGGCGACATGACGCCGGCGGCGTACGGCTCGGGCGCGGACGACGGGACGCTGACGCTGGAGCTGGGAGAGCTGAGCCGGCTGAAGCTCGCCGCCATCAGCCGTCACGTATCGCAGACCGGCTCGGATGGGCCGTTCCATGACTGGACGCCGGAGATGCGCGAGGGCTTCCTGGCCACCGAGCACTATCGCCTCGCGCAGTCGAACCTGCCGGTCGCTGCTGGCGACGTGGGCGGCTCCAACGAGTCCTCGATCTGGGACGGCCTGGACTGAACGGCGGCCGCCGCGCTGCGGCGCGGGGCGCATCGGCTCAACAAACATCGCATCGTCGTCGACGGTCGTCTGCTACGCTCGATGCAGCCCAGCCCCAGCACGTGACGAAAGGAAGCCGTATCCCGGCATGGCCGATCAGCTGACCAACGAGAACATCATGGCCGTCCTGGGCCAGGTCAAGGATCCCGAGATCGGGCGCGACCTGGTCAGCCTGGGCATGGTCAAGAACATCGACATCAATGGCACGGCCGTGGACCTCACGGTCGAGCTCACCACGCCCGCCTGCCCGCTGAAGGCCAAGATCGAGTCGGACATCGTCGACGGGCTGGAAGGCCTGGGTGCCAGCGCGGTGCGAGTGGACTGGGCCAGCAACGTGAAGCGCTCCTTCGGCGGACCCGCCGCCGATCTCATCCCGGGCGTCAAGAACACGATCGCGGTCGCGTCCGGGAAGGGCGGGGTGGGGAAGACCACGGTGGCGGTGAACCTGGCTGTCAGCCTGGCGCGCGACGGGGCGCGGGTCGGGCTGCTGGATGCCGATATCACCGGCCCGAACGTGCCGCTCATGATGGGCACGGTCGGTGCGCACGTCACGGGTGCCTCCGGCCGGGTCAACCCCGTGGTCAGCCACGGCGTGAAGATGATGAGCATCCAGTACTTCCTCACCGGCGACGCGCCGGTGATCTGGCGCGGCCCGCTGATCCACTCGGCCATCCAGCAATTCCTGCGCGACGTGGAGTGGGGCGAGCTCGACTACCTGGTCGTGGACCTGCCGCCGGGCACTGGGGACGCCGCTCTCTCGATCAGCCAGCTCATCCCACTATCGGGTGCCGTGGTGGTCACGACTCCGCAGGAAGTGAGCCTGATGGACGCCCGCAAGGCGATCGCCATGTTCACGAAGGTGAACGTGCGGACGATCGGCGTGGTGGAGAACATGAGCGGCTTCATCTGCCCCGATTGCGGTCACGAGCACGACATCTTCGGCTCGGGTGGAGGCACGACCATCGCCCGCGAGCTGGAGCTGGACGTGCTTGGCCGCATCCCCATCGAGCCTGGCGTGCGCGCCGGCGGCGACGCCGGGGTGCCGATCACATCGGCCCAGCATCCGGCAAGCGATGACTCCGCCGCGGCCGCGGCCATGCGCGAGCTGGCACGCACCGTGGCGGGTCGCATCAGCCTCATCGCGACGCCGTTCGTGGGTGCCACCGCCTAGCTCACGAGGCGGCAGGGAATGGCGGCGGGCAGCCCGAAAGGACCACCCGGCAAGATATCCATTTCGGACCGAACGTACTGCCACGGGGGGATGCCAGGCCCGGTGGCGCGCCGGTAGACTCCGGCGCATGCGGATCGCCCTCGTCTCCGACGTCCACGCCAACCTGCCCGCGCTGCGCGCCGTCGTCCAGGACATCACCGCCATCGGCTGTGACGCGGTGTGGTGCGCCGGTGACCTGGTTGGCCGCGGCCCGCATCCCAACGAGGTGGTGGACGAGGTCCGTCGACTGGCCATTCCGTGCGTTCAGGGCAATTGGGACGAGGCCATCGGCATGGGCCGCGAAGTGACTGGCAGCATCTGGGCCTCGCCCGATGCCGAGGCCGATGGCTTTGCCTCGCTGGCCTGGACCGCCGCGCGGCTATCCGACGAGAACACTTCCTGGCTGCGGCAGCTGCCGGGCACCATGCGCATGGAGATCGAGGGACGCACCGCGCTCCTGTTCCACGGCACGCCGCTGAAGCAGAACGATTACCTGTGGGCGGACAGGCCATCGCGCTACTTCGCGCGCATCGCCAGCGACGAGGGCGATGACATGTTCTGCTTCGGCCACACCCACCAGACCTTCCATCGGGTCATGGCGTCTGCCCACTTCATCGGGGCCGGGTCCGTGGGCTGTGGCGGCGAGGGAGACACACGCGCGCGCTATGCGGTGCTGTACGTGACTGACTCGGACGTGGTGGTCGGGTTCCGCAGCGTGGAATATGACCACGCCGGGGTGGAGCGCGACATGGCGGCAGCCGGTCTGCCGATGGAGCTGATGACAGTCGCACCGGTGTCGCACACGCAGGTGGATCCGGGCACCATGCTGGTCAGCCCGCTGGAGGCACAGGCTGGCGCCTAGTGCGCTGACTCTCGCTCGTACGGCTGGCCGTCCGCCGCCGGCGCCACGCTGCGGCCGATGAAGCCGGCCAGCACGACGATCGTGACCAGGTAGGGAAGCGCGTCGAAGACCTGGCCCGGGACGCCGCTGAGCAGGTCGCCCAGCTGCCCCGGTGGAGGGTTGCCGCCGATCGAGTAGCCCAGCGCCGCGGACGACGCGAACAGGAGGGCGGCGCCGAACGCGCCGACCGGCGTCCATCGGCCCACGATCATGGCCGCCAGGCCGATGAACCCGCGCCCGGTGGTCATGCCCTGCTGGAAGGAGTTCGTCGCCTCCATGCTGAGGTACGCGCCGGCCAGCGCGGCGAACGCGCCGGCGAACACCACGTTGCGGTACCGCAGCCAGATGACGTCGATGCCGACTGTCTCGGCGGCGCGGGGGTGCTCGCCCACGGCGCGCGTTCGTAGCCCCCAGCGCGAGCGGAAGAGCAGGACCTGGAATGCGATCACGATCACGATCAGCGAGATGGCGATTGGCCCCTGTCGCAGGAACATCTGGAATAGCCAGCCGACCACGGGGATCTGGGTGATCTCTGCTGGCGGCCGGAATCGGCTGAAGTTCCCGGCGCCATTGGGCGAGGTCTGGCTGATGAGCGTGTTCAGGTAACCGGTCAGGCCGAAGGCAGCGATGTTGATGATGGTGCCGGAGATGATCTGGTCGGCCTTGACGGTGATCGATAACCACGCGTGCAGGAGCGAAATCAGCATGCCGGTCAGGATGGCCGCCGCCAGTGCGATGAGGAGCGCGGGGCTGAAGCCGAAGATCCAATCGGGCCGTGCCCCGAACATCGGCGATACCAGGACGCCGACGTACCAGCCCACGAAGGCGGTCGCGATCATGATGCCTTCGATCCCGATGTTCACGACCCCGGACCGCTCGCACATGACGCCGCACAGGGCCGCCAGGGCGATGGGCGTCGCGTTGCCCAGGATGATGGGCGCGATGGTCGGAAGCTGGTCGACGATGTACCCGACGAATTGAAAGACCAGCCCGAGCACCGGGATTCCGTAGAAGAACTGGATGACGGGGTCCATCAGTGCGTGACGGCCTCGCCGCTGTAGCTCTTGGTGATGGTGTCGGTGGCCTCCACCCCGGCCGCCACGCCCCGAAGGTGCAGCAGGCGGCGAATCACCGCATGGGCGACCAGGAAGAGGAGGATGGTGGCCTGCACCACGTCGACCAGCTCGGCCGGGATGAGGTTGAGGGTCTGGATCTGCATCAGCGGCGCGCCTGCGCGCATGGCGCCGAACAGCAGGGCGGCAAAGATGATGCCCACGGGGTTCGAGCGACCCAACAGCGCCACCGCGATCGAGTCGAAGCCCACCGTCGTGCCAAACGAGGCGGTCATGTGGTGCGTGACTCCCAGGACCACGATGGAGCCCGACAGCCCGGCCAGGAGGCCGGCCATCGACATGGTCAGCACCACGATCAGCCTCGGCTGCATGCCGGCATAGCGCGCCGCATCGGGGTTGGCCCCGACCGTCCGAATCTCGAAGCCGCGGGTGGTCCGATACAGCAGCCAGCCGACGACGACGGCGGCCACCAGGGCCAGCAGGATGCCGGCGTGCCCGTTGCGGCCGATCAGCACCGGCAGGGCCGCGTTGCCCACCTGGGCGGTGATCGGCGACGGGGAGCCCGGCTGGTCGAGCGGCCCGCTGACCGCCCAGGCGATGGTCGACCCCGCCACGTAGTTGAGCATGATGGTCGTCACCACCTCATGCGCGCCGGACACGGCCTTCAGCAGTCCCGGCACGAATCCCCATGCGGCGCCGAACAGGCCACCGGCCAACAGGGAGAGGGGGATGGCGATGAACGGGGACGCCTCATTGAGCGCGATGCCAACGGTGACGGCGCCCAGCGCGCCCAGCAGGAACTGCCCCTGTGCGCCGATGTTGAACAGGCCGGCCTTGAACCCGAGCCCAACGGCCAGGCCGCCCAGGACCAGTGGCGCGGCCGAACGCATGGTGTTCACGATTGGATCCAGCCCGCCGAGGGACCCGGTGAACAGCGCGCTGTAGGCGGCCAGCGGCAGGGTCACGTCAAACGGGCGCCCCGGCACGATCAGCTCCGAGGCGAGGATAACGACTGCGCCGACGATCAGCGCCAGCACGATCGAGATCAGGGGCAGCGCGGCCGCCGCCCACAGGTCACGCAGCATCCCGCGCAGCCGACCGCCCACCTGGCTGGCTCGTTTCTCGGTCACGCGGCGGGCGTCCCGGATTCACGTCCCTCTGCGCCGGTGGCCATCAGCCGGCCGATCTCGTTCTTGTCCGCCGTGCGGCCGTCGCGCACGGCGACGATGGCGCCGCGGAACATGACCACGATCCGATCCGAAAGCTCCAGCACCTCGTCCAGCTCCGCCGAGACCAGCAGGATGGCCGATCCCGCGTTCCGCTTGATGATCGCCTGGCGATGGATGAACTCGATGCTGCCCACGTCCAGGCCGCGGGTCGGCTGGTCCAGCACGAGCAGCCGCTGCTCGCCCTCGAATTCGCGCGCGACGATGACCTTCTGCTGATTCCCACCGGACAGCGTCGCGCCGGTGACATTGGCCGATGGGGTCCGGATGTCGTAGTTCTTGATGCCCCGCTCGGCGCGCTCCTCGATCGCCTCGTCGTTGCGAAGGATTCCGCGGGCAAACGGTGGCTCGTAGTAGTCGGTCAGGATGAAGTTGTCGGTCAGCGGGAAGCTCAGGACCATGCCGAAGCGGTGACGGTCGGCCGGGACGAATCCGACCCCCAGGCGATGGCGCTCCCGAGCGCCAGCGTGCGTCATGTCGCGGCCGTCCAGCTCGATATGCCCGCCGCTGGGCTGCCGCAGCCCGACGATGGCCTCCACCAGCTCGTCCTGCCCGTTGCCGGCCACCCCGGCTACTCCCACGATCTCGCCGGCCTTCACCTCGAGGTCGATGCCACGCACGGCTTCCTGGCCGCGATCGTCCTTCACCTCCAGGCCACGGATGCGCAGCACCACGTCCCCCGGGTGCGACTCTCCGCGATCGACCGTCAGCTGCACCTCGCGGCCGACCATCATCTCGGCGAGATCCGCCTCGTTCGTCTCGGCGGGACGGCGCGTGCCGATGACCTTGCCCCGGCGGATCACGGTGATTCGATCGGCGATCTCCAGCACCTCGTACAGCTTGTGGCTGATGAAGATGATGGCGTAGCCCTCCTGCCGGAGGGAGCGCAGGACGCTGAAGATCTCGGCCGTCTCCTGCGGGGTGAGGACTGCGGTGGGCTCGTCCAGGACGAGGATGCGCGCGTTGCGGTATAGGGCCTTGAGGATCTCGACCCGCTGCTGCCAGCCGACGGACAGCGAGCCGACCTTCTGGTCCGGATCCACCTTCCAGCCGAACCGCGAGCCCAGGTCGCGGATGCGCCGGTGGGCGCCGCCCTGGTCCAGGAAGATGGGTCCCGCCATCGGCTCCTCGCCCAGCAGGATGTTGTCGGCCACCGACAGGACCGGGACCAGCATGAAGTGCTGGTGCACCATGCTGATGCCGCGCCGGATTGCGTCGTGGGGGCTCTTGATCTGGACCGGCTGACCGTCCAGCAGCAGCTCGCCGGCATCGGGCACGGCCAGCCCGTAGAGGATGTTCATCAGGGTGGTCTTGCCCGCCCCGTTCTCCCCCAGCAGCGCGTGGATCTCGCCCGGCCTGATGTCGAAGTCGATGCTGTCGTTCGCAAGCACGCCCGGATAGCGCTTTGTGATGCCCCGCATCTCGAGCGCCGGAGGCGCCTGTGGTTTCTCAGCCACGCTTGCCACCTAGCCTTTGCGCAAGAAACGTCGGGCGGGCCGACCGAATGGCCGACCCGCCCGAGATGTTCAGCTGCCTAGCTCCCGGCTGCTTGCAGCTCCGCGAGATCCCCACACTTGTCCGGGCAGGTCTTGATTTCGCCCGACTTGATCTTGGCGAACGCGTCATCCAGCTTGGACTGCATGTCCGACGGGAAGGCCGACGCGTTGTCATGGAACGGCGCATAGCCGACGCCATCCCGCGACGCATCCCAGTGATCGTCGCCGCCCTTCATGGTGCCGTCGACGATCTTGCCGATGTCGCTGGACACGGCCAGCGCCAGAGACTTCTGGGCGCTGGTGATCGTGCACTTGGCTGCGTTCGGGTACGAGAGCGCCTGGTCCACGTCCACGCCGATGCCCCAGATGTCAGCCTCGCAGGCCGCATCCAGGATGCCGTTGCCCGTCTTGCCGGCGACCTGGAACAGGACGTCGACATCGGGGTTCTGCTGCAGGAACTGCTCGCCGAAGCTCTTGCCCGTGACCGGATCGTTGAACGCCTTGGTGAAGTCGCTCTCGGTCACGAAGTCGACCTTGACCTTGACGTTGGCGTTGACCGCCTGCGCACCCAGGATGTAGCCCTGCATGTAGCGAATGCACGGTCCGCAGAGGGTGATGCCCCCGATGGCACCGATCGTCCCGGTCTTGGAGGCCGATGCGGCCGCCATGCCGGCCAGGTACCCGGCCTGGTCCTCCTGGAAGCTGATGGCTGCCATGTGCGGCAGCAGGGTCGCCGCATCGCCCTTGCAGGCGAACGTCGTGTCGGGCAGGCCCTTCTCATCGACGCACGGCGGTCCCTGGTCCACGCCGATGAACCAGATGTCCGGGTTGTCGTGCGCGGCCTGGGTGGTAGCCACGCCGAGGTTGAAGCCGGCGGTGACGATGATGTCGTAGCCCTGGTCGACGTACGCCTGGATGGACGTCGCGTATTCGGAGTCGTCCTTTGGCACGGTGACGGGGGGCTCGGCGGCGCCGATCGCCTGGGCGCCTTGCTTGGCGCCGAGATACGTGTATTCGTTGAAGTTCTTGTCGTTCACGGTACCAACGTCCGTGACGACGCCGATCTTCAGGTCGCTGTGGGCGGCGCTGCCGCTCGGGGCATTGCTGCCCGCGGTCCCGTTACAGGCCGCCAGCGTGACCGCGACGACGGTCAGAATCGCAAACGCCGCGTGGCGTCGTTCCATCCGCATGGGTACTCCTTATCCCGTGGGGGGACTCCTCCGCTGCCCACGGCACAGTGGGCGTAAGGCATCTCTGGCCTGGGCGTGAAGCCGGCCGAATGCCCGGCATGATACTGCCCTGTCAAACTCGGGCTCAAGGAATTTCGCACGAGACTTGCGCGGCCTCCGGCCACCATCGGCCCCGTATGATCGGCCCGTGGAGAGCGCGCCGATCCCGCTGCCCAGCCTCGTCATCTTCGACCTGGATGGCGTCGTGTACCGCGGCGAGGAGCCGGTGCCCGGGGCCGCCGGCCTGGTGGCCGCCATCCACGACGCTGGGCGGGTGGTCCGCTTCGCCACGAACAACTCGATGGCCACCCGGCAGGACTACGTCGGTCGGCTGGCGGCGCAGGGTATCCATACCACCGCGGAGGAGATCGTGACCTCTGTGTGGGCGACGGTCGAGCACCTCCGTGCGCACCAGCCGGACGTCCACAGCGTCCTGACGGTCGGGGCCGATGGCATGCGTAGCGAGCTGCGGGCCGCAGGCTTCGACGCGACCTACGCCGCTGATGCTGCGCCGGCCGAATGGTGGGGAGAGCCGGTGAGTGGCAGCTACGACGCGGTGGTGGCCGGGCTGGATCCGCGGATCGAGTACCGCACGCTGGGCATCGCTGCCGCGGTCATCCGCGGCGGAGCCCGGTTCGTCGCCACCAACGCGGACGTGCGCTACCCAATGCCGGCTGGCTTCGTGCCGGGCGCGGGGGCGATCATCGCGGCGCTGCGTGCCGCGAGCGGCGTGGACCCGATCGTCATCGGCAAGCCTGAGCCCGCCATGTTTCGCGCCATCCTGGAATCGTGCGGCGTGCCGCCGGCCGAGGCACTGGTGATCGGCGACAACCCCGATGCCGACGTGGTCGCTGCGCGGCGCGCCGGAATTCCAGTGGCACTGGTGCTGACCGGTATCGCCGATCAGCGGGTGGCGGACACGCTCGAGGGGGACCGGCGACCCGACTGGATCGCGGCCGATCCCGCCGCGCTGGCGGAACGGCTGGGCCTGCGGCTCAGCTGATGCCTGCCCACGCGCGCCATGCATGCTCCGCCTCGGCAGAAGCTCCCTGCAGGAAGGCGTGCGGACCGAACCCGGCGCGGAAGCCGTTGAGGGCGATGGCGATGAGCTCCTCGGGAGTCAGCTCCAGCGCGGCCGTCACGGCCGCCATCTCTTCGCTCAGTGAGATCCCGGACACCGTCCGGTCATCGGTGGAAAGGGTCACGCTGACGCCCGCGCGGTGCAACTTCGCCAGGGGGTGCTGGTCGAGCGACGGCACCAGTCCCGCCTGGACGTTCGAAGTGGGGCACAGGTCGAGCGTGACGTCCCGCTCCCGCACCGCGGCGATCAGGGACGGGTCCTCGGCCGTGGTCGCCCCATGCGCGATGCGCCGCACGCCCAGCGCCAGTGCCTCGCGGATGCGCTCCGGACCGGCGACCTCGCCGGCGTGCGCGGTCAGCGCCAATCCGCCCTCCTCGGCGGCGCGGAAGGCGGCGGCATGCGGGGGCGCCGGATACGTGGCCTCCGGGCCGGCAAGGTCGAAGCCGACCACCGGCCTGCCGAATGCCGCAGCCTCGCGTGCAAGCAGCACGTTCGCGGCGGGCGGGTGCGAGCGCATGGCCGTCACGATCAAGGTCACCAGCACCGAGCCTGTCATGCGACTCATGCCGTCGGCCACGCCCGTTGCGACGGCCTCGATGACGCCGGGCACCGACAGGCCGCGCTCCAGGTGCAGCCGTGGGGCCCAGCGCACCTCCGCGTACCGTACGCCGTCCGCGGCGAGATCCTCGACCAGCTCGGCCGCGGTGCGGCGCAGCGCGTCCGCGGTCTGTAGCAGTGCGATGGGCAGGTCGAAGTAGGTGAGCAGCTCGGCCTGGTCGCGGCAATGCGCC
>DATAOD010000189.1:0-2626 GCA_036265975.1 Candidatus Limnocylindria bacterium
GACGTCAGCCCGGTCATCTTGCCATTGGTCACCACGATCTTCCTGACGCGGACTAGGCTTTGTCGCCAAAGCTGCGGAGCCAGACCATGACCGAGGCGAGCTGGACGAAGGCGAGAAAGTGAGCATCGAGCTTGTCGTAGCGGGTTGCCACGCGCCGGAACTGCTTCAGCTTTCCCACCAGCCGCTCGACCGCGTTGCGCCGCCGATAAGCCTCGCGATCGAAGTCGAGGTTCTCCGGCTGGTCGGCCCGATTCGGGATGATCGGCACGATGCGCTTGCGGCGGAAGGCGTCGAGCAGCCAAGCGGCCGAGTACGCCTTGTCCGCGATCACCGCCGCAGGTTTCCAGCGTGGGCGACCACGCCTGCCGGTGCGCAGCACACCTTGCTCGAACAGCGGCCTGACGCCGAGCAGGTCGTGGCGCTCGCCGCCGGTCAGGTGCAGCGCGACCGGGCGGCCCTGGGCGTCGGCGCGCAGGTGGAGCTTGGTCGAGAACCCGCCGCGGGAGCGGCCGAGCGCCTGCTTCCCTGCCGTTCGGCGTGCCCCGGCGGCATGGGCGTGGGCGCGGATCACGCTGCTGTCGAGCAGGTGCGCGTCCCAGCCCGCCTCCGGCGCCATGGCCCGCAGCGCCTCGACCGCACGGCCCCAGACCCCGGCAGCGGCCCAGCGCTGCAGGCGCCGCCATGCCGAGCGCCAGTTCATCAGTTCGGGCGGGAGGTCACGCCAGGGCGCACCGGTGCGCGCCAGCCAGAGCACGGCTTCAACGAAGCGCCGGTGATCCAGGGGGGGCCGCCCGGTCTTGGGCTTCTGCGGTGGCAATAGGGGCGAGAGGCGATCCCACATGGGATCGGTCAGCAAGGTTCTGATCGTCACCCCGCCCAGGTGGGATCAGATCAGTCACAGGTCACCCCTTTGGCGACACAGCCTAGCACTACTTGGGCAGTTTAAAGGGCGGTGAGAGACACCATCTCTCTGCGGGTCGCAACGGCCGAGGAGGGGTGGCGTGGTGGAGCCCGGATTATCGGGGATCGAGGCGGCCCTGGAGGCTTGGCTGGCGCCGTTCCTCCAGGTGATGGGCCGCAAGACGCGGCGGCGCTGGGCGCCCTTGTACCTGCACGGCCTGCTCGGTCCGGAGGGCCGCAAGAGCCTGCAGCCGCTCGCGGCTCGGCTCGGGCTGGGTGGTCATGACCAGCTGCAGCACTTCATCGCCAGCCCGGCCTGGGACGACGCGCCCTTGCGAGAGGTCCTGGCTGGGAAGGCGGACGTGCTCGTCGGGGGGCCGGGCGCGGTGCTGGTGATTGACGGCACCGCCCTGCCGAAGAAGGGCCAGCGCTCGGTCGGCGTGGCCCGGCAGTACGGCGGTGCCCTGGGCAAGCAGGCGAACTGCCAAGTCCTGGTCTCCCTCACCCTGGCCCAAGGCGAGGTGCCGCTGCCGGTCGGGCTGCGCCTGTTCCTGCCGGACGCGTGGGCGAGCGAGCCGGACCGCTGCGCCGGGGCCGGCGTACCCGAGGAGCACCGCCGCGCCTTGGCGAAGACGGACATCGCCCTCGCGGAGGTCGATCGGGTCATCGCCGCCGGCCTGCGCTTTGGCCGCGTCCTGGCGGACGCCGGCTACGGGGTGAGCGCCGCCTTCCGCCAGGGCCTGAGCCTGCGCCATCTCACCTGGGCGGTGGGTATCCTGAAGACCCAGAACGTCTATCCGCCCACGGTCGAGCTGCTCTGGCCGGCGGCGCGCACCGGCCGGCCGCGCCAGCATCCGGTGCCGAACGAGGCGCCGGTCGCGGCCGAAACCATGCTGGCGGGCGCCGAATGGTGCCGCATCACTTGGCGGCGCGGCACCAAGGGGCCGCTCGCGGCCGAGTTCGCCGCCTTGCGGGTGCGGCCAGCCGAAGGTGCCCAGCTGCGCAACGGCTGGCACCTGCCCGGGGACGAGGTCTGGCTGGTGGGCGAGCATCGGGCCTCGGGCGAGCGGAAGTACTATCTGGCGAACCTGCCGGCCGGGACGCCGCTGGAGGAACTGGCGGCCACGATCAAGGCCCGCTGGGTGTGCGAGCAGGCACACCAGCAGATGAAGGAGGAGCTCGGCCTCGACCACTTCGAGGGCCGCTCCTGGACCGGCCTGCACCGGCACGCGCTCATGACCATGATCGCCTTCGCCTTCCTGCAGCACCTGCGGCTTGAGCAAGCCGGCGGGCGGGAAAAAAAGCGGCCCAGCCCTGGCAGGGCCACCGCCACAACCCACGCTGCCGGCAGTTCGACGCCTCCTGCTTGAGCGGCTCTGGCGTGCCGTCGCCTGCTGCCCCCATTGTGGCACCCACCTCAGTCCGGCGCTGCCCGAGAAAGTGCCCAAGTAGTGCTAATCGGACCTAACAAAATCTAACCCGAGCTGTGTTTATAATCAATGAGTTGGGGTGGAGCTAGGACGTAGAAGCCAGCCATTTCAGGCAAGATGCGTTTACTTTTAATCAGCGGGTTCCGGGTTCGAGTCCCGGAGCGCCCACCAGCAAATTCAATAACTTGCGCTACATCAAGCTTGCGTTCTGTTCGGTCCTGGCGCCACCCTGTCGCCACGCGGCGAAGGGCCTGCTGCCTGAGCCGATCTCCGGAGCAAGCCCGACTTCCCGGCGA
>DATAOD010000190.1:0-1809 GCA_036265975.1 Candidatus Limnocylindria bacterium
GTTGGCCCGCCCATCAAGCTCGCGGTAGCTCAGCGAGCGACCCTCGAACACCACCGCGGTCGCATCAGGGGTCCGCGCCACCTGCGCTGCAAACAACTCAGGCAGCGTGGCAGGCGCGATCACACGTGAGGTCGCGTTCCAATCCTCCAGCAGCGTGCGCCGCTCCTCGGCGCCCAGGATCTCCAGCGTCCCGATCGGACGCTGCGGGTCACTGACCGCAGCCGCCAGCAGCCGCGTCAGCCGCCCCGCCAGCGCCTCGATCGTGCCACGCTCAAACAGGTCGGTGGCATACTCAACAACCCCCACAATCCCCGCAGGCGTCCCGTCCGCATCACGCTCCTCGCCAAGGCTCACCGACAGGTCGAACTTCGCACTCGCCGTCGACACCGCCTCATATCGCGTCTCAAGCCCAGCAAGCTCCAGCGACACCTGCGCGTTGTTCTGGAACGCAAGCATCACCTGGAACAACGGATGCCGCGACAGCGACCGCACCGGATTGACAACCTCAACCAGACGCTCAAACGGCAGATCCTGCTGCCCATACGCCGCAAGATTGCCCGCGCGGACCCGTGAGATCAGCTCGCGGAAGCTCGGTCGCCCGGACGTGTCCGTCCGCAGCACCAGCGTGTTGACGAAGAACCCGACCAGATCATCCAGCGCATGGTCGGTCCGGCCCGCAATCGGGCTACCGATCGCAATGTCCTCGCCCGCCCCCAGCCGCGTCAGCAGCGCCGCAAGCCCAGCCTGCAGCACCATGAACAGGCTCGCTCCCGCCTCCCGCGCCAGCCCCAGCAGCCCGCGGTGCAACTCCCCGGACAGCCGAAGCTCAACCGCTCCGCCACGATGGCTCGCCACCGCAGGCCGCGCCCGGTCGCTCGCAAGGTCAAGCTGGTCCGGCAGCCCGGACAGCGCCTGCGTCCAGTACTCAAGCTGGCGCGCAATCGCGCTGTCAGCGTCGCTCTCCTCGCCCAGCACCGCCCGCTGCCACAGCGTATAGTCGGCATACTGCACCGGCAGCCCAGGCAGATCAGGCTCATGCCCCGCACGCCGCGCCGCGTAGCAGCGCGACAGGTCGCGCGCCAACGGCGCCAGCGACCAGCCGTCCCCGGCAATGTGGTGCAGCACCAGCAGCAGCACATGCTCGCGCGCCGACAGCACAAACAGATGCGCCCGTAACGGCATCTCGCCGGCAAGGTCAAAGCCACGCCCCGCCGCCGCCGCCAGCGCCGCAGACAGCTCCGCCTCGCTGACCTCGGCAACCTGCAGCTCAAGCCGCGCCGCAGACCCCTCCAGGATCTGCTGCCGCGCCACCCCCTGGGTCTCCGGGAAGATCGTGCGCAGGCTCTCGTGCCGCGCCACCACATCCGACAGCGCCGCACTCAGCGCATCACGATCAAGCTCGCCCGAAAGCCGAACCGCCAGCGGGATCGTGTAGGTCGCCCCGCCGCCCTCCAGCCGGTCCAGGAACCACAGCCGGCGCTGCGCATACGACAGCGGGATCTCCGCAGGACGCGCACCCGCCACCAGCGCCGCACGCGGCTTCTCGCCATCGCGCAGCCGCCGCGCCAGCGCCGCCACGCTCGGCGCCTCGAACAGCGTGCGGATCGCAAGCTCGACGTCCAGGCTCGCCCGCACCCGGCTGATCAGCCGCGTCGCCAATAGCGAGTGGCCGCCCAGCGCAAAGAAGTCGTCGTCAATGCCGACCCGGGACACCCCCAGAACCTCGGCATAGAGCGCGCACAGCACCGCCTCCTGCGGCGTGCGCGGAGAACGGTAGCTCGCTCCCCCCGTCACCTCCGGCACCGGCAG
>DATAOD010000191.1:0-5908 GCA_036265975.1 Candidatus Limnocylindria bacterium
TGGGAATGACGCAGATGACCATCACCACGCCGGAGCGCTTGATGACCTTGCAGCGCTCGCAGCGGGGCTTCACGGACGCAGAAACCTTCATCTCATCCTGTACGTGATGCGACCCCGGGTGAGGTCATAGGGACTCAGCTCAACGCGGACGGTGTCGCCGGGCAGGATGCGGATGAAGTTCTGGCGCAGCTTGCCGGAGATGTGTGCAAGCACCTCGTGCCCGTTCTCCAGCCGCACCTTGAACATCGCGTTCGGCAGGGGCAGGACCACCTCGCCCTCTACCTCGATTGCATCCTTCTTTGGCAAGCGCCACGCACCCTCGTAAAAGCTATCGACTACAAGTTGGGAAACACACGGAAAGGCCGCCGCTCAGGGCGACCCACGAAAGGGGAGTATACATCAGCCGGCCCTGGTCGTACAACGGCCGATTCATGGGGTGGTGAGCACCTGCGGCCCGTGCTCGGTGACCGCGATCGTGTTCTCGAAGTGGGCAGACAGGCTGCCATCGGCCGTGACAACCGTCCAGCCGTCGCGCAGCATGCGGACGTCGTCATCGCCCAGGTTGTACATCGGCTCGATGGCGAAGCACATGCCGGCCTCGATCCGGAGGCCGGTCCCCGGCCGGCCGTAGTTGGGCACCTGCGGGTCCTCGTGCATGGCCTGCCCGATGCCATGGCCGACGAACGGCCGCACCACGCCATAGCCGTGCTCCGCGGCCACCGCCTCGATGGCGGCCCCCACGTCGCCCAGCCGGTTGCCGGGAAGCGCGGCGGCGATGCCCGCCTCCATGCCCCGCCGGGTGGCCTCGATCAGCTGGCTCACCGCGTGCGGCACCGGCCCGACCGCCCAGGTGCGCGCGCAGTCGGCATGCCAGCCCTGCCAGATGCAGCCCACGTCCAGGCTCACCACGTCGCCCTCCCGGACGTGGCGGCGCTTCGAGGGGATCCCGTGCACCACCTCGTCGTTGATCGAGGCGCAGATGCTTCCTGGGAAGGGCGGGTCCGAGCCGTAGCCCAGGAATGACGGCACCGCGCCGGCGCGCGTGATGATGTCGTTCGCGATCCGATCCAGGTCCGCGGTGCTCACGCCCGGACGCAGCGCGTCATGCAGCGCCTGGAGCACGTCCACCAGGATCAGGCCCGCCTGGCGCATGCGCGCGATCTCGTCCGGCCGCTTGATGGTGACCATGGCCGAGCGCGATGGCATGCCCATCAGGCCACCACCCGCATGATCTCGCCGAAGACGGCCTCGATCGGCCGGCGGCCATCGATCTCCGCCAGGATGCCGCCGGCGCGGTAGTGCTCCACCACCTCCAGCATGGGGGGGACCTGCTTGGCGATTCGTGCCCGGACGACCTCCTCGCGGTCGTCCTCGCGCCGGACCAGCGGCGTGCCGTCCTTGTCGCAGATGCCGGGCTGGCGCGGCGGGTCGGTGATGTCGTGGTAGGGCGTGCCACAGATGGGGCAGACGGAGCGTCCGGCCACGCGCTGCACCAGCTCTTCTGTGGGCACCGCGATGTACACGGCGCGCGCCACGTGCTCTCCCCTGGCGTCCAGCGTCGCGTCCAATGCGGCCGCCTGGCCGACCGTCCTTGGGAAGCCGTCCAGGATGGCGCCCCGGGCCGCATCGGCCTGGCCCAGGCGGTCCATGAACATCTCGATGGTGACATCATCCGGCACCAGGTCGCCGCGATCCATGTACTCGCGCGCTCGCTCGCCGAGCGGCGTGCCGTCACGCAGCGCCGTCCGGAAGAGGTCTCCGGAGGCCAGGTGCGGGATCCCCAGGCGCTCCTGCAGGAGCTCCGCCTGCGTCCCCTTGCCGGCGCCGACTGCCCCGATCAGCAGGAGGATGAGGCGCCCGTCGGGCGCCGTGGGCACAGCGCCCGCATCGGTCACCGGATGAAGCCCTCGTAGTGGCGCATCAGCATCTGGGCCTCCAGCTGCTTCATGGTCTCGACCACCACGCTTACCACGATCAGCACGCTGGTGCCGCCCAGCTGCAGGACCTCCGTGCCGGGGATGATCACCGACACGATGAGAGGCAATACCGCCAGCGACGCCAGGAACAGGGCGCCGCCCAGTGTGATGCGGTTGGTGACGCGCCCCAGGAAGTCCTCGGTGGGCTTGCCGGGCCGAATGCCGGGGATGAAGCCGCCGTTCTTGCGCAGGTAGTCCGCCGTCTGGTCCGGTCGGAACTGGAACGCCGTGTAGAAGTAGGTGAAGAACACGACCAGCACGAAGTACAGGACGCCGTAGACCAGCGGGTTGGAGCGCGAAAGGTTGTTCACCACGAACGTCGCCACACTCTTGACCCAGTCGATGTCGCTGACGGTGAAGTACTGGGCGATGGTCGCCGGGAACAGCAGGATGCTGACGGCGAAGATGATGGGGATCACGCCTGCCATCGTGACCTTGAGGGGCAGATACTGGGTCTGCGCCTGGATCATGCGTCGTCCGCGTACGCGGCTGGCGTACTGCACCGGGATGCGCCGCTGGCCCTCGTTGATGAAGACCACGCCGGCGATGACGATGATGGCGATGATGATGAACGGGATGATCCGGCTCAGGCCATCCGGTCCGGTCACGATGCCGCCCGCCTGGTGCGGGATGCGTCCCACGATGCCGGCGAAGATGATGAAGCTGATGCCGTTGCCCAGCCCGCGCTCGCTGATCAGCTCGCCCAGCCACATCAGCAGGATGGTGCCGGCGGTGAAGCTCAGCAGCAGCGAGAAGGTCTCGACGCTGAAGAACGGGTGCGGGCGGATGACGCCGTTGCTGGAGAGCAGCACGCTGAAGCCATAGCCCTGCGCGAACGCCAGCGGCACGGTCAGCATGCGGGTGTACTGGTTGATCCGATTGCGGCCGTATTCGCCTTCCCGGGCGAGCTCGCCCAGGCTGGGGATCACGCCCTGCATCAGCTGCATGATGATGCTGGCGTTGATGTACGGGTTCACGCCCATGCCGATGATGGATGCGGTCGCCAGCCCGCCTCCGGAGAACAGGTCCAGCAGGCCCAGCAGCTGGTTCGAGTTGAACAGCTCCTGGAGCCGGGCCTGGTCCACGCCCGGCACCGGCACGTTCGTCAGGACGCGGAAGATCAGCAGGATCCCCAGCGTGAAGAGGATCTTGCGCCGGATATCCGGTGCGCGGAACGCGGTGACGAGGGAGTCGATCACCTAGGAATCGCTCGCCTCGGCGGCCTCATCGGCCTCCGGCGTCTCGGCCTGCTCCGCCTGCGCTGCCGCCTCATCGGAGGCTCCGTCAGTGGCGGCTTCTGCAGCCTCGTCCGACGCTCCGCCTCCGGACGACGCATGGGCCGCAGCCGGCGCTACGTCGTCGCCCTCGCTCGCCTGGGCGGTGCCCGCAGCCTGGGCCGCCTCGGACTTGGCCTCAGCCTTGGCAGCCCGCAGCGCGGCCTTCTCCTCCGCCTCCGCCTCCGCGGCAGCGGCCTCCTGCGCCTCCGCCTTCTCGTCGATCGGGAGGCCATCCGGCCAGCTGATGCGCTGCGCCGTGCTGCCGGCGGCCTCGAGCTTCTCCAGCGCCGAGCGGGTGAAGGCGTGGGCATGGATGGTCACGCCCTTCGGCGCGTCGCCGTTGCCCAGGATCTTCACCGGCTGCGGCTTCGTCTTGGAGCCGCGCAGCAGGCCGTCGTGCCGCAGCACGTCCGGCGTGACGAGCGTGCCGGAGGCAACCTCCGACAGGCTGCGCAGGTTCACCGGCGCGTAGGCCACCCGGAATCGGTTCTTGAAGCCATGGAGCTTCGGGGTCCGGACGTGGAGTGGTGTCTGGCCGCCCTCGAACCAGGCCGGGATGCTGGAGCCGGCGCGCGACTTCTGGCCCTTGGTGCCGCGACCGGCAGTCTTGCCGCGCCCAGAGCCATGCCCGCGGCCAACGCGACGTGGCGGCTTGTGCGAGCCCGAGGGCGGGTGCAGGTCGTGCAGCTTCACTCCGAGCTCCCTTCGTTCGCCGGCTCCTCGACGCGCAGCAGGAACGCGACGCGCCGGACCATGCCGCGGTTGGCGGGGGTGTCCGCGATCTCGACGGTCTGGTGCAGCCGATGCAGCCCGAGGGCTCGGATGGTCCCGCGCGCGCCGGCCTTGTGGCCGATGGTCGACTTCACCCAGGTGATGCGGATTTTCTTATCGGCCACGGCCGCCTCCCTGGGGGAAGGCCGAAGCCGGCCTCTCCACGTACTCGTGTGGCTTGCGCGCCGCCTCGGCGCTGCGCTTGCCGAGCAGCTGCTCGGCGGTCTTGCCGCGCCTGGCGGCGATGGCATCTGCCGAACGCAGGCTGCCGAGCGCTTCCATGGTGGCGCGCACCACGTTCACCGGGTTGTTGCTGCCCATCGACTTGCTCAGCAGGTCGCGCACGCCGGCGGCCTCGACCACCGAACGCACCGAGCCGCCGGCGATCACGCCCGTGCCCGCCGATGCGGGCTTCAGCATCACGTGCGATGCGCCGTAGTCCTGGCGCACCTCGTGCGGGATGGTGGCGCCGACCAGTGGCACGCGGATGAGGTGCTTCTTCGCATCCTCGACGCCCTTGCGGATCGCCTCTGGAACCTCGTTCGACTTGCCCAGCCCGGCGCCGACCACGCCATTGCGGTCACCCACCACGACGACGGCGCTGAAGCTGAAGCGACGGCCGCCCTTGACGACCTTCGCCACCCGGTTGATCTGAACGACCTTCTCCTCGAGGCTGAGCTTGGTCGCATCGATTCTTGCCATGTCTGTTCTCCGCTCTACAGGTCGAGGCCGCCCTCGCGGGCGCCCTCGGCGAGCGAGCGAACCCGCCCGTGGTATTGGTAGCCGCTGCGGTCAAGGACGACCGCCCTCACGCCTGCGGCCTTTGCCCGCTCGGCGAGCATCTTGCCCACCGCACGTGCCGCGTCCTGCCCTGCGCTGCCGTCGGCGGTGCCAGCCTCGCGGCTGGAGGCCGAGGCCAGCGTGCGGCCGCTGCTGTCGTCGATGACCTGCGCGTAGATGAAGCGCGTCGATCGGAACACCGAGAGTCGCGGACGCTCGGCGGTGCCGTGCAGCCGCAGCCGGATCCGCTCGTGACGCTTGCGACGCAGCGCGTCGCGGCTTTCCTTCTTGATCACTTGGCGCCTCCAACCTTGCCGGCCTTGCCCGCCTTGCGCAGGATCTGCTCCCCGGCGTAGCGGATGCCCTTGCCCTTGTAGGGCTCCGGCTTGCGGCGCGAGCGAATGAACGCGGCCGTCTGCCCCACCAGCTCCTTGTCGGCGCCGAACACCGCCAGGCGGGTGGGCGTCTCGACCCTGAACTCGATGCCTGCCGGAGGGTCGACCTCGACCGGGTGCGAGTAGCCGAGCGAGAGGACCAGCTTTGGCCCCTGCAGCTGCGCGCGATAGCCGACGCCGCTGATCTCCAGGCCGCGGGTAAAGCCGGTGGTCACGCCAGTCACCATGTTGTTCACCAGCGAGCGCGTCAGCCCATGCAGCGCCCGATGGCGCGGCTCGTCGCTGGGTCGCACGATGCGAATCTCGCCGTCGCTGCGCTCGACCTGCATCTCCGGATGGATCTCGCGCTCCAGCGTGCCGAGCGGGCCCTTGATCCGCAGGCGGCGGCCCTCCTGCGTCATCTCCACGTTCGAAGGCAGTGTGATGGGGAGTCGTCCGATTCTCGACATCTTCGCTCCCCTACCAGACGTAGCACAGGACTTCGCCGCCCAGGTTGAGCTTGCGGGCCTGCGACCCGGTCATCACCCCGTGCGACGTGGAGAGGATCGCCAGCCCGAGCCCGCCCAGCACGCGCGGGATCTCGGTCTTGCGGGCATAGACCCGCAGGCCTGGCTTGCTGATGCGCTTCAGGCCGCTCACCACCGGCGTGCGTCCCTCGACGTACTTCAGCTGGATGTTCAGCGTCTCCTGCACGCCACCGGGCTCCGTC
>DATAOD010000192.1:0-2369 GCA_036265975.1 Candidatus Limnocylindria bacterium
CTCAGCCGGTGAGCCGGTCCAGGAAGCACCACCGCCAGCTCTCTCCCGGCTCGGCCGAGCGCATCACCGGATGCCCAGTGTCCTCGTAGTGCGTGTGTGCGTGGCGCTCCGGCGAGGAGTCGCAACAGGCGACGTTGCCGCAGGTCAAGCAGGTCCGCAGATGCACCCAGGCGATGCCGAGGGCGGCGCAGGCCGGGCACTGGCCCGGCGTCTGCGGGGCGATGTCGCGAGGCGCGAGCCGCAGGTGGTCGCAGCCGCCTTCCAGCGCGAGCAGCGGGTCGTGCTCGCCGCGTAGTCGGTCACGTTCACGCTGGCTGTAGTCCAGAGTTGACTCCTCAACGTCCAGTATGGTCAACACCTGCACGACCACCTCGTGCGGCACGGTGCCGGTGTTGCGCGCCGTCAATACGCGGCCACGCTCGGCGTCGATCATCAGTCGACGCCGGCGGGCGTAGGTCTCGGTCGGGGTCTCATCGGTGCCGGATCCCAGCTGCTCCCAGGCCACGAACTCGCGGTACTCCAGGCGGCGCCGGATCTGCCCGGAGACGTTGTGCGGGTCCGCCTCGTCGAGGGCCTCGAGGGCGGCCAGCCCGGCCTGCGACGCCTGGTTGAGCAGCTCGGCGCGAGCCAGTGCGTCCGCCGCCGGGTCCGGTGCCGGCACCCGCAGCCGGCGGGCCAGCCAGGGCAGCGAGAACCCCTGCAGGAAAAGCGTGCCCGCGGTGACCGTGAACGCGATTAGCAGCAGCACGTCGCGGTGTGGCGTGTCCTCTGGAATCAGGAACGCTGCGGCCAGCGTGACCACCCCGCGCATGCCCGCCCAGGCGACGATCATGGTGCAGGACAGCGGGGTGGTCGGCTCGCGCAGGAACGACACACGCGTCGCGAACACCCACACCACGCGCAGCACGATCACGCCTACCAGCACCGCCGCGCAGATCAGCAGCACCTGGACGAAAGGCAGGTTGCCGGCCAGCACGTCCGCGATGATCCACCTGGCCTGCAGTCCGATCAGCAGGAACACCGCGCTCTCCAGCAGGAACGCTATGCTGCTCCAGTTGGTGCGCTCGGTGATGCGGGACTGCGCGGTCTGCAGGATCGGGGCCTTGTGCCCGAGCAGCAGTCCGGCCACCACTACCGCGATCACCCCGCTAGCGTGGATCTCCTCGGCCGCAATGTACGCGGCGAACGGGGTGACGAAGGACAGGCCGCTGTCCAGCAACGGGTCGGTCAGCCGGCGGCGCACCCGGGCCACCACGAACGTCACCGCCAGCCCGACCACCAGCCCACCGCCGGCCGCGATCAGGAAGTCCAGCCCTACTGCGGCGACCGAGATCGTGGCGGCGAGCGCGGTGCGCAGCGCGACGAGGGCGGTCGCGTCGTTGAATAGCGACTCGCCCTCCAACACGGTCACGATCGACCGGGGTAGCCCGATCCGGCGCCCGATCGCGCTGGCCGCCACCGCGTCCGGTGGGGCGACCACGGCGCCGGTGGCGAACGCGGCCCACCAGGGCAGCGTGGGCAACAGCAGGTGCACCAGCACCCCGATCCCGAGCGTGGTGAACACCACCAGACCGACCGAGAGCATCAGGATCGGCCGCCGATTGGCCTTGAATTCGACCAGGGAGGTGTTCAGCGCACTCGAGTAGAGCAGGGGTGGCAGCAGCCCGACCAGCACCACCTCGGCAGGCAGCTGAACCTCGGGCACGAACGACAGGTAGGAGGCCACGATCCCGACCGCGATCAGTACCAGCGGCGGAGCCAGGTTGAACCGCCGGCACAGCCCGGTCACGGTGAGCACCGTGGTGGCCAGTGCCACCAGCTTTAATGCGATGTCCACCCGGACATCTTCGTCCGAGCCGGCCGGATTATCCGCGGCGGATTCGCAGTACCGCCGAGTCCACACGGGGCGGCGGGCGAAGGCGCGCTGCGGCAGCGCCGGGCCGAGCTCGAGGCGGTAACGCCGGGCGCGGTGGCTGGTATCCGAGCGGTCGGCCAGCTGCCGTGCCGCGGCCCGCTGCAGCACCAGGTCGGCCGAGATCATCCGAGCGCTGGCCGGCAACCGCCGGACCAGCTCGGCGCAGTGCCCATAGGGCGGCCTGGCCGCCACCCGGAACGGCCGGGCGCGCAACCGCAGCTGAGCCAGGTCGACCCGCATCACCATGACCGGGTCGGCCGCATGACGCTCGCGCAGCCGCTGTCCGCGGCCGGCGTGGAGCTCCACGGCGATACGGCGCGATCACCTGACCGCGTGACACGCCGGGGCCGAGACGATCACGACTGCGCTGATCGCCCGCTACTCCCCCTGTCGATCGGGTGGGTCCACCGGCCACGCATCACTCCCGCGGGCCTTAACCCCTGATCTTGGACAT
>DATAOD010000193.1:0-6275 GCA_036265975.1 Candidatus Limnocylindria bacterium
CGTGGAGCTCATCCGCGACGCGCAGACCCATGAGCCGATGGCTCCCTTCAACGGCTCGTCCCCGGAGATGGCAGCCCTGGACGCCCGATTCAAGGCCGATGGGCTCTACACCATGCAGCACTGGGACGGCTTCTTCACCAATCCCCCGCTGTGCATCACCGAGGAGCAGCTGGGCGACGCGTTCGGGATCATCGACAGCGCGCTCGAGGTGACCGACGCAGCAGTGCGTTGAAAGGAGGAACCGCAGGAGGAGTGGAGGAACCGCTCGTCGGACTTCACCCGAGCCGGCGAGCGATGGGAGTTATCGGGTCAGACACCGGAGGTTGACCGATGACTGTTGCGGCACGTGAGGAACGTGTCTATCCGGATGGACGCCACGAGCTCACCGAAGAAGCGTCGATGGCGCTATCCGACAGCTCGCTCTACAACGAGGACCTCGCGCCCGTCGCGGTCGAGCGACGTACCTGGACGACCTACAACTACCTCGCCCTGTGGGTCGGGATGGCCCATAACATCCCGACCTGGCTGCTGGCGTCAGGCCTGATCGCCCTTGGCATGGACTGGGTGCAGGCAATCCTGACCATCGCCGTCGCCAACATCGTCGTGCTCGTGCCGATGCTGCTCAACAGCCACGCTGGCACGAAGTACGGGATCCCCTACCCGGTCTTCGCCCGGGCCTCCTTCGGCGTCTTTGGCGCCAACCTGCCGGCCCTGCTGCGCGCCGGGGTCGCCTGCGGCTGGTTCGGGATCCAGACCTGGATCGGCGGCGGCGCGGTGCACCTGCTGCTGGGCAAGCTGCTCGGGGACGGCTGGACCAATGCGCCGCACATCTCCATTGGATTTGGAGCCGCTGCCTCACAGCCATGGACGCTGTGGTTGAGCTTCCTGATCTTCTGGGCGATCAACATCTTCATCGTGGTTCGCGGCATGGAGAGCATCCGCCGCTTCGAGAACTGGGCCGCCCCGTTCATCCTGGTCGTGGCGGTGTTCCTGTTGATCTGGATGGTCATCCAGGCCAACGGCCTGGGCCCGATCCTCAACGAGTCCGGCAAGGTCGGTTGGGGCAGCGACTTCTGGTTCAAGCTCTTCCCGCCCGCGCTGATGGGCATGATCGCATTCTGGTCAACGCTTTCGTTGAACATGCCGGACTTCACCAGGTTCGGCAGCAGCCAGCGGGCGCAGGCCTGGGGCCAGATCCTGGGCTTGCCGACCACCATGACCCTGTTCCCGCTCATCGCGGTCCTGGTGACCTCGGCCACGGTCATCGTCTACGGCACGCCGATCTGGGATCCGGTGGCGCTGACCGCGAAGTTCGACAACCCGTTCGTCGTGATCTTCGCGTTGTTCGCATTGAGCGTGGCGACGCTGTCGGTCAACGTGGCTGCGAACGTCGTCAGCCCGTCGTATGACTTCTCGAACCTCGTGCCGAAGCTGATCAGCTTCCGCACGGGCGGGATCATCACGGGCATCCTGGGCATCGTGATCATGCCGTGGAACCTGCTCGCCACGCCGGAGCTGTACATCTTCACGTGGCTGGGCTTCTACGGTGGCGCGACCGGCGCCATTGCCGGCGTGCTCATCGCCGATTACTGGTGGATGCGGCGCACGTCGCTTCGCCTGGCGCACCTGTACCGGACCGAGGAGGGCGAGTACAAGTACGCCGGCGGATGGAACTGGAGGGCCGTCGTGGCGCTCGCCTTCGGCGTGCTCATCGCGGTCGGAGGGGCGTACTCCGGCCTCAATCCCGACGGGACGCCGACAGGACCGTTCCCCCAGGATGGCGTCATCGGAATCCTCAAGCCCTTCTACGACTACAGCTGGGTCGCAGGACTGCTTGGTGCGTTCCTCGCCTACCTTGGCCTGAACCTCCTGTCGCCGGTGACGCGAACGGTTCCCGCCGAGTCCGGGACACCCGCGACGGCAGAGATGGCCTAGCCGCCCTCACTGGAGGCCGGGGTCCCGCTCGGATCCCGGCCTTCTTCGTGCCCGCGATCCAACCCGAGCCAGCCGACCAGCAGCTCGACGGTGGTGCCGTGGACGATGAGCGTCAGCAGCACGCAGGCGAAGATCACTCCCTGCATCAACTCCCGGTGCGGAAGGGCGATCGGCAGCGCCAGGGCGAGGGCAGTTGCCACCGCTCCCCGCAGGCCGGACCACGCGATCAGGTGCAGCCACTCGCGCGAATAAGGCGAGGACCAGCCGCAGCGGGAAAGCATGCGCGCGCCACCGCCCAGGAGCACGTACACGACCAGCGCCCGGGAGGCGAGCAGCGCGACCAACACCACCAGCGCTGGGAGCAGGGCAGCGACCACCTGCTCCACTCCAATTGCCAGGCCGATGAGCAGGAAGACGAAGGTCGTCAGCAGGTAGGCGGCGAACTCCCACACCGTGTCCATCGCATCGGAGCCGACGCGACTGGCGCCAACCTGCTTCCCGTAGCTGCCGAACACGAGGCCCGCTACGACGCTGGCAATGAGCCCGGACTGACCAACCCGATCCGCCAGCAGGTAGCTGCCGTAGGCCACGACCACGGAGATCGTCAGCTCGACCAGGTGATCCTGGACGCGGACCAGCGCACGTGAGCCGATGAATCCCACCACGACGCCAATCAGCGAGGAGACGGCGGTGACAACCACAAGCCCGATGACGAGCTCTGACGGAGTCACCGAGCGTTGCAGCGCGGTGAGAGCAAGCGCGAACAGGATGACACCGGTCCCGTCATTGAACAGGCTCTCCGCCTCGATCAGTGTTGTGAGGCGACGCGGGACTGGGAGCTTGCTGACCACCGCCAGCACCGCCGCCGGATCCGTGGCTGCCAGCGCTGCGCCCACCACGAACGCCGCTGCGAGCCCGATGCCGGTCACCGCGCTCAGCGCCACCGCGGCGATGGCAGCGCAGAGCAGGACGCCCGGCACCGCCAGGAACGCAACCGCTCCCGCACTTTGCCGGAGCACGCGCAGGTCGGTCCGGTAGGCTGCCTCGAACACCAGTCCGGGCAGCAGAACCGACAGCAGCACCGTGGAATCCACCTTCACGTCGAGTGGCAGGTCCAGTGCGGAAACCACGAGTCCCAACACGACCAGCGCGACGCTGTACGGCAGGAAGCGGATCCGGCGCGTGGCGAAAGCGATCACCGTCGAGGCCGCGACGAGGATGATGAACACCTCGGTCGGGCGGATCTGGTCACCGGGCATCATCGGGCGCTGAGGATAGCGGGCGAGCGGCCGGTATCATCGGGAAATGGGAGCGCACCCGCCCTGATGAGATGACCGGCAGCCTCGCCATCACCCTGCTTGCCGCCCTGGGATCGGCGCTGGTCCTTGGAGCGCTGGCTCATCGGGTTGGCCTTGCCCCGATGATCGGCTACATCGCTGCCGGGCTGGTGGTGGGGCCCTTCACGCCGGGCGTCGTGGCCGATCCCGGCGAGGTGCTGGCGCTGGCGGACATCGGCGTGGCGCTTCTGATGTTCAGCATCGGGCTCCGTTTCAGGCTGGCCGAGCTGCGCGAGGTGGGACGGCTGGTGCTGATCGGGGCGCCCATCCAGGTGGCGATCACCATGAGCGCTGGCGCCTTCGTCGCGCGGCTGATGGGCGCCGATCTTCCGGCCGCCCTGTTCCTGGGCGCCACGGTGAGCATCTGCTCCAGCGTAGTGCTGGTGAAGGTCGCCGGCGAGCAGGTGCTCGCCGGCTCGCCGCATGGGCGCATCGCGCTGTCCTGGTCGATCGTCCAGGACCTGATCACAGTCGTGCTGGTCGTGGTGCTCACCGCGGTGGCCGCTCCGGCGCATCGCTCCATGCTCGAGGCTGGACTGGCCGTCGTGATCGCCATCGGCTTCGTGGCTGCCGTGCTGATCATCGGCTCTCGGGCATTGCCGGCCGTGCTGGGTCGCGTCGCGCTGCTGGGCTCACGAGAGCTGTTCGTGGTTGCCGTGGCCGTCGTGGCCATCGGCACCGCCGCGCTCGCGCAGCAGGTGGGCGTGTCCGTCGCACTGGGCGCGTTCCTGGCGGGGCTGGCGCTGGCCGAATCGGACCTGGCGGCCAGCGTGCTGGGGGAGGTCGTGCCGCTGCGCGAGCTGTTCGCGACCGTCTTCTTCGTGTCGGTGGGGATCCTGCTGCAGCCGGCGGCGGTCGTTGCCGGCTGGCCACTGGTGCTGGCCCTGCTGCTCCTGATCGTGCTGGCCAAGAGCCTGCCGATCGCCGCCATCCTGCGTCTCTCCGGCCGCCCGTTTGGCACCTCGCTGCGCACGGCCGGGCTCCTGGCCCAGGCGGGCGAGTTCAGCTTCGTGCTGGCCACCGTGGGCGTGGAGCTGGGTGCGCTGGAGCGCGACATGTTCAGCCAGGCGATGGCGGCAGTGGTGGCCTCCATCGTGCTCGCCGCTCCGCTGGCGTGGGGAGGAGCCCGAGCGGGCGAATGGCTGGAGCGTCGCTTCCCAGTCGCCCCGGCGCGCCCGGGCGGGTCCGCCTCGGGAGAGCTGCGCCGCCATGTCGTGCTGGTCGGCTACGGCGCGGTGGGTCGCACGGTGGGACGGATGCTCGGGGCGCGCGGCATCCCCTGGGTCGGCATCGACGCCAACTATCCGATGGTCCGCCGCGCGATCGATGCCGGCGTGCCGCTGGTCTACGGCGACGCGGGCACGCCCGAGGTCCTGGAGGCGGCGAGCATCGAGACGGCGAGCACCATGGTCATCGCCCTGGACGATGCGCTGGCCACTGCCCAGGCCGCGGCCTATGCGATGCGGCGCAACGAGCGGCTGCACATCCTCGCCCGTGCACACTCGGCACAGGAGGAGGCCGAGCTGCAGCGCATCGGCGTCGCGCACGTCATCACCGCCGAGCGCCACCTGGGCCATGAGCTGGTGCGCCGCACGCTGGGTCGCTACGGCGTCAGCGACCGCGAGATCGACATCATCCTGCGACGGCGCGGCTGAGCCCTTTCCTCAGGCGGTCTCCAGCACCGGCTCGAATGCTTCGCCGATGCGCTCCGCCAGCTCGTTGAGCGATGCCACTGCCAGGATCTGCGGCGCTCCCGCGGGGAGCTGCTGGATGACGCCCCACGGACCCCGGCGCAGCCAGACGGCGCGCATGCCGGCTGCCAGGGCCGGCAGCACGTCGTTGTCGACCCGATCCCCCACGTAGGCCACGCTGGCCGGCACCGGGTCGCCCATCAAGGACAGGGCGCGCGCGAAGAACGCCGGATCGGGCTTTGCCACGCCCAGCTCGTCGGACATGGCCAGCACGTCCGCGGAAATGCCCAGCGCCCGCAGCTCCCCGGTGCGAGAAGCGGGCTGGTTGGCAAGGATCGCCAGGCGGTAGCCGGCCGCAGCCAGCGCCGCGATCGCCGGCCGCGCGTCCGGGTAGAGGTCCTCCTCCTTGAATCCGCCATACCTGCGCTCGACCTCTGGGCCGTGGGCACGCCATTCCATCTCTCCGAAGCCCAGGTCGCTGAACACGTCGCGGTGCTCTTCGCCACGCTCGATGACCGCACCGAGCGCCGCCATGAACGTCAGGCGCGGAACGCCCAGCTCATCGGCCCACACGCTCCAGATACGCGTCTCGTCGATGAGCGTCTCGCCGACATCCAGGCACACCCATCGGTCCGTCCCCCCCATCGGCTCCGTGCGCTCAGCCATCCGCCATCCGCTGGCGCACCCGCTCGATGACGGCCAGGATCTCCTCGGCCGGCAGCTCCGGATGGTCCAGGCTGGTCATCTCCGTCGCGCCGCTGGGCAGCTTGCGGTGCTCGACGCGGCCGGTGATCAGCTCGGTGTTGAGGATTCCTTCAGGCGCATTCGGCGCCAGGTGGACGTGGACGTGCGCTATCCCGCCGCCGAAGACGTAGGCGTAGACCAGCGCTCCGCCGGTCGCCTCGCGCAGGACGCGGCTGGCTTTGGCAATCGCCGGCCCGAAGGTCACGGACTCCTTCCCCTCGAGGTCGGCCAGGTACGGGACGTGGCGGATCGGCTCCAGGTAGGCGAAGCCGAGCGTATTGCCGGTGCGCGCCATGGACAGCCGCCAATGCTCGTTCCGCCAGACCTCCTCCCGATCGAGCTGCGCATCGATCTCGGGCACGCGGCACAGCATGCAGGCAGGCTTTGCCTCGTCGCTCATGACCCGATGGTGCTGTCAGCGCTTGCCGAAGATCGAGCCCAGGACGTCGCCCAGGCCGCCGGCGGATCCGGACTGGCCCTGGCCGCCACCGAGCACGCTGCCCAGCAGATCGCCGATATCGGGCGATTGGTTCGCGGCACGCTGCGTGTCGCCGCCCAGGATGTCGGT
>DATAOD010000194.1:0-2013 GCA_036265975.1 Candidatus Limnocylindria bacterium
AGCGGCGAGCGCAAGTACTACCTCAGCAACCTGCCGCCGCGGACCTCGCTGCGGCGGCTGGCCGCCAC
Organism: Candidatus Limnocylindria bacterium; assembly: GCA_036265975.1. GTDB lineage: Bacteria > Chloroflexota > Limnocylindria > QHBO01 > QHBO01 > DASSCW01. The sequence continues at coordinate 69 of DATAOD010000194.1, forward strand.
GGTCAAGGCGCGCTGGTCCTGCGAGCAGGCACATCAGCACCTGAAGCAGGAACTCGGCCTCGGCGACTTCGAGGGCCGGTCCTGGACCGGCCTGCACCGGCACGCGCTGATGACCTGCATCGCCTTCGCCTACCTGCAACACCGGCGCTTGAAGGCTGCGGGGCGGGGGAAAAAAGCTAGGTCGGCAAAGGCTGCTGGCGTGATGCGTTGATGGGAGCAGTCATCAGTGGCTCCTGGAGGCGCGAGATGGCCAGAGTGTCGGCGCGGAGACAGCCGGAGCGGGAGCGGGTTCTGGTCCCGTCCCGGCAGGACTGCCCGGGGTGCGGCGGGCACATGCGGTTGCGCTACGAGAACCGCCGGCATGTGGTGACCTTGTCCGGCGGGGTGCGGCTGCGGTTGCGGATCCGCCGCTGCGAGCACGCGGGCTGCCCTTGCTTTCATGTCCCGTATCGGCCGGAGGCGGAGCGCGCGCTGGCGCTGCCGCAGCAGGAGTTCGGTCTGGACGTCATCGCCCTGGTCGGGGTGCTGCGCCACCGTGCGCACCGCAGTGTGCCGGAAATCCACGCCGCCCTGCGCGCGCGCGGGCTGGAGATTGCCGAGCGCAGCGTCACCAACCTGCTCGACCGCTATGACGAACTGCTCGCCACCAACCTGACCGACCCACGCCGGCTGCGGCGGGTGCTGAAGGGGCAGCGTGGGGTCATCCTGGCGCTCGATGGCCTGCAGCCGGATGTCGGGCACGAGGTGCTCTGGGTGGTGCGCGATTGCCTCTCGGGCGAGGTGCTGCTGGCGCGCAGCCTGCTCTCGGCCACGGCCGCGGACCTCGCGCCGCTGCTGCGCGAGGTGGCGGCGGCGGTGGGGGTACCGGGGCTGGGAGTGGTCAGCGACGGGCAGACCTCGATCCGCCGGGCGGTCGAGCGGGCGCTGCCGGGGGTGCCGCACCAGCTTTGCCAGTTTCACTTCCTGCGCGAGGCGGCGCAGCCGGTCTTCGAGGCCGACCGGCATGCCAAGGTGCGGCTGAAGGCCGAGGTGCGCGGGGTGCGGCCGATCGAGCGGGCGCTGGAGGGGCGCGATGACCCGGCGGCCGAGGTGGCCCGCGGCTACTGCGCCGCGGTGCGCAGCGCCATCACCGATGACGGCCGCCCGCCGCTGGCCGCCTCGGGGCTGCAGCTCAAGGCCCGGCTGGAGGCGGTGGCGGACAGCCTGGACCGGGTGGCGGAAAAGGGGGCACCGCGCCGCCGCTCACGCGGCTGCGCCGGCTGATCGGCCGTGGTCTGGAGCGCACCGCCGCGTTCTGGCCGGACATCGAGTGCGCCTATGACTGGGTGCATCGGGCCGCGCACATTCTGGGCAACGAGGCCGGCGAGGACGCCAGCAAGGTCCAGCGCCGCTTCGACGGCCTGGTCGCCGCGATCACCCGGCATCGCGCCAAGGCAGGCAGCCTGGCCGGGGCGATCGAGCACTTCGGCAAGGTCACCCGCAGCTATCGACCGGGGTTGTTTCACTGCTACGCCGTCCCCGACCTGCCGCGCACCGACAATGATCTCGAGCAGTTATTCGGCTCGCAGCGCTACCACGAGCGCCGGGCCACAGGCCGCAAGATGGCCTCGCCGGCCATCGTGTTGCGCGGCGAGGTCCGGGTGATCGCGGCTACCGCAACCCGGCTGCACCCACCCACCGCCCGCGAACTCGGCCGCGTCGATCGACAACGCTGGCGCGACCTCCGCCGCAGGCTGGAACCACGCCGCTTGGCGCGTACCTTGCGCACCCGCTTCCGGCGTAACCCCGAGGCTTACCTCGCCGAACTGGAGCGGAAAGCCTGCCAGCCAGCTTTGCTGGCCTAGTTTATTTTCCGAGCAGATCCACGCCTCCGGGCGTTTCCACCCCGCGGCGATCTGCTTTAGCGGAGGACGATCTCCACCCGCCGGTTCTGCGGCTCCCGCAC
>DATAOD010000195.1:0-12189 GCA_036265975.1 Candidatus Limnocylindria bacterium
GAGCGGCGCGACGTCCTCTTGGCAGCGGTCAACACCCTGAGCGAGGACGATCGCACGGTGCTCGGCCTGCGCTGGTTCGCCGACCTGGGCGAAGCGGAGATGGCAGCCGCCCTGGGCGTGCCGCGCGGCACGGTCAAGTCGCGGCTGTCGCGGGCGATGGGCCGGCTGCGGCAGGCATTGGGCGAGGAGGCACGGCCATGACGCTTCTGGGGTACGACGACGTGGTGGGCTCCGAGCTCCGTGCGCTGGGCGAGTCGCTCGACTGGCCGGCCACGCCGCCCATCGCGGCAGTGGTCCGGGCCCAGGTCGCCGCCGAGCCCGCACCGCGAAAGGCGTGGGTCGGTTGCTGGCGACCTGCCCGCCACGCGCTGCTGCTGGCAGTTTTGGCGATCCTGCTGGCCGTCGGCGCGGCCGTGGGCATCGGCTTCGCGCTGAGCGGGCTGCGCCTGCACTTTGGTGGACCGCCGCCCGGCAGCCCGCTGCCGCAGTCCGTGGTCGCGCAGCGCGGCTTCGGGGCGCGGACGGACCTCCCAACGGCGACATCGAGGCTCGGCTCATTGCTGGTGCCGGACGCATCGGTCCTGGGCGATCCCGACCACGTCTACTACGAGGATCGGACGCGGGCGGTCGCCATGGCGTGGGGTGCGCGGCCGGGGCTGCCCGCCGACCCCGCCTCGGGCGTGGGGATCGTGATCACCGAGTTCCGGGCCGACATCACGCCGGGAACCTTCGAAAAGGTGCTGCACGAGGGTGCGTTGCTGCAGCGGACCGCGGTGTCAGGGCGGCCGGCGTACTGGCTGGCAGGCGGTGAGCATTTCTTCTTCTTCCGAGGGCCCAATGGTGAGCCCATCGACTCCACCATCCGCATGGTCGCCACCACCCTGATGTGGGAGGCCGATGGGCTGACGCTGCGCATCGAGGGCGCGCCGACGATGGCCGATGCGGTGCGCATTGCCGAGTCGATGCGCGCTCGGGTGCCGAGCAGCTAGGCGGCCGGGCTCGGCCGCCGAAGCATCGCCAGCAGCAGTCCACCCAGCACGATCGCGCCGCCGAGCAGCTGGATCGCGCTCGGCTGCTCGCTGAGGATGAGCATGGCCAGTACCACCGAGCTCAACGGTTGGATGGTCAGCACGATGCTGCTCAGGGCCGATGGCAGCCGTGGCAGCGAGACGCTGATCAGCAGCCACGCCACGAACTGCGAGGTGAAGGCCAGCGCGAAGAGGTAGCCGTGGGCCGGCCAGCTGGGCACCAGGTCCAGCTCGCCCAGCGGCCAGCCGATCAGCAGCAGGACGACGGTCGCTGACAGCGTGGCGTCGAACAGCGGGCCGGCGGGCCGGCGCAGGTCCGCATTGGCGAGGCGCTGGATGATCAGGAATCCGGCGTAGGACAGGCCGGTCGCCAGTCCGACCAGCACTCCGAGCTGCGGGTTGCTGCCGTAGGCATTCGCGCCGATGACGCCCGAGACCAGCACGACGCCGGCAAGCACCACCGGGATCGCCGCGGCAGTGCGGAACGGAAGCCGCTCTCGCAGCAGCAGCCAGGCCAGCAGCGCGACGAAGACGACCTGCGTGTTGCCGAGCACCGTGGCCAGCCCGGCACCGACCAGCGCGATGGTGTGGTGGTACAGCTCCAGGTCGATGGCGAAGAAGATTCCCGCCAGCCAGGCGAGCAGGACCTGCGAACGCGGCCGCGGACCGAACGACCGCCGCTCGGCGACCGCGATGACCAGGATGAACGGCAGCGCATAGGCGCAGCGGAACACCGCGGCGGTCGCCGGCGGCTCGTCGGCGAGCTTCACCAGGATCCCGCTGAACGCGATGATGACCGCCCCGATGACGGCGGCCGCCACCGGTCGTTCATGCAGCGCGCCCAGGAACGCGGTGCGGCTGGCGTGGGAATCCACGACGCCGGGTGCTTCAGCCGTCACCCTCGGAGCCTACCCGACGGCACCGATGTGCGATGGATGCTTGCCCGCTGGCCGCGCGGGCCCGACACTGCGCTGGTGTCACAGCCCATTTCGCCGCTGCCGACTGGCACCGTCACGTTCCTGTTCACCGACATCGAGGGCTCGACGCGGCATGCGCAGGCGCTGGGCGAGCACTGGCCCGAAGTCCTGGAGCGCCACAACAGCCTGCTGAGCGAGGCGGTCACTGGCGAGGGTGGCAGCGTGTTCGGGACAGAGGGAGACGCCGTCTTCGCCGTGTTCCCGAGCGCGCCGCGCGCGGTGGCTGCCGCAGCCCGTGCCCAGCGAGCGCTGACGGCGGAACCGTGGCCAGGCGACGGCGAGCCGATTCGGGTCCGGATGGGCCTGCACGCCGGCGAGGGCACGCTGTCGGGCGAGGACTACGTCGGCATCGACCTGCACAGGGTCGCGCGGATCGCCGCCGCCGGACACGGCGGGCAGGTGCTCGTCTCGGCCAGCGCCCGGATGCTGACGGAGGCATCCCTGCCCGATGGCGTCGCGCTGCGCGAGCTCGGTGAGTTCCACCTGAAGGACCTGTCCCGACCGGAGCGACTGGCCATGCTGGTCGTCGACGGGCTGCCGGACGAGTTCCCGCCGCTTCGCACGCTGGATGCCGTCCCGAACAACCTGCCCATGCAGCTCACGACCTTCCTGGGTCGCCGACGGGAGCTGGAGGAGGCGGCCGCCCTCCTGGAGACGGCCCGTCTGCTGACGTTGACTGGTCCGGGCGGCACGGGCAAGACGCGCCTGTCGCTGCAGCTCGCGGCGGACGCCACGGAACGCTTCCGAGATGGCGTGTACTTCGTGCCGCTCGGGCCCATCGGTGAGCCGGCCCTGGTCCTGCCCACCGTCGCCCAGGCGCTCGGCCTGTCCGACCCCGGTGGCCGCACCCTGGAACGGCTGGCCGAGCAGCTGGCCGGCAAGCAGGTGCTGCTGGTGCTCGACAACTTCGAGCAGGTGCTGGCCGCCGCCCAGGACATCGGGGAGCTTCTCACCCGGCTGCCGAAGGCTCGCGTCCTGGCCACCAGCCGCTCCCCGCTGCGCGTCTACGGGGAGCAGGAGTACCCGGTGCCGCCATTGGACCTGCCCGACGCCGCGTCCGCATCGGATCCGGAATCGCTGTCGCACTTCGCCTCGGTGGCGCTGTTCGTCGAGCGTGCCATGGCGGTGCGTCCCGACTTCGCGGTCGACGCCTCGAACGCGCCGGCCATCGCCCAGATCTGCGTCTCGCTGGACGGTCTGCCGTTGGCCATCGAGCTGGCCGCGGCGCGCGTACGGGTGCTCACACCGCAGGCGATCCTCTCCCGGCTGGGAGATCGGCTCAGCATCCTGGCCGGCGGCGCCAGCAACCTGCCCCAGCGGCAGCAGACGCTGCGTGGAGCCATCGACTGGAGCTACGACCTGCTGGAGGCATCTGATCGGGCCGTCTTCGCCCGGATGGCGGTATTTGCCGGGGGCGCCGACCTGCCCGCGGTGGAGCAGGTGGTGCTCGCCGACTGGCCATCGGATGCCGGTCCCACGCCCGATGCGCTGGATGCCATCACGTCCCTGCTGGACAAGAGCCTGCTGCGCCAGGCCGTCACCGCGGAGCCGGAGCCGCGCTTCCTCATGCTGGGGACCATCCGCGCCTACGCCATGGAGCGCCTGGCGGAGCTCGACCCTGGCAGCGCCGTGCGGCGAAGGCACGCCGAGTACTACCTCGGCCTCGCCCAGCGCCTCGCCGCCGACGTCTTCGGGGAGCGGCAGCGCGTCTCGCTGGATACCTTCGAGCGGGAGCATGACAACCTGCGGGCTGCCATGGCCTGGGCCATCGAATCGGCCGATGCGACCGTTGCGCGGCGCCTGCTCAGTGCGTGCTGGCGCTTCTGGCAGATGCGCGGCTACCTGCCCGAAGCGCGCGACAGGGCCGACCGGGTGCTGGCCCTGGCGGGCGAAGACGATGCCGATCGACTCAATGCCCTCGACGCCGCGGGTGGGATCGCCTACTGGCAGGGCGACATCTTGGCCGCCCGCGAGTGGTACCAGCAGCAGCGCGAGCAGGCCGAGGCGCTTGGCGATGAGTCGGGCGTGGCCGAGGCCCTCTACAACAAGTCATTCACGTTCTCGGTGGACCAGAGCATGGGCGACCTCGAGGAGGCGCGGCGCCTGGCGGAAGAAGCGCTGGACCGCTTCCGCAAGCTCGGCGATCGCGCCGGCGCAGGGCGCGCCCTGTGGGGCGTGGTGAACAGCTACGTCTTCTCCCAGGACACCGGGCCGGGGCTCGCGCTCATCGACGAGGCGATCGCCATCTCCCGCGAGTTCGAGGACCGCTTCCAGCTGGGCTGGGGCCTCTTCACCAAGGGCCTGCTGCTGACCCAGAAGAGCGACTTTGATGAGGCCCGCCGGCCATACCTCGAATCGCTCGACATCTTCGGTCAGACGAACGACCTCACCGGCTACGCCTTGGTGTTGGATGCCATGGCGGCCCTCGAATGGGCGGAGGGCGACCGGGATCGCGCGCTGCGCATCGCGGGCGCAGCCAGCGCCATCCACGACGTGGGCGGCATCGGCCTGGCCCAGATCAACCGGCAAGCCGTCTCGTTCTACCCGGAGGAGATGGCGAACACCGCTGAACTGGCGGATGCGTACGGCCAGGGCAAGGAGCTGTCGATCGACCAGGCCATCGCCCTGGCACGCCACCAGGACCAGGCCGCAGACACCGGATCCTGATCAGCCCAGGGCGTTCACGAACGCGTCCCAGGTGGCGGGGCGCAGCACGAAGCGCACGACCTCCAGGACCGATGTCGCCGCCAGACCCCGGCTCACCGTCTGCAGCGCGATGCGCGCCGCCTCCTCCGCCGGGTAGCCGTAGATGCCCATGCTGATCGCCGGCAGCGCCAGGGTTCGCGCGCCGAGCCCTTCTGCCACCTCCAGGCTGGACCGATACGCCCCGGCCAACAGGTCTGCCTCCCCGTGGCCACCTCCCCGCCACACCGGCCCCACGGCGTGGATCACCCAGCGCGCCGGCAGGGCGTGGCCGGCGGTCTCCACCGCGGTCCCGGTGGGCGTGCCGTCGGGATAGCGCCGGCGCAGCTCGTCCAGCAGTGCCGGGCCCGCCGCCGCGTGGATCGCGCCGTCCACGCCGCCACCGCCGCGCAACGCCGAATTCGCGGCGTTGCCGATGGCGTCGACCTGCTCCGTGGTGATGTCGCCGACGGTGAGCTCCAGCCGCGCGTTGCCCACCGTGCGCTCCATCGGCTCAGCGGTCGACGCGAACGGCCCGGAACATGGCGCGCAGGCTGGGCCGCTGCCCGTACAGCAGCACGCCGGCCGAATAGATCCGCGCCGCGACCCACAGCGCCCCGGCCAGGAAGATGACCATCAGGACGGCGGCCACCGCCCATTCCCACGGCGCGACGGTCGACAGCAGCATCCGCGCCGGAAGCAGGTACGCGCTGAAGAAGGGAATCAGCGACAGCACCTTGATCCACGTCGCATCAGGGGTGGTCAGGCCGATGAAGGAGGCGAAGTAGCCGATCATGCCGATGAAGATCATTGGCCCCGTCACCTGCTGGACCTCCTCCTGGCGGCTGGCGATCGACCCGAGCGCCGCGTACAGCGTGGCGTACAGCATGAAGCCCGCGACGAACAGCACGCCGAACGGGGCGAGCACCGTCAGGTTGACGCCCTCCAGCTGGTTGGCGGACGCCGCTCCCACCAGTCGTTCGGCCAGTACCCGCTGCAGCAGGAAGCCGGCGACCGAGGCGACGACCACCACCAGGTACTGCGTCAACCCCGCCGCCCCGGTGCCCAGCACCTTGCCGGCCAGCAGCTGCCGTGGCGTGGCAGCGGTGATCAGCAGCTCCATGACCCGGCTGCTCTTCTCCTCGGCCACGCTGGAGGCGACCCAGGCCCCGTAGGTGATGATGGCCATGAAGGTCAGGATCACCAGCGCCATGGCGAACACGTAGCGGGTGCCGAAGTTCTCGTCCGAATCCCGCGCGCCCGGATTCGAGCGCACGAACTCGATCGACGGGCGCGCCAGGATCTGGCTCGCCTGCCCGCCGACGCCAGCGTTCTGCAGCCGGTCGCCGACGCTCAGCTGGTAGGCCGCCTGCTGCACCGCCTGTGGGGTGCTGCCCGTTGGGCCCTCGTCGGTGTAGAGCTGGTAGGCCAGGTCGCCGCCGGCGCCGCGCTGGATGGTCAGGAGCCCGTCGCTCTTGCCGCTGCGGACCTCGGCCTGCGCCGGGCCTGGGTCGGGCACAGTCGACACCACCCAGCCGGCCTGGTCCGATGGCGTGGCTGCGTTCAGCGTTGCCTGCAGCGAGCCGGCCAGCGACGGCGCAAGCGACGAGCCCTCCAGGTAGACCGCCAGCCGATGCTCCTCGTTGCCCTGGACGAGCCGCCCGCCCAGCGGCAGCAGGGCCAGCGCGACGCCGACCAGCGCCAGCACCGCGGTCACGACCTTGAAAGAGCGCGTCCGCACGCGCGAGGCGTACTCGCGACGCGCCACGTGCCAGGCGTTGGGCAGGAGGTCCCTCATGCCGCGTCCGCGTCCCGTCCGGCGGCGAGGTGTCGCTCCTCCTCCTCGGCCGCCGGCCGTCCCACATGCTCGATGAACACCTCTTCGAGCGACGGATCGGCGATCTCGAAGCGGGTCACCCGCTCGCCGCGCTCCAGCGCCGCGCGCAGGATACGCTCTGGGTCGGTGCCATCCGGCACCTGCAGCTCAACGAAATCGGCCCGCACCTCGTTCACCTGCACGCCGTCGAGCTTCGCGAGCCACGCGGCAGTGGCGGCAGTGCCATCGGCATCGGTTGCAAGGCGCACAACGCGCCGCCCCATGGCGCGCTTCACCTCGCGTACCCCGCCGTGCACAACAATCCGGCCGCGGTCGACGATGGCGATCGCCTCGCACAGCTCCTCGACCTGCTCCATCTGGTGCGTGCTGAAGATCAGCGTCTTGCCTCGGTTGCGCATCTCCAGGAACGCTTCCTTGAGCAGCTGCACGTTGACCGGATCCAGCCCGGTGAATGGCTCGTCCATGATCAGCACGTCGGGATCGTGCAGGATCGCGGCGATGAACTGGATCTTCTGCTGGTTGCCCTTCGACAGCTCCTCGACCTTGCGGTCGCGGTAGTCGGGCACCCGGAAGCGCTCCAGCCATTCGTCGACTTCGCGGGTCGCCTTGTCGGCCGGCACGCCGTACAGCGCGGCGAAGAAGCGCAGCACGTCGATGACGGTCATGCGCATGTACAGCCCGCGCTCCTCCGGCAGGTAGCCCCACGTGTCGCGCGGCAGCTCGGTGTTCGGCGTCCCCTGCCAGGTCACGCTGCCGCTATCGGCGCGGAGGATGTCGAGCACGATGCGCATGCAGGTCGTCTTCCCGGCGCCGTTCGCGCCCAGCAGGCCGAAGATGCGCCCCGGCTCGACGGTGAAGGTCAGGTCGTCCAGCGCCACGACCGGGCCGAAGCGCTTGCTCACGTGCTCGATGACGAGGCTCACGCATCCAAGGCTAGCGGAAGCCAGCCCGTCTCTCTCGAAGTGGCCCTGGCTGCCGATCTATCGGGCAAATCGTCACCGGAGGTCTTCCCTGCGTGTCGGATTGCGCGATCTGTCGGGCAGCCCCGACCCGTGCGCGGCGTCGCGAAGGTCAGCTCCCGCACGCGGCTGCCCGATGTATGTCCAGAACAGCGCCTTCTGCCATGCCCGTGCGCAATTTGGACCGACATATCGGCGCAGCCATAAGGTCCTCCGGCGGCGTGCGAGCGTGGGAGTCGGGAAAATCGGGTACACTCCGAATCCCGAAGCGCAACGCGTGTAGCGTGCTGCCCGTCAGCAGCCGCGAAGCCATTTGCAGCCACCCATCGGCACACAGGGAACCTCCCGCATGAAGATCGCTGTCCCACGCGAGAGCGCGTCCGGCGAGACCCGCGTCGCCCTCACCCCGCAGGCCACCGGCCAGCTGGTCGGCGACGGCGTCGAGGTGCTGGTGCAGGCCGGGGCCGGAGAGGCGTCCTACCTGCCGGACGAGGCGTTCCGCGAGGCCGGTGCGACCATCGTTCCCGACGCGCCCGCCCTGTATGGCCAGGCGGACATGGTCCTGCGCGTGGGACGTCCCACCGATGAGGAGATCAGCTTCCTCAAGCCGGGCACCGTGCTCATCGGCACGCTGGGCACGCTGTCCAACCCGCAGCTGGCCGAGAAGCTCGCCAAGGCCGGCATCACGGCCATCAGCATGGACGCCATCCCGCGCATCACCCGTGCGCAGTCCATGGACACGCTCTCGAGCCAGGCCACGGTGGGTGGCTACAAGGCAGTTCTGCTTGCCGCCGAGCGGCTGCCCAAGTTCATGCCATTGCTCACCACCGCTGCAGGCACCGTGAGGCCGGCGCGCGTGCTCGTCTTCGGGGCGGGCGTGGCGGGGCTAATGGCCATCGGCACGGCGCGGCGCATGGGGGCGGTGGTCGAGGCCACCGACGTGCGGCCGGTCGTCAAGGAACAGGTCCAGAGCCTGGGAGGAACATTCCTGGAGGTCGAGATGACCGACGAGGAGAAGGCCCAGGCGGAGACGGCGGGCGGCTACGCCCGCGAGATGAGCGACGACTACAAGCGCCGCCAGGCGGAGCTGATCGCCAGCCGCGTCGGCGAGGCGGATGCGGTCATCACCACCGCCCTCATCCCGGGTCGTCCGGCGCCGAAGCTCATCACGAAGGACATGATCACGTCCATGCGCCCCGGCAGCGTGATCGTGGACATGGCCGCCGAGATGGGCGGCAACACGGAGATGACCGAGGCAGGCAAGGAGATCGTGACCGACAACGGCGTGCGGATCATCGGCTTCACGAACCTGCCGGCCACCATGCCCGGCAGCGCCACCCAGATGTACGCCAAGAACATCCAGACCCTGATCAAGCACCTGGTCACCGGCGGCAAGATGAACCTTGACTTCTCCGATGAGATCACGGCCGGCGCCACCATCACCCATGACGGCAAGGTCGTGAACCCCGCGACCGCCAAGGCGCTCGGCATCGAGCCGGCCGAGCCGGCCACGCCATCGGCTCGTGAAGCAAAGCCCGATGCGTCCGCCGCAGCCAGCCAGGAGAGCACCTGATGGATGCCAGCGCGCTCGATCCATTCGCGCTGGTCGCCGCGCTCTTCATCCTGGTGCTCGCCGCCTTCGTGGGCTACGAGGTCGTTTCGAAGGTGCCGACCATGCTGCACACGCCGCTCATGAGCGGCGCCAACGCCGTGCACGGCGTGATCGTGGTGGGCGCCATGCTGGTGGCCGCCACCGTCGAGGGGCCGCTGCGCGTAGTGCTGGCCCTGCTGGCCGTCACGCTTGGCACGATCAACGTGGTTGGCGGCTTCGTGGTCACCGACCGGATGCTCGAGATGTTCCGCAAGCGCCCCGGCGGCAAGTCCTGATGGAGCTCATCCAGGTCCTGACCTATCTCGTCTGGCTGGTCGGCGCCGTCACCTTCATCCTGGCCCTGAAGTTCCTGGCGTCGCCCGCCACCGCACGGCGCGGCAACCAGGTGGGCGCGGCGGGCATGGCGCTGGTGATCCTGTGGACCTTCTTCACCGTCGACGGCATGCTCGCCAACTGGTGGATCCTGCTGGTCGGCGGTCTGGTGGGCACGGTGATCGGGGTCCTGGGTGCGCGGCGCGTGCCAATGACCGCCATGCCGCAGATGGTCGCCATCTTCAACGGGGCCGGTGGCGGCGCAGCCGCCCTGGTGGCCGTGGCCGAGTTCCTGCGCGACACGGGCGAGCACCCCGGGGAGCTGCTTGCCCTGCCGTTCATGATCGCGACCCTGCTGGGTGCGGTGATCGGCTCCGTCTCGCTGACCGGCTCGATCATCGCCTTCGGCAAGCTGCAGGGCATCGTGGCGGCGCGGCCAGTGAAATACCCCGGCTCGCAGATCGTGACGGCGATCCTGTTCCTGGCCCTTCTGGGGCTGGGCATCTACCTGGCGGCCATCGCCAACAGCGTCCCGCTCTTCCTGCTGTTCTGCGGCCTGGCGCTGGTGCTGGGCCTGCAGCTGGTGATGCCCATCGGCGGCGCAGACATGCCGGTGGTGGTGTCGCTGCTCAACTCCTATACCGGCATCGCCGTGGCGGCCACGGGCTTCGTGCTGGGCAACTACGCGCTGCTGATCGCAGGCACGCTGGTCGGCGCGTCGGGCGCGATCCTCACCCAGCTCATGTGCAAGGCCATGAACCGCTCGATCTTCAACGTGCTGTTCGCCGGCTTCGGCACCGGCGGCGATACCGCCGCTGCCGGCGCCGAGGGCGAGGAGAACCTGCGCGAGATCAGCGCCGAGGATGCTGCGGTGCTCATGGCCTACGGCAGCAAGGTCGCGATCGTGCCCGGCTACGGCATGGCGGTGGCGCAGGCGCAGGGCCCCGTGCGCGAGCTGATGGACCAGCTGCTGTCGCGCGGCGTCGACGTCCAGTTCGCCATCCATCCCGTGGCCGGCCGCATGCCTGGTCACATGAACGTGCTGCTGGCCGAGGCGAACGTCCCCTACGACCGGCTGCAGGAGATGGACGAGATCAACGACGACTTCGCCGATACCGACGTCGCGCTGGTCATCGGCGCCAACGACGTCGTCAACCCGCTCGCACGCGAGGAGGGCTCGCCGATCTCCGGCATGCCCATTCTGAACGTGGACCAGGCGCAGAACATCGTGGTCCTGAAGCGCGGCCGCGGCACCGGCTTCGCCGGCATTCCCAACCCGCTGTTCAGCAACGAGAAGACGAAGATGCTGTTCGGCGATGCCAAGCCTTCGGTCGAGGCGCTGGTGGCGGGAGTCAAGCAGGCCTAGCCGAGCTGCCGCGGCGGATAACCTGCCGCGGATTTACCTGCAGGGTAGCTATCGGCCAGGCAAGGCCCGATAGCCGACGATGCGGCGCGGATTCGGTGGCGTCGACATCCAGGAACCACCGAACCGGTGGGTCCGTCCACTGATTCCGCGTGTCCCCGCCTCCTCCCTGGCCGATACGTACTCTCCAGGTAATTCGGCGCCGTCCGGCGAGCTGGCTACCCAAGAACCGACCGGCCCTATACTCAAGGCCCCGAGCCCATCCTCGATCAAGGAGGCGCTTCGTGGCACATACTTCGACATCAGTCCTGGACGATCTCCAGTCCCATCTTTCACCCGAGGCGGTCAACGACATCAGCCGCCGAATCGGGGCCGATCCGGCCAGGACGCAGGCAGCCATCGACGGCGCTGTCCCGATGCTGCTCGCGGCCTTCGGCAAGGAAGCCGCCGACCCGTCGCGGCGCGATGGCCTGCACCAGGCCATCCAGGAAGACCACGACGGATCGGTCATCGACAACCTGCAGGCATATCTGCACGGCCAGGTGAGCGGCAAGGCGGCCGACGGCGCTGGCATCCTGGACCACGTCCTGGGTGATCGGCAGGAGCCGGCCGCGCACGCGCTCGCCGGAAAGAGCGGCCTGGACCTCGGCTCGATCATGTCGCTGCTGCCCATCCTGGCGCCGATCGTGATGGGGATGATCGGCAAGAAGCAGCAGGGCGGCGGCCTCAGCATGGACACCATCACCGACATCCTGGGCGGCGACACGCAGCGTGCCGCGAACCAATCGCCCGATATCGGCGACCTGCTGGGCAGCGTGCTCGGTGGCGGCCAGGGCCAGTCCGGATCCGCCGGCGGCGTGGGCGACGTCCTGGGCTCGATCTTCGGCAAGCGCTGACAGCACCCATCGGGTCATGAGCGACGAGGCAAAGCCTGCCTGCATGCTGTGCCGCGTGCCCGAGATCGATGCGCAGCTCGATCGGGAAGAGGTCTGGCGTGACGAGCACTGGCGCCTGTCCATGGCGCGCACCGGGAGTACGCTGGGCTTCGGCTACCTGGAGCCGATCCGCCACGTTCCGTACCTGGCCGACCTCGACGGAGAAGAGGCGACGACGTTCGGGCCTGCCATTGCGAGGGCGAGCCGAGTCTTGCGCGAGGCCACGGGAGCGCTGGTCTACGCCTATGTCTTCGGTGGTGGGATTGCCCACGTCCACGTCCACCTGGCGCCGAATGCGCCCGAGGGCGTGCTCAACACGGAGCTGATCAGCGGCCGCGTGGAGCACCGCAGGCTGCCCAGCGGCGCCACGGAGATGACCAGCCTGGACCATCCGGAGCTGCCGGCCGAGGAGATCCTGGCCGTCATCGAGCAGGTGCGCCAGCGGATGGCGGATGGCTGAGCGCACGGAGCCGATGGGGGGGAC
>DATAOD010000196.1:0-3395 GCA_036265975.1 Candidatus Limnocylindria bacterium
CGGCAGGACGAGCTGCGCCTGGTGAAGGACCTGTTCCATGCCACCGGCCGCGAGGGTCGAATTCGGCTGGTATCGGTCATGGGACCCGGCGGCATCGGCAAGTCGAGGTTGGCGCGGGAGTTCTCGACCTACGCGGACGGCTTGGTCGAAACCGTCTACTACCACTCCGGGCGCTGCCCGTCGTACGGCGAGGGCATCACCTTCTGGGCCCTGGGCGAGATGATTCGCGGCCGCTGCGGGCTGCTGGAGGCCGATGACGAGGCCATTACCCGCGCCAAGGTGGGCGAGACCGTTGCCGAATATGTTCCCGATGAGGCTGAGCGCAGCTGGATCGAGGCGGCGCTGCTGACCCTGCTGGGCATCGAATCGGGCGCCTCTCCGGACGACCTGTTCTCCGCTTGGCGGACGTTCTTCGAGCGGATTGCCAGCCAGGGGACGGTGGCCCTGGTCTTCGAGGACTTCCACCTGGCCGATGGGGGTCTGCTGGACTTCGTGGACCACCTGCTGGAATGGAGCCGCGGCTATCCCATCTACGTCATCACACTTTCACGCCCGGAGCTGCTCGACAAGCGGCCGGACTGGGGCGCCGGCAAGCGGAACTTCGTGTCGTTGGCGCTGGAGCCGCTGCCCGAGGCAGCGATGCACGAGCTGTTGGCCGGCATGGTCCCCGGCCTGCCGGAGCCGATGGTGCGCCAGATCGTGAGCCGCGCGGACGGCATTCCGTTGTACGCGGTCGAGACGGTGCGGATGCTCATCGCGGACGGCAAGCTCAAGTCGGAGGGCGACAGCTATGCGTTGGTCGGCGACGTCGCGCAGATCGCCGTGCCGGAGACGCTGGTTGCCCTGATCAGCGCACGGCTCGACTCGCTGGATCGGGAGGAGCGTGGCCTCCTGCAGGACGCGGCGGTGCTGGGACAGTCATTCAGCGTCGCGGCGCTGGCGACGGTGGCCGGGGCCGATGAGGACGCGCTGGAGCCCCGCCTGGCCAGCCTGGTCCGACGGGAGTTCCTCACCCGGGATGCCGATCCGCGCTCGCCCGAGCATGGCCAGTACGCATTCGTGCAGGCCCTGGTGCGCGAGGTCGCCTACAGCACACTCGGGAAGACGGAGCGCAAGGTCCGTCACCTGGCGACAGCACGCCACTTCGAAGCAGTGGGCACCGATGAGCTCGCCGGAGCGCTCGCCCGCCATTACCTCGCGGCGCACGACAACGCCACGGACGAGGCCGAGGCGAAGGCCCTGGCCGCCCAGGCACGCATTGCGCTGAAGGCGGCTGCGGAGCGAGCGGCGAACCTCGGCGCTTTTGACGATGCCGTCGCGTCGCTTGGGCTGGCGTTGACGGTGACGACTGACAAGGCGGAGCAGGGCGACCTGCTGGAGCGGACCGGGGAGGCGGCACGATATGCCGGCCATTACCCCGAGGCTGCCGACTACCAGCGGCGAGCAATCGCCACGCGTCGCGAGCTCGGCGACCAGCTGGGTGCGGCGCGAGCCACGGCCGACCTGGCCGAGTCCCTGTTGGATGGCTATAAGGATTTGGAGGCCGTGGCCATCCTGGAGTCCGCCCGGACGGAGTTCGAGACCCTCTCGCCGGACCCCGTCGTGGCCAGGCTGGGCACACTGCATTCGAGGGCACTGCAAGCGTTGGGGAACAGCAAGCGGGCCTACGAGGTGGCGGAAGAAGTCCTGGAGACCGCTGAGCAGCGGAACCAGACGGCCGTGGTGACCAGGGCGCTCATCATCAAGGGCGCTGCGCTGGGATCCCTGGGCCGCAAGCGGGAAGGGATTGCGATCATCAAGGGGGCCGAGCAGCTGGCGCGCGAGCACGGCCTGAACAACGACGTGCTGGGCGCAATCATGCTCCGCTCGTTCACCGTCCTGGATCTGGACATGGCCGCGGCCCTCGAAGGGTTCCGAGAAGGCCTGGCGTTGGCGACGCGACTGGGCCACCGCAACCTCGCCCGGCGGTTCGCGAACAACCTGGGCTACACCGGGTTCGTCGTCGGGGAGTGGGACGAGGCGCTCGCCCTCATGGAAGTGACCTTGACCGATGACCTGGCTCCCAGTGATCGACTGCCAGTGCTCGCCAACGCGCTGGTTCTCCGCGCAGCTCGAGGCGAGTCCATCGAGGAAGGCCTGGCGGAAGTGGAATCGCTGGGCGCTCATTTCGCCGACGACCCGCGCTGGCGCGCCCCGTTGGATGACGCGATTGGAAATGCGGCCCTCGCCGCCGGGCGCCTGGACGCGGCGCGCGAGGCGTGGCTCGAGCTGGCAGAGCTCGACCACGACCAGATCGGCGAGTTCCGCTACCGCGCGTCGCGCGCGACGCTGTGGAGTGGGACTGGCGCTGATGTGATCCGTCAGGATCTCGCCGCCATCGATGCCACCGGGATCCATGGGTCTGTCGTCGACGCGCGCAGGACAACGATGCTCGCTGGCATCGCCGCCCTGGAGGGCCAGGCATCCCAGGCGACCGCCCTGTACCACGACGCGATCCGTGCGTGGCACGAGCTCGGCCAGCTGTGGGACGAGGCGTTGACCGTCATCGATGCGGCGATGGTGGTGGGGACTGCCGACGCTGAGCTTCGTCGTGCCGTGGAGCGCAGCCGCGACTTCCTGGTGCGCGTGCGGGCCACGCCTTTCGTGGAGCGGCTGGACGCCGCAGGGAACGCCGTGACTCAGAGCGGCACGGCAGACCGCGGGGCGGAGGCCGTGTCAGGCGCGGCCGCCCGGGCGACTGAGCCCGAAGGATCGGCGCCGACTGGCGCTTGAGGCGCCACGACCCGTAAGGCGCACCGATTGCCGCGATGCGCACGGGGAGCGCGTGAAGTCGGTCGGTGAGCGGAGTGGCACCTCGAATGCCGCGATTCGTGCTCAGCGACCGGTGTGCGGCGGGCCTCCGAGGGCCGCTGACTCACTTAACGCGCACCAGGGCGACATTCCGCAAGTCAAGCGTCCCGGGGCGGCAGAGACGCTCTCTACGTGCGCTTGCGGTCGCCGGCCTGTAAGACGCGCTTGCGCAGGCGGATGGCGGAGGGTGTGACCTCCACCAGCTCATCGGCCGCGATGAACTCGATGGCGGACTCCAGCGTGATCGGGCGGGGTGGCGTCAGGGCCAGCGATGCATCGTGCGAGTGGGTGCGCATGTTGGTCAGCTGCTTGGCCTTGGTGGGATTGACATTCATGTCGCCGGGCCGCGCGTTCTCGCCCACGATCATGCCCTCGTAGACCTCCACCCCGGTGCCGATGAACAGCTCCGAGCGCTCCTCCAGGTTGGCCAGCGCGTAGGCGTTCGAGACGCCCGCCCGATCCGCCACCAGCACGCCGCTGGTCCGATGCGTGACGTCGCCGGCCCACGGCCCGTAGCCCTCGCCAATCTGGTGCATGAGCGCGGT
>DATAOD010000197.1:0-2673 GCA_036265975.1 Candidatus Limnocylindria bacterium
GCTGAAAACCATCAGCGGCGTGCTGCGCAGGGTCGAAGAAACGAAATGACGACTGTCCAACATCCTGGACTGAGTCACCTTCAGTCCGGCCCCCTTAGGGCACGGCAGGGAACTATATGCCCGAATGAAAGGTTGGATCAGAGCTCACCACGCTGTACCAGCAGTGACTGGAGCTGCCGATGTCCTCCTCTGTTGTTCACCTTTGTACGTGTCCCCGATGCCGCAGGCATGAGCCGCATCCCGAGCGAGAGTTGCATCAGCAGATCAATCTGCTGGTCAGCCGGCTTGATGAGCAGCAGCGCCGCTGGTTCGTCGCACTCGAGGCGAAGCGCGTCGGCCGTGGCGGGGAGACGTTGCTGGCCCAGATCACGGGCCTGGACCGCCGCACGATCCGCCGCGGGCGGCATGAACTCGAAGCCGGCTTGGCCAGGCGTCCGGCCGAGCGTGTCCGCGCCCCTGGTGGTGGGCGTCCCGCGCGCGAGGCGCAGGATCCGGAGCTGCTTCCGGCTCTCGAAGCGCTGCTTGCCCCCGAGACGGCCGGTGATCCGATGGGCCGACGCGCCAAGAGCAAGCGCAGTTCACTGCGTCACCTGAGCACCGCCCTGGACGCCGCCGGACACCCCGCGAGCCGCCCGACGGTGTCCCGTTTGCTCCGCCACCTCGGCTACTCGCCCAAGGTCAATGCCCGGCGCACGGAGGCGCGCAGCTCGCCGCCGGAACGCGACGCCCAGTTCCTGCACATCGCTGAGCAGCGCGCGCAATTCGATGCGGCTGGCGAGCCGATCATCAGCGTCGATACGAAAAAAAACTAGGGCGGCAAAGCTTGCTGCTGGAAGGCGCGCTGTTCGAGGTCGGCCAGGTAGGCGGCCGGGTTGCGGCGGAAGCGCGCGCGCATGACCCTGGCGTGGTGGCGCCGTTTCAGGCGCTCTCGGGTCTGCCGCCAAGTCGCCACATCGACGGCGGCCAGATCGGCGGCGGAGACCGGGGCCAGGCGGGTCAGCGTGGCGGCGAGGACGCGCACCGAGCCGCGCACGACCAGGCTGGGCGAGGCGACCTTGCGGCCGGTGGTTCGCCGCTCATGGTGACGCTGGGCGCCGAAGAACTGCTCCAGGCCGTTGTTGGTCGGCGGCAGGTCGGGGACCTCCAGGTAGTGGAACAGTCCGGGCCGATAGCTCCGGGTGACCTTGAGGAAGCGCTCGACCGCCTCGCCCAGCCGGCCGCAGGCGTCCTTGCGCTTGTTCCACTCCTCAAGCAGGCGGGCGTAGCGCGCCTTGACGTCCTCGGCGGCGCGCCCGGCCGTGTTCTTGAGGATCCGCGCCGCGGCGTGGACCCAGCGGTAGGTCGAGCGAATGTCCGGCCACAGCGCGCGGGTCTGCCCCAGGCCCTTGGCGAGCAGGGAGCGCAGCTTCCTCAACTCGGTCGGCAGGCGCCCCCCTTTTCCTCGATCCGGCCAAGGCTGGCCTCGATCCTCTTCAGGCGGTCGTGCAGCCGCAGCCCGGTCGCCTCCAGCGGCGGCCTGCCGTCGTCGGTCAGCGCACTGCGCACCGCCGCGCAGTAGCCCAGCACGATCCGCGCCGCCTCGTCGTCGCGCCCCTCAACCGTGCGCTCGATCGGCCGGACCCCGCGCACCGCCTTCTTCAATTCCTTCTTAGCGTGCCGGTCGGCCTCATAAATCGGCAGCGCTGCCTCGCGCAGGTAGTGGAAGTGACACAGCTGGTGCGGCACCTCGGGCCAGACCTGGGCGACCGCGAGCCGGATCGGCGACTGGCCGTCGCTGACCACACCAGCGACCGCGATCCCGATCGCGGCGAGGTCGTCGGCGACCTCGCGCAGCAGACCGGCGAGGTCGGTGGCCGTCGAGGACAGCAGCGAGCGGGCCAGCAGGACCAGTCCGGACAGGCACTCGCGGATGACCCATAGCACCTCGTGGCCAACGTCGGGCTGGAGCCCGTCGACCGCCAGGATGGCCCGGCCCTGGCGCTCCAGGGTTTCGCGGTGCGCCGCCGTGCCGGCCGAGGCGGCGACCAGCTCGTCGTAGCGGTCGAGCAGGTTGGTCACGCTGCGCTGGCTGACCGCCACGCCGCGCCGGTCGAGCTCGCGATGGATTTCCGGCACGCTGCGGTGTTCGCGGTAGCGCAAGGTGCCGACCAGAGCGATCACGTCCAGGCCAAACTCATGCTGCGGCAGCGCCAGGGCGCCCTCGGCCTCCGGCCGCCATGCCTGATGGTAGCGCCCGCAGGTCCGGTCCTCGCAGTGCCGGATCTTGAGGCGCAGGCACACCAGTCCCCGCAGCGACACCACGGCCCGGCGGTTGGTGTAGCGGATCCGCATCGCGCGCCCGCACTCCGGGCAAGACTTCTGGACTGGAATCAGGACCAGCTCGTCCGCCGGCTTCACCCGGCACCAGGACCGTGACATCTCGAGCCCCTCGGTCAGTTCCTCTGACACCTTCAACAGACAGCCGGTTTTGCCGTTCTAGAAAAAAAGTGGCGTCCCGGCTGGGAATTCCCCTGACGACGCCCGACAGCGACGAGGAGCCGTGATGGAGGCGGTGGTCTCCCTGCCGGCCGACGGTGGCCTCACCGCCGCCTGCGACGCCTTGGGCGTGGCGCGCGCCACTGTCTATCGCCACCGCGCGCGTCGGGCTAAGCCAATGGCTCCGTCACCTTCCAG
>DATAOD010000198.1:0-2009 GCA_036265975.1 Candidatus Limnocylindria bacterium
ACCTGAGCCGGCGAACATCGGCTTTGCCCCGCGCCAGCAGCCGCTCACGCTCTTCGCGTTCGGCAAGGGTGAGTGTCACCCGGCACTTCCTATTCATGGCCGGCCTCCGGTCTCGACAGGCCCCCAAAACAACAACCTACAACCCACCCCATCAGCTCTGACAGAGGACTAGTGGGTCATTTGTTGTTGGATCTGGCATTCTGATGCTCCGGTTGCACGGTTTCGACGAAGCGGTCGGTGCGTGCATGCCCCAGAGCCGCCGAGCCGATGGGTTTGATCGCCACCGGATCGTCGCCGCCGCTGCCGGCGTTTGCCGTTCCACACAAACGGCGTCGGCTGCTCATTCC
The DNA here is from genome assembly GCA_036265975.1 of Candidatus Limnocylindria bacterium. GTDB lineage: Bacteria > Chloroflexota > Limnocylindria > QHBO01 > QHBO01 > DASSCW01. The sequence goes on from DATAOD010000198.1 coordinate 348, forward strand.
AGCGTTGCGCGGTCTGCTCAAACCAGCATCCGATCGCCTCGGGGCTGTGCGGATGCTGTCCGTCGAGCGCGCGGCGCTTGAGCACGCGCTCGATCGACTCCGCCATATTGAGCCAGCTGCCGCCCACGGGCGTGTAGAGCGGCATGATCCCATGCGCGCACAGCCACAGCACCAGGTCGGGCGTCTTGTGGCCAGCGAGATTGTCCCACACCAGCAACAGCCGCAGCGGTGGTAGGTTGTGCGGCAAGCTGAAGGGCATCGTCAGGCCCGCCTGCCACACCGCCCACGCGGCTCGCGTCACGGCGGGGTGCAGCGAGGCTTTTGGAACCGGCAGCGCCGCCAGGATCGCGCTCAGCTGCTCGCGTAGCCACGGGTGTAGCACCGCATTGGTGCCGCGGGCCGCTGGTTGGAGCCGCACCCGGCCTGATGCGGGATGGAATAGGGTCAGGATCTTGGTTGTGCCGCCCCGGATGTATTCGTGCGGTTGCTGGGCCGGGTGGTCGCGCGGCTGCCAGGATGGGCCGGGATGCGGCCCGGCTTGAAACGGCCCGGCCTCGTCCGCGCACCAGACCGCGAGCCCAAGCTGCGCGCCCAGCGTGTAGGCCCGCTCGATCAGCCCCTTTTTACCGCCGCATCAGGATCGCTGACGCGCACCACGCCGCGCTTGCGGTGGCGCATCGCGACGCCCGTCTCGCACCAGGTGCGGCTCTTCTGCCAGCTCAGCCCAGCCTCATGCAGGGTGCGCCAGATCGTGAACGGGCTGACCCGGGGCAGCCCGTCATCCGCCTGGCGCAAGGCTCGCTGCAGCAGGCTCAAGGACCAGGTCGCCGTGCCGTCCTGGTCGCGCTGGGGCGTGCGCGCCCATTCGGCCAGAATGCGCTGCTGCGCGTCAGCCCCATAGCGGATCCGTGGTCCGCCCCCATGCCCCGGCCGCACGGCCACGAGCCCGTCGCGGTTGAAGCGACTGACCCAGGCCGAGATGGTCTCAGTGTGCCGTCGTCCGACCTGGTGAGCGGCGGCCGTGTAACTGGCGCCACCAGCAATGGCCAGCAGGGCGCGGGCACGCTCGACTTGCGCGGCGGGGGCGCTGAGCGAGCGGCTCAGGCGGGTCAGCGCCTGGCGCTCATCCGCGGTGAGGGGGCGCAGCGGATCGTTCTGGTGGCGCGACATGGGACACCTCGAAGCACGAGGATCGCCTCGCCACGATACCAGATCCCACAGCAGAGGACCCACTAGTGGGTCATTTGGCATGAAGCCTGCCATTCTCGATGGTTTGTCCGGCGGCGCAGAAGCGGGTACCTCGCGTGTGCTGCTGAGCCGCTGATCGCATAGGCATCACCCGGTTGTTTGCGTCGCCGCTGCCGGCGCTTGCCGTTCCAGGAGAACGGCGTGGGCTGTTGGTTCCAAGCGCGGGCCGTCTGCTCAAACCAAGCCCCGATCTGGGCCGGGCTCTCCGGGTGCTGACCATTGAGGGCGCGGCGCTTCAGGATACGCTGGATCGACTCGGCCATGTTCAACCAACTGCCGCCGAGCGGTGTGTAGAGCGGCATGATGCCGTGCCGGCACAGCCAGAGCACCATCTCGGGTGTCTTATGCCCGGCGAGATTGTCCCATACCAGCAGGACGCGCAGCGGCGGAAGTTGCGCGGGCAAGGTGAAGCGC
>DATAOD010000199.1:0-7084 GCA_036265975.1 Candidatus Limnocylindria bacterium
CAACCTGGAGGCCATGGCCTGCGAGCGGCCGGTGGTGGCCAGCGCGGTGGGCGGCATTCCTGAGGTCGTCGTCGATGGCGAGACCGGCGTCCTGGTGCCGGTGGCGCTGCGAACGGATGACCCGATGCTTCCGGTCGACCCCGACGCCTTTGAAGCCGACCTGGCAGCCGCGGTCAACCGCCTGATGGCCGATGCGTCCCTGCGCCAGCGGATGGGACGCGCCGGGCGAGCGCGGGCGGTCGAGCGCTTCAGCTGGTCGTCCATCGCCGAGCAGACCGTGGAGCTGTATCGCTCGCTCCTCGGCGGGTGATTGGTTGCGGTAGCATCGGACTCCCGTGACCGAGCAAGCCCTTCGTCCCACCGCGTCCTCCGCGGCGGCACGCAACGACCCCGTGCTGGTCGCCCGCGACCTGCGCAAGCGCTACGGCTCGCTGCAGGCGGTCGATGGCGTCTCGTTCGAGGTGGCGGCCGGGGAAGTGTTCGGGATCCTCGGGCCGAACGGGGCCGGCAAGACGACCACCCTGGAGATGATCGAGGGGATGCGGTCCATCGACCAGGGCAGCGCGACCGTCGCTGGCGTGGACGTCACGAAGGACCCGCGTGGCGTGAAGGCCCGCATCGGCATCCAGCTGCAGGCCTCCAGCTTCTTCGACGAGCTCAACCTGGTGGAGCTGCTGGAGCTCTTCGGCCACCTGTACGACCGCGAGGTGGATGCGAATGCCCTGCTGGGAGAGGTCGAGCTGACGGACAAGGCTCGCTCGCAGGTCCGCACCCTGTCCGGCGGGCAGAAGCAGCGCTTCAGCATTGCTGCGGCGCTGGTCAACGACCCGGCCATCCTCTTCCTCGACGAGCCGACCACGGGGCTGGATCCGCAGGCGCGGCGCCACCTGTGGGGCGTCGTGCGGGACCTCGCGCGGCGAGGCCACACCATCGTGCTGACCACTCACTACATGGACGAGGCGGAGGAGCTCTGCGGGCGCGTCGCGGTCATGGACGGCGGCAAGATCGTGGCGCTCGACTCACCGGACGCGCTGATCCAGGCGCTGCTTGACCGCGGCTTCCACAAGGAGCGCGTCGAGCGACAGGCGAACCTGGAGGACGTGTTCATCGACCTCACCGGCCACGAGCTGCGGGAGGACGAGTAGCCGATGCGCATCGGCGTCTTCTGGGCCCTGTTCGTCGCCAGCATCAAGATGTTCGTGCGCAACCGCGCGGCGCTGTTCTTCAGCCTGCTGGTGCCGCTGCTGATCATGGTCATCTTCGGCGTCCTGAACTTCGGCGGCACCACCCAGGTGAGCCTTGGGTTCGCCGATGAGGCGCACAACCAGGCGAGCGCCACGCTGCGGAGCGCGCTCGCCGCCACGGACGCGTTCGAGATCACCGACGGGGCCCGCGAGGAGGAGCTCGATGCCATCGGCGACGGCCATCTGGACATGGTCCTGGTGGTGCCCGCCGGCTTCGCGCTGAAGCCGGCGACCGATCCAAGCCTCCAGTTGGTGGCGTACTCGAATTCCGGCAAGCCACAGCAGGCGCAGGTCGGTGGCCTGCTGCTGAATGCGGTGGTGGCGCAGGTCATGCTGTCCGCGGGCGAGTCGGGCGGACCGAGCGGTCCGGTGGTCAAGGTGCAGGAGCTGCCGGGTCGCAACCTGGGTTACATCGACTTCCTGGTGCCCGGAGTCCTGGCCATGACGGTCATGCAGCTGGGCCTGTTCAGCGTCTCCTTCGGCTTCGTCCAGCTCAAGCGCACGGGCGCGCTGCGGCGGCTGTTCGCCACGCCCACCAGCCCGGCGTACTTCCTGGGCGCGCAGCTGGGCAGCCGCCTGCTGATCGGCCTGGCGGAGGTGCTGATCCTGCTGGCAGTGGGCCTCTGGTTCGGCTTGCACCTGGTCGGCTCGGTGGCGCTGCTGCTGGCCATCTCGGTGCTGGGCTCGTGCATCTTCCTGGCGATGGGCTTCGCGATCGCCGGCTGGGCCAAGAATGAGGACCAGGCCTCGCCCGTGGCGAACCTCATCAGCCTGCCGATGATGTTCCTGTCCGGCGTCTTCTTCTCGCGGGACGCGATCCCCGCCCTGCTGCAGCGCATCACCGACTTCCTGCCGCTGACCTACCTGTCCGATGCGCTGCGCAAGATCGCGAACGACGGCGCCGGCATCACCGACATCGGCGGCGACCTGCTGGGCCTGGTCGTGTGGGCAGTGATCGCCTTCGTGGTGGCGGTGCGCCTCTTCTCCTGGGAGTGAGCGTGGTCGGCGCAATCCTTCGCGCCGAGCACGCGGCCATCGGCGCGGCCGGCCTGGTCGCCTACCTGGCCCTGGGCGGGAGCTGGCTCCTGCTCGTCCCGCTGCTCCTCGTGTTCGACGTGTCGGCCCTGGGCTATCTCGCGGGCCCGCGCATCGGCTCAGTCACCTACAACGCGGCGCATAACTTCGTGGTGGCCCTGCTCGCGCTGCTCATCGGCTGGCTTGCCGGTTTCGCGTGGCTGCAGATGCTGGCCGCACTTTGGATCGCCCACGTGGGAGTGGACCGGGCACTGGGCTACGGCTTGAAGTTGCCGACCGATTTCCGCGACACGCACCTCGGTCGCATCGGGCGCTAAGTGTCAGGCTGAGGCGGCCAGCTCGTCCGGGATCACCTCGATCAGGGGGCTGGCCACCATCATCCGGTCGACGTCGGTCCGGTTCCAGTTGCTGGCGACCTGCTCCATGATCCGGCGGCGCTCGGCGGGTTCCGTCAGCTCACGCGCGGTCGACCGCAGGTCGGCCCGCACGGCGCCCTTCAAGTGCAGCGTGACGCTGGGGTTGGCGCGGATGTTCGCCAGCCAGCTGCGCGGTCGCCCGGGCAGCCCCCCGATGTAGACGCGCCCGTCAATCGCGTGGAAAACGAGCTCGATCCGCCGGGGCATCCCGCTCCGGCGTCCAATGGTAGTCATGTCAATCGTGTGGCCGCGCGAGAGCGCGCGGCGAATGCGGTCTTCCATATGCGCCCAGTGTAGTTGCGCGCACAACCATCTGCTCTGTCGCTCAGGACCAGTGGACCGTCTCGGCATGACAGAGGTCCCGCAGCACGTGGGCCGGATGACCCGCGACGGGACTGCCGGACGCATCTCAAGCAGTGCCGGATGGCAGATGGGGCGGACGCGGGCCGGCGGTACGGTGGACCCAACTCGGATTAGTGATCGCAATTGACGCGGCCCATATGCGGGCACAGTCACGAAAGGTGACGGAAGAGAGAAATGACCGGACTTACGAACTCCCGAGCCATTGGCATCCTGGCGTTCCGGGTCACCATCGGATGGGTGTTTCTGTTCGCGGGCATCGAGAAGCTGTTCCTGAGCGGACACGCCTTCGACGCCAGCAAGTTCCTCCAGTTCGGCACGCTGGGCACTGCTGCCGGGGCGGTCGAGGGTGCGGTCGTCAACCCGACTCACCAGTTCTGGGTTGACCTGGCCGGCAATTCGGCAGCCATGAACATCGTCAACGTTCTGGTCCCCTTCGGGCAGGTGGCGATCGGCCTGGCGCTGATCATCGGCCTGGGCACCCGGTTCGCGGGCGTGATGGGCGCACTGATGATGGCCTTCATCGGCATCGCGTCGTGGGACTTCGCGAACGGGATCGTGAACTACCACGTGGTCCTGACGTTCAGCTCCCTGATCCTGGCGCTCATCGCGGCCGGCGAGATCTACGGAGCCGATGCGTTCGTCGACGAGACCCCCATCGTCAAGCGAGCACCAGCACTCCGCTACGTGCTCGGCTGACACCAACGCCCCCAGCGGGAAGCGGGTCGGTCCCTCGAGGACCGGCCCGCTTTCGCATGCCCTGGCTTTGCCGCTGGCCCGCGAATTCATGACAGGAACTGTCAGGAATGCGGCGTACGGTGAGGCCGATAGACTGGCAGGACCGTGACGCGCACCGATTCCCCGGATCCCCTCGACCGATTTTCCGACGCGACCCGCCGCTGGTTCCGCGACGCCTTTGCCGAGCCGACGCGAGCACAGGCGCTGGGTTGGCCCGCCATCGCGGGCGGCGGCCCCGTCCTGCTCCACGCGCCCACCGGCAGTGGGAAGACGCTCGCCGCGTTCCTGTGGACGTTGGACCGGCTGTTCACTGAAACCGAGCCGCGGCCGCGTGATCGCCGGCTGCGGGTGCTGTACGTCTCGCCGCTCAAGGCGCTGACCTACGACGTCGAGCGCAACCTGCGGGCGCCACTGGCCGGCATCCGCCGCACTGCCGAGCTGGCCGGCGAGACATTGCCCGAGGTGCGCGTCGGATCGCGCACGGGCGACACGCCGGCGGACGCGCGGCGCCAGCTGGTCAAGGACCCGCCGGACATCCTGGTCACGACGCCGGAAAGCCTGTACCTGATGCTCACCAGCCAGGCGCGCGAGGCGCTGCGCGGCGTGGAGCACGTGATCGTGGACGAGGTGCACGCCATCGCCGGCACGAAGCGCGGCGCGCACCTGGCGCTCAGCCTGGAACGGCTGGCGGCGCTGACGGAGAAGCCGCCACAGCGCATCGGGCTGTCGGCGACCCAGCGGCCCCTGGAGACCATTGCCGCCTTCCTGGGCGGCTCCGGGCCTGGCCGAGAGGTCACCATCGTTGACGCCGGCCAGCGCAAGACGCTGGAGCTGGAGGTGGTCGTCCCGGTCGAGGACATGACCCGCATGGGCGAGGAGCTGGAGCTGGAGGAGCAGCGCGGCGGTCCGGCAGCCGGTCCCGAGGCGCGCCGCTCCATCTGGCCCAGCATCCATCCGCGATTGCTCGAGCTCATTCGGGCGCATCGGTCCACGTTGGTCTTCGTCAACTCACGCCGCCTTGCCGAGCGGCTGGCCGCTCGGCTGAACGAGCTGGCGGGCGAGGAGCTGGTGCGAGCGCACCACGGCAGCATCGCCAGGGAGCAGCGGCTGGAGATCGAGGAGGCGCTCAAGGCAGGGCGGCTGCCCGCGCTGGTCGCCACCAGCAGCCTGGAGCTGGGGATCGACATGGGGGCCATCGACCTCGTCATCCAGATCGAGGCGCCTCCCAGCGTGGCGGCGGGGCTGCAGCGCATCGGGCGTGCCGGGCACCAAGTCGGCGCGCCGTCCACCGGCAAGATCTTTCCGAAGTACCGCGGCGACCTGCTGGAGTCGGCGGTGGTCGTGCGGCGGATGCTGGACGGGGCGATCGAGGAGACGCGTGTCCCCCGCAACCCGCTGGACGTGCTCGCCCAGCAGCTGGTCGCCATCTGCACGGATCGGGCCTGGCCCGTCAGCGAGCTCCATGCCCTGGTCACCGGCGCCTACCCGTTCCGCGACCTGTCGCGCGAGCAGCTGGAGGGCGTGCTCGACATGCTCTCCGGCCGATACCCGTCGGACGAGTTCGCCGAGCTGCGGCCTCGGATGGTCTGGGATCGGGCAGCGGACACGGTTACCAGCCGCAACGACGCCCGCGTGGTGGCAATCACCTCCGGCGGCACCATCCCGGACCGGGGCCTGTACGGGGTCTTCCTGGCCGGCGACGAGGGCGGCAAGGGCCGCCGCGTCGGCGAGCTGGACGAGGAGATGGTCTACGAATCCCGGGTCGGGGAGGTGTTCCTGCTGGGTGCGTCCAGCTGGCGGATCGACGAGATCAAGCCGGATCGGGTGCTCGTCACGCCGGCGCCAGGCGAGCCGGGCAAGATGCCCTTCTGGAAGGGTGATGGGATCGGCCGCCCGGTGGAGCTGGGCCGCGCCGTCGGCGCATTCCTGCGCGATCTGGAGCCGATGAAGGCCGATGCCGCGGAGGCGCGACTGCGCGACGACCACCAGCTCGACCCGTTCGCCGCCCGCAACCTGGTCGCCTATCTCGCCGAGCAGCGCGAGACGACCGGCGCCCTGCCAACCGACCGGCAGCTGGTGGTCGAGCGCTTCCGCGACGAGCTGGGGGACTGGCGGTTATGCCTGCTGTCGCCCTTCGGCGGCCGGGTCCACGCCCCGTGGGCCATGGCGGTGGAGGCGCGGATGGCGGAGCAGGGGCACCCGGCGCAGACCATCTGGACCGATGACGGCATCGCGCTGCGGCTGCCGGACGTCACGGAACCACCAGGCGAGGACCTCTTCATGCTCGGGCCGGACGAGGTCGACGACGTCCTCATGTCGGCGCTCGGCGGATCAGCATTGTTCGCCTCGCACTTCCGGGAGAACGCGGCGCGCGCGCTGCTGCTGCCGCGTCGCCGGCCCGGTCAGCGCACGCCGCTGTGGATGCAGCGCCAGCGCTCATCCGACCTGCTGACGGTCGCCAGCCGCTATGGCTCTTTCCCGATCATCCTGGAGACCTACCGCGAAATCCTCTCCGACGTGTTCGACGTGCCGGCCCTCAAGGAGGTCCTGGGCGGCCTGCGCTCGCGCGCGATCCGGGTCGCCTCGGTCGAGACCCGTTCCGCGTCGCCGTTCGCCTCCGGGTTGCTCTTCGACTACGTCAGCACCTACCTGTACGAAGGCGATGCGCCGCTGGCCGAGCGGCGCGCCCAGGCTCTCTCTCTCGACCGCGAGCTGCTGGCCGAGCTCCTGGGCGCCGACGAGCTGCGCGAGCTCCTGGATCCCGCGGCCACGGCAGACCTGGAGCTGGAGCTGCAGGCGCTGGCCGGAGGGCGCCGCGCCCGCACCGTCGACGGCGTCCACGACCTGCTGCGGCGGCTGGGCGACCTGCGCAATGACGAGGTGGCGGCGCGCAGCGACCTGCCAGAGCCGCAGCTGGCGCTGACCGGGCTGGAGCGCGATCGGCGCATCGTCCCGCTCCGCCTGGCCGGAGAGCCTCGCTGGATCGCGATCGAGGACGTTGCGCGCTATCGCGACGCGTTCGGGGCTAGCCCGCCGCCCGGGGTGGCGGAGACGTGGCTGCAGCCTGTCGACCCGGCCGGTCCGCCGCCACTGGACGCGCTGCTGCTGCGCTGGGCACGCACCCACACGCCCTTCACCGCCGCCGCGCCGGCCGCCCGCTGGGGGATCGCCCCCTCCCGCGTGCAGGAGCGGCTGCGGGCGCTGGTGGAGCAGGGCTCGCTGCTGGAGGGCGCGTTCCGTCCCGGGGGCACCGAGCACGAGTTCGCAGATGCGGACGTGCTGCGCTCGCTG
>DATAOD010000200.1:0-1958 GCA_036265975.1 Candidatus Limnocylindria bacterium
GCTGCGCCATTCTCGGCTCGTCCCGTCGGCGACCGACAGCCGGGCCCGGGGAACCGCAATCTCGACCGGACCGAAACAGCCAAGCAGCCGGCGCGCCCGCGTGCCGTTCCGGTAGCCAGCGGCCGCACCCCGCCGGTAGCGGCTACGACCCAGGGCAGCGGTCGCTTCCTGCTCGACCATCTCTTCCAGGAAGCCCCGGACCCGCTCCCGCAGCTCGGCCTCGATCGGGTCGAACCAGGCTTGTCCAGCAAACAGCGGCGCCGCGTCGGTGTACCGCGCCCGGTTCTGTGGACACAAGATTGCTGTTACGCGGCGGCCCTCATAACGGGCTGCCGCCACGCTGCTCTGGCATCGCTGGGACTGCGTAGGCCGTTCTTCTCGATCAGCCACTCGGCGTTGTAACGGGCGGCGAAGTCGCGGACGGTGGCGCGGACCTCGTCGATGGTCTGGTAAATTCGGCCATGCACGATCTGCTCCTTCAGCGTGCGAAAGAATCGCTCGATCACGCCATTCGTCTCGGGCTCGCCGACGAACGCGTAGCTGGGGGTCATGCCCCAGAAGCGGATCTGGTTATGGAAATGTTCAGCGAGGAATGCGCTGCCATGGTCATGCCGCAGCGACACGCCGCGGGCGGCGCTGGCGCTGACATGGCCGAAGACATCGCGCACCGCCATGCCGACGGCCTGGACGGCGGCGTAGCGATCGCCGCGCTTGGAGACGTGCCAGCCCAGCGCTTCGGCGTTCCAGTGTTCGACGACGCCGAACAGCCACACCTTGCCGTCCTGGACGGTGGTGATCTGAGTCGCGTCGGTCGCCCACATGATGTTCGGCGCGTCGGTGATGATCTGGCGGTCGTGCCGCGTGTCGTCGCGCGTGCGGGCGCGATGCGGCGACAGCAGGGCGTTCTCATGCCTCAACCGCAGCACCCGTTTGCGCGCGACCCGGATGCCGTGCATCACCCGCAACCTGGCCCACACCTTGCGATGTCCCTCGCCGTGCCAGGGAGAACGGGCGAGATCGGCGCGAATCGCCGCCACCAGGACCTCGTCGGACACCGCCGGCTTCGGTCCACGACGCTGCACCGGGACTGGCGTCGTCGTGTCGGCCCGGCGTCGGTCAGCGTAGAACGACGACCGCGCCACGTTCCAGATCCTGCAGACCTGGGCGACGCCGTAGCGGCGGCCGGTGGTCGGCGAGGTCGTCGCCGCCATCACCGCGACCTCCTGTGAACCAAAGGGCTAGGGCGCTCGATACGAGAACGCAGCAACTCGACTTCCATGCTCAGTTCGCCGATCCGCCGCATGGCCGTGGCTAGCTCATCGGTCGCCGCATCCGTCTCGCGTTCCTTCAATGCGCCATCCAGCGCCGCTTCGGCCTTCTGACGCCAGCGCTCGAGTTTGTAGAGCGGCACGCCCAGTTCGCGCGACAGATCCTCGGCGGCCTCGCCCCGCAGCAGGCGAAGCACCACCTCCCGCTTGCGGCTCACGCTCCAGCGCTGACCCGGCGTTAGCGGCCCACTCGCCGCAACCCCAGCTCCCGCGCCGTTCGGGCCTATGGACAGCGCCGACGGGCTCCGCCCGCCCTCGCTCCCCACAGGCACATCAGCCACATCATTTCGCTTGATCCTGTTCATGCTGGACTTCACCACATCTACCTCCGGTCGAACAAATCGGTGTCCAGAGAAATCGGGGCCAGCTCACGGGTTGCGATGGAAGCGATCTGCTCCGGCATATGCATGAGCGAGTTCCACGCGGTGCAGCACGCGTCCACGATGGCGTCATAGTCTGCCAGATGCGATGGCTGAGAAAGTTGGCCCGCAGGAACTCCCACACGTTCTCTACCGGGTTCAGCTCAGGCGAATAACGCGGAAGCGGGAGCAGGCTGATGTTTTGGGCGAGGTGTGCCAGGCCGCACCATCCAGCACGAGCACGGCATGCGCACCGACGGTCACGCGTCGG
>DATAOD010000201.1:0-2090 GCA_036265975.1 Candidatus Limnocylindria bacterium
ACAAATGGTTCACCGAAGGCTTTGACGCGTCGGACCTGAAAGAGGCCAAGGCGCTACTGGATGAGCTGACGTGAGCAGAGGCGGCATCTGTCGACGCTGACCATCCGGTCCGAGAATGCCGCATAGCCTTGTGACTCATGGTACGCCACAGCTTGGTGCGAAATTCATGACTTTCGGAAAGGATTTTGACCAATCTTATCAATGGGTTACGCTTTCCAAAGGTAACCGGGGCAAAACCCCGGGAACCGGCCCGGGTCAGGCCGGCTGGCCGCGGCAGCGGATGACCTCGGCGAGGCGAGGAACCGCCGGAGCGTTGGGCACGCCGAGCCGGGCGCCGAGGTAGTTCCAGAACGAGATCCCAAGCTTGCGGCAGGTCTTGGAGAGACCGAGGAAGGCATTGCGACAGTCACGACCGAGATCGGTCTTGGTGCCACCGCTGACCTGGCGCTTGGTCACCTGGCAGCGGGTGTCGTTCTCCGAGCCGTTGGTGTGCAGTGGAATCTCGGGGTGGTCGAGCACCTTCAGCAACTCGGCCTTGTTGGCGTGCAGCCGCGCCAGCAGCCGGTCCAGCGTGGCAAAGCCGGTGCGGCGCACAAAGATGCGCTCGAAGCGCGCCTGCAGTTCGCTGCGCCGGCGCGCGGTCGGTGCGGCCCGATAGGCCTTGAGGTCGGCGTAGAACCACCAGATCAGGCCGCGCACCTGCTGCTGGGCGGCGCGCTGCTGATCGGTGAAGGTCTCCAGCTGGTGCACCAGCCGCTCGGCATGGATCCAACAGAGCGCGTGATCACCGACGTTGAACTGGCCGGCATCGTCACTGATGATCACCGCCTCGTTGAGGAAGCCATGTTCGGCCACCGCCCCCCACAGCGCCCCCTCGGTGGCGACACGCACCGGATCGGGCGTGACCTGACGCTCGGGGATGCCAAGTTGCGCCAGATGGCGCTGCCAGGCGGCCTGATCAGCGAACTGACGCTGCGCGTGCCCGGCCAACTGCCGGACCACCGGACCCGACAGGCCATGCTCGCGCATATACTCCAGCGCCGCGTCATTGACGACATAGTCGGTGTGCCCGGCGCGCAGCAGCTCGAGGAAGGTCTGCCGGTTCTTGCTGCCCGTGGTGCCGAACCAGGCAAAGCTGTCGTTGCCGATCTGCGTGCAGACGGCGTTGGCGCCGCGATGGCGCGCGCCGGTGTCATCGACGCTGATCCACTCCGCCGTCGCCAGCCCCGCCTGCAGCACCTCGCGGTCCTCGCTCAGGAACGCGTCCTGCTTCTCGATCAGCAGGCGCATGACCTCGCGCTTGGAGATGCTGATGCCGATGGCCTGCAGCTGGGCAAGCAACCGCTCCACCGTTACCTGCCCCTCGTGGTGCTGCACCAGCACCCACCGGCGCAGCGCCGGCCCGAAGTGACCGCGGGTGCCCTCCGGCAGCGGCGCCACGATGGTCCGGCCGTCCGGTGTTAGCCAGCGCTCGCGGCGGTAGCGCACCACCCGCGCGCGGATCTCCAGCTCCTGCACCTGGTACGGCTCGTAGCCCTTGAACTGCGAGCCGGGCGGCACTGCCACCCGCAGCACCTGGGTCTCAACCGGCACGCGCGGCACCACCTTGCCGCGCCGCCGGCCGGGCTTGCCGCGATGCTTCGGCGTGGTTGCCGCCTCCATGCCGCTCGGCTTGATCACCGGCCGCGCCTTCAGCCCCTTCAGCCGAGCGTTCTCGTCCCGCAGCGCGGCGACCAGTTGCTTCAGCGCGGCGACCTCGCCGCGCAACGCCGCCACCTCGGCTTCGAGCTCGCAACGCGACAGGCTGGAGGGGGCGGCCGGGGCTGCCATGACCACAGCGACATCGTATTCCGTCGCGCTGCTTCAAGCGACAAATGCATCACATCCCGGGGTTTTGCCCCGATTACGTTGCAGCTTCGCAAGCGGCGGCGAGGCCCCCCTTTTTCCGCCACCCGCTCGAGGCTGTCGGCGACCTTCTCCAGTCGTTCCTTGAGCTTCAGCCCGCTGGCCGCCAGCGGGGCCTGGCCATCATCGGTGAGGGCGCTGCGCACCGCGGCACAGTAGCCTTGCACCACCACGGCCTGCGGATC
>DATAOD010000202.1:0-2432 GCA_036265975.1 Candidatus Limnocylindria bacterium
ACCGCCCATCTGGACCTTGGCCGACGGCGCGTAGACCGTGCCGCTCATGTCGACGGCTCCGCCGCCGATGAGCTGCAGGATCGGCTGCTCATAGGTGCTGCTCGGGGCGGGCGCGACGCTCTGCCAGAACAGCAGGTTGCGATAGGTGTCGTTCTTCCAGGTGGTCGTATCGACATCTGGGTTGTAGGCCCGCAGCTTGACCACGGCGCCGGCCGCGACGCGGATCTGCCCCATGGCGGAGGCACCGCTGGACGTGCCGGTGTTGTAGATCACTACGCCGCAGTTGGTGGACGCGCAGTCGGCGGCCCAGTTCGCGGTAGTGGTGGTGTTCACGCTGGACTTGACCGAGTAGATCTCGGACTGCGCGCCAAGATCCAGCCCGCCGCCGTTGATGATGTAGATGCCCGGATGAAGATAGGCCTTGGCGCTGCTCTTCAGCTGAATGCCGCCGTTATAGACGCCAGGATTCAGCGTGATCGTGCCGCCGTTCTGGACGAGCTTCGTGTTGCTGCGAACCGTGACGCCGGTGATCGTCGGCCCGACCAGGGGGGCCAGCGGATCCGGCTTGGTGGCCTGGTTCTGCAGCGGCGTGGGAGATACGGTCAGCGCGGCGGGCTTGTATTGGCCCACGATCCGGATTGTCGCGCCGGCGCCCATGGTCAGGGACGTCGCGTTGCCGTTGGTGGACATGCCACCGCCGTTCGCCGCGGTGCATGAGGAGTCGACGTACAGCGAGCTGTCGAAGATGACCGTCGGACCGCCGGACAGCAGGAATGCCGGGCAGCCCTTGCGGCCGTTCGGCCAGCTGGAGTGCGAGGGGTCGAGCAGGATGACGGAGTACGCCGCGACCGTGGTCTGCCCGTTCACGGCAGAGCTGCTGGCGACCACGTCCAGCGGTCCGGTGTTGAAGATGGAGCCGAAGAAGGTGGGTGACTGGTCGGCGAGGTCAACCTTGACCGCGTAGTTGTCCCAGCCGGCGGGACAGCTGACGACCACGTTGTTGAGGTCGTAGTCCGGGATATTCAGCGCGATGCTGGCCTTGACGGCGTCCACCACAGCCTGCTGTGGCGCGCCGGGCGTCGCACCGCCGGTCGCGCTGCAGCCGCGCGGTGAGATGGCCTGGATGACATTCGCGCCCGCGAGGGCCGCGGCGTCCGAGCCGTCCTGCATGTCGCGGCGCATCAGCAGGCCGCGCGCGCCGTCGAACAGGAGCGCCAGCAGCATGATGATCGCGACGAAGGCCACGGCGGCGATCACCAGGACCTGGCCGCGCTCGCTCTGGGTGCTCCGCGCAACACCCGCGCGGCCGGGCTGCCAGCCCATCAGTGGTTCACCAGCATGGTGGTGCTGGCGCTCAGGTGGAACGGCCCGATGCCCAGCAGCGCCGGCGCCGAGAGGCCCATGTCAGTCGTGACGGTCACGGTCACCCGCGTGCCGCGCGTGTTCGTGGCGCCGCTGGCGTTGGTGTCTGATGTGCAGGTCGCCACGTCGCCGTAGCAGACATAGACGTGCTGCGTCCCGCCGACGCCCTGCAGCCACTGCGCAGCCTCGTCCTTGATCGACTGGACCGAGGGCGAGGGATAGGGGCAGTCGGTCGAGGCGGTCGGCAGGACCAGGGTGCCGGGCGCGGGGCCAACCGGGCAGGCCGTGCTGTCGGAGCCGCCGTGGACGATGGCGAAGCGCGCCGCCTCACGCGAGGCGTTGGAAAGCGCGTCGTTGGTCCACACTACGTGGCCCAGGTCGAAGATGCCGACCAGCAGGATCACGAGGATCGGCAGGATCAGCGCAAACTCGACCAGCGTCTGGCCGCGATCGGCGCTGCGGTGCAGGCGGGTCATCGTCCACGCACCACGCTGTAGGTGGCGTTGGCGGTCAGGTTCCAGCCGCCATCGGGCAGGAAGGGGTAAGGCAGCAGGGTGTCGAACGGAGCCGATGCCGTGACCTTCACCGTGCCGATCGGGTTGCGGGTGGAGGCGCCCAGCGCGCTGGTGCTCACCGAGAAGTTGGTCACCGTCACGGTGGGGTTGGTGCAGGTCTCGTCAGGCTGCGGGCCGGTACCGGGCGCGTAGCCAGGAACGCCGGTGCTCTCCAGGCAGACGACGCGGGTCGCATCGGCCTGTGCCGCGGTCGAATCGGCGCTGTTGCCGGCGACGTATTCGGCGGCGTTGCGCGCGCTGGACTCCAGGGTGATGGACGCCTGGAAGGCACGAGCGAAGTCCGTGGCGCCGCCCACGAATGCCAGCAGGAACGGCAGGATCAGCGCCATCTCGACCATGGACTGTCCACGGGAAACGCGCCGGTGCCGGATGAAGCTCGGGATGATGGTTGACATCAGTTCGAATGCTGCGAAGTTGAGCTCAGGCTAGATGCGAGACCTTGCCCGTCCGCTTGCAGATTCGAGCCGATGGCGTAGCCCTACAACCGTACTTTCG
>DATAOD010000203.1:0-1821 GCA_036265975.1 Candidatus Limnocylindria bacterium
GAATTCCGTCAGCGACTGCCGGCCCGTTGTCAGAAACGGCCGGCGGGCTGAGTCCGCGACAGCCCGGGCGGCTGCGGCGTCTCGCACCCAGATCCAGGAGCTGGCTCGCGGATGGTCGGTCCAACCAGGACGTTCCAGTCGAATGAGCGGAGTACCAGTGCGGCTCGCTGCCTGCACCGCGTTCTCACTGATCGTCGCTGCGAAAGGGTGGGACGCATCCACCAGGGCCGCGACAGGCTGGCGCCGCAGATACTCGGCGAGTCCGTCCACGCCGCCGAAGCCACCTATTCGGACACGTCCCGGTGGCAGGTTGGGGCGTCGTACCCGTCCGGCGAGCGAGGAGATCACGTCGACGCCGTCGGCGACGAGCACCGAGGCGAGCTGCCGGGCCTCGGCGGTACCGCCCAAGATCACGATTGTCATGATCGGCAGCCGCGAAGCACCACGGCCATGATCAAGGCACTCAATGAAACCGCGCTCGCAAGCCGGCTGGCGGGTGCGATGTCATCGACCAGCACATGACGGCCGTCGCCCAGCATCCCGCGATCTTCGACCGTCCCGTGGTAAATGTTGCACCCGCCGAGGCGGAGGCCGAGCGCACCGGCGAACGCGGCCTCGACAATGCCGGCATTAGGGCTGGGATGCTGGCCGGCGTCGCGGCGTACGACGCGGATTACCCCTCCGGCAGTGCCACCGACCAGCGGTGCCCAGGCTGCCGCTGCCAATGCGGTCAGGCGCGCCGGCGCCCAGTTGAGGAGATCATCTAGCCGAGCGGCCGACCAGCCGAATCGGCGGTAACGGGCCGTGCGGTGGCCGATCATGGCGTCCAAGGTATTGACGGCCCGATATCCGAGCAGCCCGGGCAGTCCAGCAAGTGCGCCCCACAGCAGTGGTGCGACCACCGCGTCAGAAGCGTTCTCCGCAAGGGATTCCACGGTCGCTCGTGCCACTTCCTCTGCGGAGAGTTCAGCGGTGTCGCGACCAACCAGGTTGCGGACCTGCTCCCTTGCAGCAGGCAGCTTCCCGTCGGCCAGCTGGGTGGCAATTGTGGCGCCCTCCCGGCTCAGCGAACAACCACCGAGGACAGTCCAGGTGGCTATGGCGGTCGTCATGATCATGGCCAAGGGACGATTAGCGCTGACTCGCTCGAGTGCGGCACCGAGCGCCGCCGCCGCTCCGACCAATGAGCACGTATAGATCAGCCCGGCGGTACGGCTATCGGCGTAGCAGCGGGCCTCCATCCAGGCCGCGGCCGTGCCAAAAGCAGCTACCGGATGGCCGCGGCGTGGATCGCCGAGGAGCCGGTCGACCAGGTATCCCAGAGCAAGCCCAGCCGCTGCAGGCCAGTGCCTCGATAGAGTCATCTGCGATGACCCCGTTGATTGATCCTGACCTCACCAGCCCTGATCGCCGCATTTTGATTACCGGAGGCGTACGTTCCGGCAAGTCCCATTACGCCGAAACGCTGCTCGCTGAGAGTTCCGAGGTCACCTACATTGCGACCGGGCCAGTGCCCGATCCCGCGAACGACCCCGAATGGGCAGCGCGCATCGTTGATCACCGAGCCCAGCGGCCGGCGCACTGGAGCACGATCGAGACCAGCGATGTGGCCGGGATGCTGCGCAGCGTATCGGGCGAGATCTTGGTCGATTGCCTGGGCACATGGCTGACCGCCATAATCGACCGGCTCGGCACGTGGGAGGAGCCGTTGCCGAGCTGGCAAAGCGATTTCCATGCTGAGCTGGATGATCTGGTCAAGGCCTGGCAGGCCCGCCGCGGTCTTGCCGTCGCGGTGACCAACGAGGTCGGTTGGGGGCTGGT
>DATAOD010000204.1:0-3098 GCA_036265975.1 Candidatus Limnocylindria bacterium
GTCAAGAAAGCGGCGGCGCCACTTGCCAACCGTCATGGCATGCACACCAAGCTGATGGCTGACCGCCTTGTTCTCCAGCCCCTCGGCACACGCCAGGATGATCCGGGCGCGCTGGGCCAGCGCCTGGGCGGTCTTCGGCCGGGCCGCCAGCGCCGTCAGTTCAGATCGCTCAGCGTCCGTCAGCATCAGTGCTTCCAGCCGTCGTCCCGCCATGTTTGCCTCCCGCCTCAGTGGCAGAAAGCTTCACAAGTTGCGCCAAATCAAACCAAGTGCAGAGAGCGAAGCTCTGATATGACGAACTTCTGGTTCAGGACACTAAACCGCGTCTACTTTGAGAACCGTAGCTTCTCCTCCTCAGGATTGAGGTGGTCCTTGACCCACAGCCGATCGGCAACAGCGTAGGGATCGGCATTGACGTCGGCCTCGAAGGCGGCGACGCGGCGGATCAGGTCCTCGGCGGTGGCATGGCAGTGATGGTAGGTGACGTCCTCGCGCAGCCAGCGCCACAGCGGCTCGACCGCCATCAGGTCCGGGCTGTAGCTGGGCAGCGGCAGCAGATGGATGCCCAGGCTCCCCGCGGCGGACCAGACCGTCTTGGCACGATGATAAGGCGCTCCATCCCACAGCACGATCAGCGTGCCCGTTGGGATCTCGGCACGCAGGCGGTGCAGCACGTCGATGGTATTGCCGCCCTCGGCCCGGTCATAGGGCCAGATCCGCACTTGGCCTTCGTTGTAAAAATACAGCCCGTAGAACGAGACCTTGGCCTTCAGGCCGGGCGAGGATGAGGCGACCTCGAAGCGCGTGCCGCGCTCGCCCCAGCCGTAGCCGAGGTCGACGTCCTGATGGATGTGCGCCTCATCGAGATAGACCACGTGATGACGCTCATCGCGTGCACCGTCCAGCAGCGCGCCGATCTGGGCGACGAAAGCCTCCCGTTGCTCCGGATCGGCGCGGCCGAGCAGCTTGTGGGCCTTCTTCCACGACCGCTTGAGCCGGTGCAGCGCGCGGCGGATGGTCTCGCGGCAGAAGCGGCGGCCAAACTGCTCTTGCACAAAGCCGACCAGGCGCCGCAGCGTCCAGCGCGGCTTTACATCGGCGCCAGCGACGGGCGGACTGGCCGCCTGACATTCTGCGGCACGAACCTGCTCGCCCAGCGCGGCAGCAATCTCCGGACAAAGGGGGGGCGGCCACCGCTGCGCTGATAGGTCAGCGCCTCGGGGCCGTGGTCATTGTAGGCGTGCAGCCAATCCATCACGGTCTGCGCTCGTCGTCCGGTGCGTTCGGCAACCGCCGTGGCACAACTGCCTGCGGCGATCTCGTGCAGCGCCAGGAAGCGTTCGCGGCTGCGCGGATGGGCGGCACTCAGGGCCAGATCGCGCAGATCCGCAACCGTCTGGCCCCAGCGCTGATGGTCAACTCGTAGCACTGGTCTGAAAAAGCCTCGTTCTGATGAAGATCGCCATATGGGAACGGCAGGAGTCCCAGCCAAGGGGGAAACCAACGGTTCCAAAGTGGACGCGGTTTAGGCTCCGCTCTAACGTGAATAGGCATTGAAAGCCATTGCCAGTGCTGTTTCCCCACGGCCAACGCGTATAACATCGCAACGGTTTAACATGCCAATCCTGCGTGGAAACTGCTGAGGAGGAAACTCCGGAGGCGGTGATGAAGGGCTTGATCAAGAAAACCAAGCAGCATTTCGAAGGGATGAAAGATCCGCGGACGCAGTGCCCGGCGCTGCGGCACAGCTACGCCGGGATGCTGGCCATGGTTGCGGTGGCGATGATGTTCGCGGCGAACGGGCCGACGGCGGTGGTGCGGTTCTGGACCGACATCGCCGGGCACCGGCCGAGGCGGCGGCACGGATTGCTGCGGGCGCTCGGCCTGGCGAAGCTTCCCAGCCATGACGCGCTGGGCCGCGTTATGGCGACGACCGACCCGGACGCGCTCGACCAGGCCGTGCAGGCGGGGCGCAGGCTCATGGATCGGCGCGGGAAGACGGCGGCGCGGCATCGGCACATCGCCGTCGATGGGAAGGCGTGCCGCGGCAGCGCCTCCCCGGTCAACGGCGTGGAGGCGGCGCTGGTGGTCAACGCGATCGACGTGGACACCAAGCGGGTGTTGGCGACGATGGCCACCCCGGGCCCCGGCCAGGAGGTGCCGACGGCACGCAAGCTGCTGCGCCGCCAGGACATCTGCCTCGATGGCGCCATGGTCAGCTTCGACGCGGTGCACTGCTGCCGCGAGACGCTCGGCCTGGTGCGCCGCCGGGGCGGCGAGTGGCTCGTGCCGGTGAAAGGCAACACGCCCTCGCTCCGCGACGAGATCATGTTCAGCCTGGACGCCGCCGCGGCAAAACCCGTCACGGTCTGCGAGAAGGGGCATGGCCGACTCGACACGCGCACCGTCCGGGTGGTCACGGACCCAGACACATGTGAATGGCTCGGCCGGAACCACGGCTGCGACGGGCTGCGGACGATCGGACACATCGTCTACATCACCGAGGAGAGGGGCAAAAAGCCCACGCGGGAGGAATGCGCGTTCATCTGTTCGCGGCGGATGGGCGCGCGGGACTTGCTGGCCGAGGCGCGCCGGCACTGGGGCGTCGAGGTGGCGCACAACCGCCTGGACGTCTCGCTGGGCGAGGACGCCTGCCGCGTCCGCACCGGCTGGGGTCCGGCCAACTTCGCCATCCTGCGCCGCTTCGCCCTGGACTGGCTCGACACGCTGCGGGGCAAGGACGAGCCGTTGCCCGCCGCCGTCTCCCGCCTCCTCTGCAGCTTCGCCGTGGTCGCCGCCATGGAGGACGCCGCAATGGCGGCAATGTAACCATCCCCACCGCGCGAACACCGCCCCACATGGCGCGGTGCGCCGCCGCGCGGCCTCATTTCCAAGGCCTCAGCCCGGACAGGTCATACGCAATGGCCGTGGAGAAGGGCATTTCGCTCACCTGGATGCCGAAAATCAAGGTCATACCGCGATTTTCGCTCAGTGACCTATCAAATCCCCCTTACCAGCCCTGCAAGGTGTGGTGCCCAAAAACCTAAGGCACTGATCTAGGTATGTTTTTCGGGCTAAACTGCGGAAGTTGGGCCAAG
>DATAOD010000205.1:0-19610 GCA_036265975.1 Candidatus Limnocylindria bacterium
GCCGGCGAGAGGCGGAGCCCAGTTGTAGCAGGCGTATGCCGTTACGGTGTTCGCTACTGCTTTTCCTGTTCCCTCCGACATATCGCTTGCTTGGTCCACTGTCGTGCTCGCAAGCGTGGAATTGCAGGGGACAAGGTTTGGATCCGTCGTCGGATCGTGTCCGCCAATCGTGCAATTTGTGAACGTCGTGTCATACGTCACCGTCGTGCCCGATATGTCGACCTGCAGGCCATCCGGCGGAGCGTCGATCGCACCGGTGCCGTTGTCGATGTATCCAGACCAGCAGGCCGCAACGTTGACGCTCGATGGGTCGAGTCCGAAAATGAGATTGCGAGCCGCATCGGACATGTGCGGCCAACCCTCTGATGGCCGGTCGTACTCGTTGTAGCTCAGCGGCTTGTACGCGGCGAGGGCTCCCTCGCTTGGATCACGTTTCGATACGGTTGGTTGAGCGGACGTCGCACTGTGAATCGAGGCATAGCGCGCCGCTTCCCTCGCCGCGTTTGTCAGCTGTTGTTGGTAGAAGATTCCAATCCCGAGGATCACGATCCCGAAGAACAACATGATGAACAGCGGAAATACCAAAGCGAGTTCCACCATGGTCTGCCCACGCGTGCTGCCCAACTTCCCCCGTCGATCCGCCAACCTCATGTACAAGCCCCCGCTGATTGCTGATAGCAGGCAACCGTGAAGGTCCGGTCCTTCTCGATATAGATCTCGCCAACCCCCAGGCCCCAGCCGAAGGGCAGCTGCACGTCACTGAGGTTGAAGAGCGTCGTGAAGCGGTAACAGACCCGGACCTCGACGTAGGGCATGGCAGGCGCACTGGATGGGGTCGCGCCGAGATTTGTGTTCGACCACGTGTCGTTCAGGCGATGGCACTGCGTGGGAGAACCAACTGCCTCGCTGCCGCATGCCGGATCAACGCCGTCATGCACGCAGACGGCGGCAAGAGGCATCGAACATGAGCCGCCGGTCTCTTCGTGGTTCGCCAGTGTTTCCGCCTCGCTGCAGACCGCGTCCATCGCGACTGTGTGCAGGTGCGAATAGTCCGTCGTATCCAGGGCGCCATCGGCGTCATTTCGAATCATCTGGACGTATTCCTGGGCGGCGGCCTCCGCGGCATTCCGAGCCGCCGCTTCCATGGTGATACCGGCCGCGAATACTCGTCCAAAGTCAGCAATGCCCAGGAGGAGGACAAGGAGCATGGGGAGGACGAGAGCGAACTCGACGAGTGTCTGCCCCCGGAGATGACGGTCGGCTGGGCGGCCTCCTGGCCGCCGAAGGTGTCGCAATGAGCTCCCCTATGGTCCGCGGCGACGGCTGTCTGCCGGGTCCGCTCTCTGTCGCTGCCGGGCCGCTCGGATGGGCCGGGTGGGACGGTCCTGCCTTGTGGCAGGAGCACCCATGACTAACGTACTAGGCCCCGAACAGGTTTGACCAGAGGCCGGCTGGGGCCCGGTGCCGGTGGCAGGCGGGGCAGACACCCACCCATACGGCACCGATATGCACCCGACGCTACCCCTCGGACCTTGCGGGCGACCTTTCTAAGGTGCTCAAAGCGGTGACTCACCGCACCACTCGGAGGTACCCGGCAGATCTGCCGCGCCGGATAGACTCGAACCGATGATTGAACAGGTCCTGGTCATTCCGCGGTCCGCCGTGCCTGGCGGCTGCGACTTCACAGGCGTCCGGCCGGCGGACGCGGGCCTGCTGGCGGCCCTGCGCGACGCCGTTGAAGAGCACGGCCGCTACCTCGATCGGCCGGCGGCCGAGCAGGACAGAGACTGGAAGCAGCTCATTCCGTACGTCGTGGTGCGCGATGGTCGCGCGACATTCCTCATGGAGCGCACCGACGCCGGCGGCGACGCGCGGCTGCATCGCAAGGCGAGCATCGGCGTGGGAGGCCACCTGAACCCGGTCGACCACGGAGAGGACCCGCTCATGGCGGGCCTGGCGCGCGAGTGGGCCGAGGAGCTGCACGCGCCCTGGCAGCCGCGCTTTGAGCTCGTGGGGCTGCTCAACGACGACTCGAACCCGGTGGGATCAGTGCATCTGGGGGTCGTGTTCACGGTCGAGGCCGATGGGCACCAGGTCGATGTCCGCGAGACGGACAAGCTCAGCGGCCGCATGGCAAGCAGTGACCAGGTCCGCGCCGCGTGGGATCGGCTCGAGACGTGGTCGCAGCTGGTGGCGGCCGAGCTGCTGGGCATCGGCGAAGGGGCTGTCGGGGAGTGATGCGTATACTCGCCGAATGGTGGCACTGCGGCGAGCCGCGGCGGGCGCCGCGCTCCTTCTGGGCCTCGCATCGTTGGCGATGCCGGCTGCCGCCGCGGGCAACGACATCGTCCGCCTGAAGCTGACCGGCGTCATCGACCAGGTCAACGCGGCCTACATGGAACAGGGCATCCAGGCCGCGCAGGACCGCGGGGCGGTCGCCGTCCTCATCGAGATCGACTCTCCCGGCGGTGAGCTGACCAGCATGAAGCGGATACTGCAGGCCATCCTGGGCAGCCGGCTGCCGGTGATCACCTACGTGTCGCCGCAGGGAGCCCAGGCCGCCAGTGCCGCGACGTTCATCACCCTGGCAGGGGACGTGGCCGCCATGGCGCCTTCGACCACCATCGGCGCCGCGTCGGTGGTCGGCTCCAGCGGGGAGGATCTGCCGGACACGCTGGCGGAGAAGGTGAACAACTCGAACGCGGCCATCATCCGCGACCTGGCCGCCGCGCACGGGCGCAACGCCGATTGGGCGGAACGTGCCGTCCGCAGTGCCGCGAGCTCGTCTGCAGCCGATGCCGTGGCCATGGATCCACCGATCGTCGACCTGGTGGCGGCGGACGACACGGACCTCTTCGCCCAGATCGACCGCGGACACCGCGCAGACGGCCGCGCCTTCGACGCCGATGGCAAGCCCTTGCCGAAGCTTTCCGGGCTGGCGGTGCGGGACGCATCGATGAACGTGGGGCAGGGATTCCTGCACCTGCTTTCCGATCCGAACGTGGCATTCATCCTGTTCACCATCGGCTTCTACGGCATCCTCTCCGAGCTATTCCATCCGAACTTCTTCTCGGGCCCTGCCGGTGGAATCGCCATCGTGCTGGCCTTCATCGGCTCCAACAGCCTGCCGCTAAATGTCGGGGGCTTGTTGCTCATCCTGCTGGGCATCGGGCTGCTGGTGCTGGAGCTCACGGTCACGTCGTTCGGGCTGCTGACCGTCGGCGGGGTGATCTCCATCGTGCTCGGCGCATTCGCGCTTTGGACGGGCGTGAATCCGGAGAAGGACGCCATCCGCATCTCGGTCAGCCCGTGGCTGCTGGGTGCCGTGGTGCTGCTGTCGATGGTCTACGTCTTCGGTATCGTGCGTGCGCTGCTCGCCATGCGGCGGCAGCCCATCGTGCCGATGCCGATCACCGCGCTGGTCGGTGCCGGCGGCGTGGCACAGACGCTCATCGCGCCGAAGGGCGTGGCGTATGCGGGCGGAGAGGCATGGTCGGCGCGCAGCGCCGGTCCGGAAATTGCGGCAGGCAGCCCGGTGCGCGTAGTGGGAGTGGATGGGTTGGAGCTGATCGTCGAGCCCGGGAGCAAGGGCGAGAAGCCCGCATGACGGAGACCGTCGAGCGACTCCTGCAGGAGCCTGCAGAGCTGAGCGTCGCGGAGATCAACCAGCCGGCACTGGGTGCGCGTGCGCAGCCGTCCGGCGTGGCCGTGGTGGGCAATGGCGGCCCGCTCGTGGAGTGGTTCCTGGCCGGGGTCACCAGCCGCCTCGAGGCGCGCGGTCATCCCGTGCACCGCCATGCTGCCCGCGATGCTCTGGACATGGACCGCGAGGTGCGCGTCATCCTCAACGCCGTGAGCGCTGATTCGGCGGACAGCTTCCGCCGGCGCTCGAAGGACATCTTCGTCGTGGGCCTGGCCGAGCTGCCGCGGCGTCCCGAGGACATGCTGCAAGCGGGCTACTCCCTGCTGGTCCGGTCGCTGTCGAACGTCTTCATCCCCATGGTCCGCGACCGGCAGGGGACCGATGCGCACTTCATCACCATGGAGCAGGGCTTCCATCGCTTCGAGCACATCGGGGATGACGGAGCCTTCTTCGACGCGGTGGTGGAGCGGCTCATCCCGCTGGCCGAATCCCGGCTGGTGATCGAGAACCAGTTCGTGCCGGACCTCCCCCCAGAGCTGTGGCACGGCGACGAGCACACCGCCTCCATCACGCGTGCCGGAATGCGGATGGACGAGCTCGACCTGCTGCCCGCTCCATGGCCCATTGACGAGCTGCTCTCCGCGGACGACCTCCGGCATGTGAAGCGGCTATTCGGGATCGGCGGGCTGTCCTACGGCAACGCCAGCGTGCGGCATGACGGCGATCGGTTCTGGATGAGCGCCAGCGGCGTGGACAAGTCGAAGCTGCGCGAGGTGGGCACCGAGATCCTGATGGTCACCGGCTACGACCAGGCGTCCGGCGTGGTGCGCCTCAGCGTTCCGCCCGACGTGCGTCCGCGGCGGGTGTCGGTGGACGCCATCGAGCACCTGACCATCTACCGCGAGCACCCCGAGGTGGGCGGCATCCTCCACGTGCACGGCTGGATGCCAGGAGCTGTCTCGACCGAGACGGTCTACCCCTGCGGCACGGAAGAGCTTGCCGTGGAGGTCGCGGAGCTCGTGCGACAGGCGCCTGACCCGTCGCGCGCGGTCATCGGCCTCAAGAATCACGGCCTGACCATCACCGGCCACAGCCTGGACGAGATCCTGGATCGGGTCGGTCCGAGCATCGTGCGCCGGGTGCCGATGGACTGAACCACCGATTGCCCGATTCGCTTCGCGGCCTGCGGCTGCGTTTTGCCGCCTCGGCGCTGAACGAACGGGCGCTGCGACTGCTCGGCCCGCGGCTGCCGCGCCTGGCCGGTGGCTGGATGCCCTGGCTGTCACTGGCCCGATACGCCCCGCCGCCACTCCCCGGCAGCGACTGGGTGCGGGTGCGGCCGCTGCTGGCGGGCGTGTGCGGCACGGACCTGGGACTGCTGACCGGGCACGCCAGCTCGATCCTCTCGCCGTTCGCGTCGTTCCCCGCCGTGCTCGGCCACGAGGTCGTGGGCGTGGTGGAGGACAGCGGACAGCGAGTCGTGGTCGACCCGATCATCTCGTGCACAGTCCGTGGCCTCGACCCGTGCCGATGGTGTGCAGCCGGCCTGCCCGCCCACTGCGAGCGTTCTGCCGGCGGGGACCTTGCCCCAGGGCTGCTGATCGGCTACTGCGCCGACCTTCCCGGCGGCTGGTCGACCGGCATGATCGCGCACCGATCGCAGCTCCACGTCGTGCCGGAGGGCCTTTCCGATGAGGCGGCGGTCCTGGTTGAGCCGTTCAGCGTGGCGCTCCACGCGGTCCTGGCCAATCCGCCGGCTGCGGGGGATGGCGTGCTGGTCATCGGCGGTGGCACGCTGGGCCTCTGCACCTCGGCTGCGCTGCGTGTCGTGGCGCCCGAGGCGAAGGTCGTGGTCGTGGCACGCCACGCGGTCCAGCGGCAGATGGCGGAACGACTTGGCGCGACCCTGGCCCACACCGCCGTGCAGGCAGCGAGGTCCCATGCTGGCGCCAGGGCGCATCGGTCCATCCTGGGCAGGACGGTGCTGACTGGCGGATTCGCGCAGGTGTACGACGCTGTCGGCAGTCGATCCAGCCTGGCCGATGCCATGGCCGTTGCCGCACCGCGTGGCCGGCTGATCCTGGTCGGCGGTCCGGGGGAGATTGGCGGCCTGGACTGGACGCTCGCATGGGCGCGGGAGCTGCACATCGACGGCACGTACGTCTATGGCGCGGAACCGTCCCTTGGCGGGCGCCACACGATGGATGAGGCGATGCGCCTGCTGGTCGCCAACCCGCAGTTGCGCCTGGGCGAGCTGGTGACGCATCGGTTCCGGCTGGAAGAGTGGCGACAAGCCATGCGAGCGGCGCTCTCGCGTGGTAGCAGTGGGGCGGTCAAGGTGGCGTTCCGCCCATAGCGGCGGTCGAGGCCGCAGACAGCGGCCGAAGGCTGCCGAGCTGGCCAAATGTCAAGCTGGTTGACGGTAGGCTTCTGCAGGGGCGAGGTGGGGGGGAAGGGCCGTGCCGCGACGCTCAGGGCAGCCAGCGTTGCATGCCGCACGTCGCGCCATGTCGGCTTAATGGCAACCAGTTTGTCATTCGTCACCAACTACCTGACATGAGCGGCATCAGCAAGCCCGGTGTGCTCCGGCGAGAACGACCAGGCGCCCGGCGTGGCCGTGCAGCGAATCATCGTATGCTCACCGAGACGCCTACCCAGGCATTGAAGGGAGGATCCCCGAGCCATGGATGATCCGATCATGCTGGCAATCCTGATCGTCGGCATTCTCGTGCTCCTGTTCCTGATCTGGAGCACCATCAACATCGTCCGCCAGTACGAGCGCCTGGTCATCTTCACGCTGGGGCGGGTGTCCAACGGGGCCGCCGGACCGGGACTCGTCCTGCTGGTTCCGATCATCCAGCAGCCGGTGAAGGTGGACCTCCGTGAGTTCTACATCGAGGTCCCTCAGCAGACCTGCATCACCAAGGACAACGCGCCCATCAGCATCGACTTCCTGGTGTACTCCAAGGTCTTCGATCCGGAGATGTCGGTGACGGCGGTGACCAGCTTCCAGGGCGCCAGCCAGGCCCTGGCCGCGACCACGCTTCGCGCCGTGATTGGCGACATCCCGTTGGACGACGTGCTTGCCAAGCGCGAGGAGATCAACCACACGCTGCGCGCCAAGCTGGATGAGGTGACCGAGCGCTGGGGCGTGAAGATCACCAGCGTCGAGATTCGCGAGATCGTGCCGCCGCGGGACATCCAGGAAGCGATGAATCGCCAGATGTCCGCCGAGCGGAACCGCCGGGCCAATATCACGGAATCGGAGGGCACCCGACAGGCGACCATCAACGTCGCCGAGGGCGACAAGCAATCGAACATCCTGCGCGCCGAGGGTGAGCGACAGTCGCAGATCCTGCGGGCCGAGGGTTTCAGCAATGCGCTGAAGACGATCTTCGGCGCGGCAAAGGGCGTCGACGAGAAGACGATGGCTCTGCAGTACCTGGAGGCGCTCAAGGCGCTGGCCGCCGGCGAGAGCACGAAGTGGATCGTGCCCATGGAGCTGTCCGAGCTGACGCGGCCGATCACCGCTGCCATGCGCACCGCGCGCAACGTGACCGAGGAACCCGGCACGACCGGCTGACGCGTGGCCCGTGTGCTGAGCCCTGGACGTCGCAACCTGGCCCACTGGCTGGGGCGTATCGTGGCGGCCGGAGCGGCGGGCTACCTGGGGTTCGTCACGGTCGAGGGCTCACGGCGCGTCGTCCGGCCTGCGCGCAAGCCGGTGGAGCCTGTCGAGGCCGGCGCGCCGGCGCATCCGGGCGACATCGGCCTGGCGCACGAGGACGTGCGCTTCACGACCGACGACGGGTACACCCTGGACGGCTGGCTGATCCCGGCAGGGCGCGCGACGCGGGCCGCGGTAGTGCTGATGCACGGCTTCAGCTGGCACCGCCTGCCTTGGCTGACCGAGTTCGTTCCCTGGGTCCAGCCGCGCTACACCGTGCTGCAGTTCGATTTCCGGGGACACGGCAACAGCGACGATGCCCCGATCACGCTGGGCACCTTGGAGCAGCGCGACGTCGCCGCGGCCGTCCGCTTTCTGCAGGGTCGCGGCTACGGTCCGATCGCGCTGATGGGCATCAGCATGGGCGCCTCGGTGGCGATCATGGCCGCTCCCGACCTGCCGGTGGCCGCCGTGGTGGCCGATGCGGCGTACGCCCGCCTGGAGAATCCCATCGGCAATCGCATGCGGCAGGGGCATTACCCGCTGCCACGGCTTGGCGCGCGGCTGGTGGTGCTGGCCGCGTCGCTGCGGGCCAGGACCTGGCTTCGTGACCCGCTGCAGCGCGTGGCGCGCATCGCGCCGCGTGGCCTGCTGCTGATCGCGCCGCGCGAGGATCGGCTGGTCGACTGGACCCAGAGCCAGGAGCTGTTCGAGGCGGCGGGAGAGCCGAAGGAGCTGCTGGTCGTCGACGGCGCGGCGCACTCTGAGGCACACGCCGTGGCCGGACAGGGCTATGAGCAACAAGTCCTGGGCTTCCTTGGCAGGCACCTGGACGGGGTGGCGCCCGTATAATCGCGGCCGACGCGTTGGGCGCGTCGGCTCATCGGTCCAACCGCATCCAGGGGCTTTGCATGGCTGCCACGAAGGTCCTTGTCGTCGACGACGACCTGAACATCCAGCGCGTTCTCGTCTTCACCCTGAAGCAGGCGGGCTTCGAGGTGATCGTGGCGTCGGATGGGAAGTCGGGCGTCGAGATGGCGCAGTCGACGCAGCCGGACCTGATCCTGATGGACGCGGCCATGCCCAAGCTGGACGGGTACGCCGCCACCCAGCAGATCCGGGCGTCGGAGTCCGACGGCCGCCGCGTGCCGATCATCATGCTCACCGCGGAAGCCGATGTCGGCGAGCGCGTCAAGGGCCTGCGGGCAGGGGCGGACGACGACATCGTCAAGCCTTTCCTGCCCATGGAGCTGATGGCGCGCATCAAGGCACTGCTGGCGCGCGACGGGGGGATCTCGACCGCAAGCTCCAGCTCGGAGCCGGAGACGCTCGGCCGCCTGGCGGTCCTCTATGGCGCGAAGGGCGGCGTTGGCACCACGACCATCGCCATCAATGCGGCGATCGCCATGACCCGCGACCTGCGCCGGCGGACGGCCCTGGTCGACGCCAACCTGCAGTTCGGCGATCTGCGCGTTTTCCTGGACCTGGGGCTGGACACCGCCTCGATCGTCAACGCGGTCAGCGAGCCGGACCTGGACCAGGACCTTCTGCGCAAGCTGATCGTGCGCCACCACACCGGAATCGACCTGCTGCTGGCCCCGCCGTCGCCGGAGGCCGCCGATATCGTGATGGAGCGGCAGCGATCAGATCCCGCGACGCTCACCAACGTGCTGAACATGTTCCGTCGCATGTACGACTACACGCTGGTCGACATGGTCAAGACCATCGACGACTTCAACCTGCAGCTCTTCGACGAGGCCGATGTGATCTTCGTGATCATGACCGCGGACCTCTCCTGCCTGAAGAATGTGCGCTCGGTGCTGGAGACGATGGACCACCTGGGCTACGAGCGGAGCAAGGTCCAGCTCGTCCTGAACCGATCGAACGCGTACACCGGCATCAACGTCAACAACGCCGAGTCCGCGTTGAACCGCAAGATCGACTACCAGATCATCAACGAATACCGGGCCGCGATCAGCGCCCTGAACTCGGGCGAGCCGTTCATGTCGTCCCGGCCGGACGGTCCCCTGGGCCGCTCGGTGGCGGAATTCGCCAAGCAGGTGGACGACAAGCTGGGCGCCGAGGTCGCATCCGCCCGGGCCTGAACTCCGCGCTCAGGCCTCAAGCCGATAAGGGCCGCCTAACGGACCGATAAGGCCGCATCAATAGCCTCCTAGCCTGCCGGTCGCCGCTGGAGTTGGGAGGCGAGCAGGCGGGCGGCCGGCACTATTCCGCACGCGTCCGCCTCCCGGCAGGAGCGTCGATGCTTGCCCAGTCTCTCAGCGCGTCGCTGCTCGGCGTGGATGGCGTGCCGGTGCGCGTGGAGGTGGACGTCGCCTTCGGACTGCCGTCCCTCACCATCGTGGGCATGGCCGGTAGCCAGGTCCAGGAGGCGCGGGAACGGGTCAGATCCGCGCTGCGGAACTCCGGCTTCGAGCTTCCAGCACGACGGATCACCGTCAACCTGTCGCCGGCCGACATCCCGAAGGACGGCACCTCGTATGACGTCGCGATTGCGCTAGGGATCCTGGCGGCATCCGGCCAGCTGCCGGACGTGACGCGCATGGCCGAGACGGCGCTGCTCGGCGAGCTGGCGCTGGATGGCGCGGTGCGGGCCGTGACGGGGGTCATGGCGCTGGTTGCCGCGGCGCGGGCATCCGGCATCGCCTCCGTCGTCGTGCCCGCCGGCGACGAGGTCGAGGCAAGCTGCGTCTCCGGCGTCCGGGTCCTGCCCGCAGCCACCCTGGGCGACGTGGTCGCCCACCTCGCCGGCGTCCGGGAGCTCCCTGCAGCCGTGGCCTCGCCGCCACCGCCGTGGGCGCCGCCGGCAAACGTGCCCGACCTCGCGGACCTGATCGGCCAGGCGACCGGGCGACGCTGCCTGGAGATCGCGGTGGCTGGACGCCACAACCTCGCGATCAGCGGGCCGCCGGGCGTGGGCAAGACCCTGCTGGGGCGCTGCGCCGAGGGCCTGCTGCCGCCGCTCGAGGATGACGAGGCCAGCGAGGTCAGCCGCATCTACTCGGCTGCCGGCCTGCTGGATCGCCGCCGCCCGCTGGTCCGCCAGCGGCCGTTTCGGGCACCACATCACACCGTCTCGACACAGGGGCTGGTGGGTGGCGGGCCACGGGTCAGGCCCGGCGAAGCGTCCCTGTCGCACCGCGGCATCCTGTTCCTGGACGAGGCGCTGCACTTTCGTGCAGACGCGCTGGACGCGTTGCGGCAACCGCTCGAGGCGGGGAGCGTGACCATCGCGCGGGTCGAGGGCGCGCTGGCCATGCCGGCGCGCTTCAGCCTGATCCTGGCCTTCAATCCGTGCCCGTGCGGCTGGCTGGGATCCGCCACGCGGCAATGCCAGTGCGACGAGGGCCAGGCGCGCCGCTACGCCGGCCGTCTGTCAGGACCGCTCCGCGACCGGTTGGATCTATGGGTCACTGCGGAGGAGCCACGCCACGCAGACCTCGACGGGGCGGAGCCCAGCTCGGCGGTCGCCGCTCGCATTCGCGCGGCGTGGGCGCGGCAGCTCGCACGGCAGGGTCGTGCCAACGGCGAGCTGGCCATGGGTGCACCGGCGGCGCGGCTCGGGTTGCCGCCGCTCCTCGGCACGCTGCTGCAGCGACGGGGCGTGAAGTTCCGGCTGTCCCCGCGCCGCCTGGAGCGGGTGGCCGCAGTCGCGCGCACCGTTGCGGACCTTGCCGGCGAAGCCGACATTCGCTCGGAGCACGTCGACGAGGCGCTGCACTATCGGCCCGAGGCAGCGGCATGATCGGGGTCGGGACGCGGCAGGAGGCAATCCCGCAAGAGTCTGGTCGGTCGAAGCGGCGGCTTGCGCCCGATGAGTGGGTGGGATGGCGTGACGTCCGGATGGGCCACCTCGATGCGGAGGCGGAGCGGCCGTACTGGATCGCGCTGTCGCTGCTGCCGGGCATCGGGCCGGTGGGCTTTGCCCGCCTGCTGGCCCGCTACGGCTCGGCCCAGGCCGCGTGGCGCGCGGGCGGAGCCGCGCTCCAGGTCCTGCCCCGACAGGTCCCCGACGCGCCCCTCGCATTCAAGCGCCTCGCTCGCAGGGGAGTGCTGACGGTAGCGCGCAAGGTCGAGGCCGACGTGCGCCGGGCGGGTGGAGTGGTCGTCATCGCGCTGGACGCGGACTATCCCCGTGCACTGGCCGAGGCGGATCCGCGCCCGCCCGTCCTCTATCGGGCTGGGGAGCCCGATGCGTTCGTGGCTCCCGCGGTGGCGATCGTTGGCACGCGGCGCGCGAGCGGCTACGGGCGATCCGTCACCCAGGAGCTGGCCGATGAGCTGGCGCGCGCCGGCGTGACGGTCGTGAGCGGGTTGGCGCTGGGCATCGACGGGGAAGCGCATCGGGCCGCGCTGCAGGCCGGTGGGCGAAGCGTGGCCGTGCTTCCGTCGCCGCTCGACCGGATCTACCCGCCACGCCATCGGGAGCTGGCTGCCCAGCTGGTGGCAACCGGCGGGGCGCTGGTCAGCGAGATCGCGCCCGGCAACGCGGTCGGTCGTCCCGATTTTGCGCGGCGCAACCGGATCATCGCCGGCCTCTCCCAGGCGGTGGTGGTGGTGGAGGCGCCGGACCGGTCGGGCGCGCTGCTCACCGCGGCGGCCGCGATCCAGCTTGGCCGCGAGCTGTACGCCGTGCCCGGGGATATCAATGCGGATGGGTCCCGCGGCTCGAATCGGCTCATCGCCGACCACCACGCGAGCATGGTTACCTCTGCCGCCGGCCTGCTCACCGCGGTCGGCTTCGCGTCAGGCGGGCGGCCGCTGAGCGTCACCACCCTGTCGGAAATCGAGGGAAGAGTGCTGTATCGGCTGCTGGAAAAGCCCGGCAGTGTCGAAGAGCTGCTGCATCGGACCGACCTCCCGACATCGGCGCTGGCGAGCGCCCTGACGCTGCTTGAGGCCCGCGGCCTGGTCACGTCCTACGGCGGAGCGACGTTCCATCCGACGCTCGCCGCGCGGCGCATCGGGCAGGCCCGGTGAGTGGGTCTCCGCAGGATGGCGCAGCACAGCGTGATGAGCGACGCCGCACGCTCGCGGCGTTCGCGGCTATACTGCCCGCGCCGTACGGCAACTGCCTGTCGTGCCCGACGGGTGAACACCGCCGCAGGAGTCCACGGTCTATTGCGTTTGATCCAGAGCCTGCGCGCCGCCGTGCGCGCCATCTACCCGAGCCTGAGTCATGGGCTCCGCCGGCACAGGGCCATCACGCGCCTGGCGGTTGCCGGCCTCGCCCTCTCCGTCGCGCTCGGCGTTTCCCTCCAGGACGCTGCTGCCGGCCTGCCACGGCCCAACCCGCGCCCCGCCTCCATCCTTCCGGAGAGCGTCGGAGCCGGGCTGCTGACCACTCAGCCGGTGACCATCGGCTTCGGACAGTCGATGAACGCCGCGTCGGTGAACAGCACGCTGCAGGTGCAGCCGGCCGCGGGCTTCACGGTGAGCTGGAATGCCGATCGGAGCAGCCTGACTCTCACGCCGCAGTCGAGGTGGCGGACCGACGAGCGCTACCTGGTGACGATTCCGGGTTCGGTCACAAACGCCATCGGCCGGCCCATCCTTCACTCGCGACAGCTGGCCTTCACCACCCAGACCGCGCCCATCATCTCCGAGTTCAGGGTGCAGCTGGTCCAGCAATCCCAGGCCGATGCGGGGCAGGCGATGAGCGATCTGAGCCGATCCATCCCGTTCGGCGATGCCACGGCCGTCCTGGGCGATGCGCCGCTGATCGACGAGCCGGAGGACACAGCCTTCGACGCCAGCGCGAGCACGGGCATCCACATCGGCTTCACCGCGGCCATGGACCAGGACGACGTGCAGTCGCGCTTCCACATCACGCCGGAGGTCCGCGGACGCTTCAGCTGGATCGACAACGAGCTGACCTTCACACCCAGGGGGCGGCTGGAGCCGGGAACCCGCTATGCCGTGAGCCTGGTCGGGGCGCACGACCTGCAGGGCAACCAGCTGGGCGGCGACATGGCCTTCTCGTTCACAACGCGAACGGATGCCAACCTCGTCCGCTACACGCCGGATCGCCGCGCGAAGAACGTGATGACCCGGAAGGTGGTCCTGCGCTTCAGCGAGCCGATGAACGGGTCGGCCACGAGCCGTGCCCTGCGCGTGGTCGATGTCGATGCCGGCACGCGGCTGGGCGGCACCTTCGAGTGGAACCGCCGGCACACCCGGCTGGAGTTCCAGCTCAACAAGGCGCTGCGACGCGGGCACACCATCGAGGTGCGGCTCACGCCGGCGGCGCACGACCTGGACGGCAACCGCGTCAGCGTCAGCTGGCGATTCGAGACGAAGCCAATCCGGCACCGGGCGGCTCCCGAACAGGCCAGCGCACCGGCGCGATCGGCGCCGGTCCACAGCGGGCCGAACGCGCCGTCCGGGACGCTGGACTATGCCCTGTGGCTGATCGACCAGTCGCGCGCGGACTACGGCTTCGGCCCCCTGCGGCTGGATTCCGCCATCAGCGCGGTCGCGGCCGCCCACGCCTGGGACCAGGTCAACTACGGCTACTTCAGCCACACCGGGCGGGATGGATCGCAGGTATCCGATCGACTTCGCGCGGCCGGCATCAGCTTCAGCTGGTCCGGCGAGAACATGTGCTACTACAACGGAATGGGCCTGCGCGCGATGCTCGACTGGTGCCACAGCACCTTCATGTCCGAGCCGTATCCGGGCGTGGCGAACCACATCGGCAACATCCTGAGCACCCATTTCACCCGGGTCGGCATCGGGGTCGCCCAGCGCGGCAGCAAGGTCATCATCGTGTGGGATTTCGCCGGCTAGCCCACGGGTCGGGATCTGGCATTCGGCAGCTATCGGCAGCCGCGAGGCCGTCCCAACGCGCGCCTGCGCGAGGGCACGGCCACGCTCAAACCCGGTGCTACACTCCCTGACCGATGCCTCCGAGGAAGCGATCCGCGGGCGATCTGGTGATCGTCGAGTCGCCCGCCAAGGCCAAGACCATCGAGCGATACCTGGGCCCCGGCTATACCGTGCTGGCCTCGTACGGCCACGTCCGGGACCTGCCGCAGAAGAGCCTGGGCGTCGATGTCGAGCATGATTTCGCCCTTCGCTACGAGCCGCTGAAGGAGCGCCGCAAGGAGCTCGACAAGCTGGCTGAACAGGCCCGTCGCGCCGACCAGGTGTGGCTGGCCACGGACCTCGACCGCGAGGGCGAGTCGATTGCCTGGCACATCGCCGAGTACGCCAAGCTGCCGCCGGACCGCCTCCGCCGGGTGACGTTCAGCGAGATCACCAAGGGCGCCATCGACGAGGCGTTCGCCAACCCGCGCAGCATCAACCTGGACCTGGTCAACGCGCAGCAGGCGCGACGCGTGATCGATCGGCTGGTCGGCTACAAGCTCAGCCCGCTGGTGAGCAGCAAGATCCGCCGTGGCCTCTCCGCGGGACGCGTGCAGAGCGTGGCGGTCCGCCTGGTCGTGGACCGCGAGCGGGAGATCGAGCGGTTCGTGCCGGAGGAGTACTGGACGCTCACCGCCGAGTTGCGCCGGCCGGAGAGCCAGGCGAGCTTCGCCGCCGAGCTGACGCGCATCAACGGCGAGAAGGCCCGCATCGGCTCCGAGGAGGAGGCGAAGGAGCACGAGGCCGCCCTGCGAGCGGCGACCTACGAGGTCGCAAAGGTCACGCGCAGCCAGCAGCGCAAGAACGCGCCTCCGCCCTTCACGACCAGCACCCTGCAGCAGGAGGCATCCCGCAAGCTGGGCTTCGGCGCGCGCCGCACCATGAGCGTGGCGCAGTCGCTGTACGAGGGCATCGCGCTGCCCGAGGGCCAGGTTGGGCTCATCACCTATATGCGCACGGACTCGGTGGCGATGGCATCCGGCGCGGTCGCGGAAGCTCGCGACGTCGTCAACGGACGGTACGGCGGCGACTTCGTGCCGGAGAAGCCCAACGTCTATCGCACCAAGACGCGGGGCGCGCAGGAGGCGCACGAGGCGATCCGTCCCTCGAGCTTTGCCCGTACGCCGGACTCGGTCGCTGCGCACCTCAAGCCAGATGAGTTTCGGTTGTACGACCTGATCTGGAAGCGGGCGCTGGCCTCGCAGATGGCTCCCGCGCGGTTCGACCAGGTGGGCGTCGACGTCAGCGCGGGCCGATACACCCTGCACGCCGGCGCGCGCAAGCGCGTCTTCGACGGCTACCAGGCCCTGTATGTCGAGGGCCGGGATGACGAGGAGGACGAGCGGCTCACCATCCTGCCGGACCTTGCCGATGGCGAAGCGCTGGACCTGCTGGGCCTCTCGAGCGAGCAGCACTTCACCCAGCCGCCGCCGCGCTTCACCGAAGCCACGCTGATCCGCGCGCTCGAGGAGCGGGGGATCGGCCGTCCGTCAACCTACGCCCCGACCATCGAGACCATCCGGCAGCGCGGCTACGTGCTCGTCAAGGACCGGCGCCTCTTCCCGGAGGAGTCGGCGTTCCGCGTCACCGACCTGCTGGTCGAGCACTTCCCCGAGATCGTCGACCTGGACTTCACCGCGCGCATGGAGGACCAGCTGGACGACGTGGCTCGTGGCGAGCACGAATGGGTGCCCATGGTCCGCGAGTTCTGGGTGCCGTTCAGCGCCAAGGTCATCGAGGGCCGCGAGAAGATCGCCAAGCAGATCGAGGTGACAGACATCCCGTGTCCGCTGACCGGCGACAAGGGCGACATGCTGGTCAAGCGCTTCGGTCGGAATGGCTGGTTCCTGGGCTGCCAGGGCTACCCGGAGTGCAAGTACACGCAGCCACTCCCCGGCGAGGAGCCCGAGGAAACGCCGGACCTGCCCGGTGTCGGGGAGGTCTGTCCGCTGTGCAACCAGGGCCACCTGGTGGCCAAGCGGGGCCGATTCGGCCCGTTCGTCGGCTGCGACCGCTATCCGGAGTGCAAGTTCATCAAGAAGAATCCGCCGCCCGCCAGCGAGCAGTTCGGCACCTGCCCGCAGTGCGGCCTCGGCACGGTCGTCACCAAGCGCGCCCGCCGCGGACGGCGTCCGTTCTGGGGATGCGACCGCTATCCCGATTGCGACTACGCCACATGGACGCGTCCCGCCCCGGCCGACGGCGCTGACGCCGCGGCCCCGGCCGGCGGCGACGGAGCCCCCAGCGTCGACGAGCCCGATACGGCCATTGCCGGCGCGGGCGGGGCGCGTGGCTGAGCACAGGCCGGCCGCTGACGCGTCGAGCGCGCTGGAGCGCTTCCTGGCCCACCTGGAGAGCCGTAACGCGTCGGCGGGGACCATCGTCGAGTACCGGCGCCATGCAACCGAGTTCCTGGACCACCTGGCACGGAGCGGCGTCGACTGGCGACGCCCGGATCGCGCCACCGTGCGCGCCTACCTGGCGGCACTCGCGGATCGCGACCTTGCCGCGTCCTCGGTCGGTGGGCGTCTTGCGGCCGTCCGTTCCTTCTACCGTCACGCAGCACGACGGGGCTGGATCAGCGACGACCCGCTGGCCGGCGTCCGAACGCCTCGCAGGCCCGGACGCCTGCCCCGCGTGCTGAGTGTCGAGGATGCAGAGGCGCTGGTGGAGGCGCCGGCTCGCGGACCCGCGCGTACGCGGCGCGGCATCGGAGAGCAACTGGCGCAGGCCCTCGCGCGCCGCGACGCGGCGTTGCTGGAGCTTCTGTACGCGACCGGCATGCGCATCAGCGAGGCAGCCGGGCTGACGGTTGACCGCCTGGATCTCGAGCGACGCCGGCTGCGCGTGATCGGCAAGGGCTCGAAGGAGCGCGAGCTGCTGTTCGGGCAGCCGGCCCAGGCCGCCGTGCGCGCCTACCTGGCCGGCGGACGCCCCTTGCTGGCCGTGTCTGCCGTCCCGGCACCGGCGCTCTTTCTGAACGCGCGGGGAGGGTCGCTGACCGCTCGGGGCGCACGCCTGATCGTTGATCGCTGGGTGGAGGCCACCGGCCTCTCCCCGACGACCAGCCCGCACACCCTGCGCCACTCCTTCGCCACGCACCTGCTGGAGGGCGGGGCGGACCTGCGCTCCGTGCAGGAGCTGCTCGGCCACGCCAACCTGGCCACGACGCAGGTCTACACCCACCTTTCGGACGCCGCCCTGCGCAGCGCCTACCGATCGGCGCACCCGCGCTCCGGCCGAGGCAGCGCGGGCAACGGCCGTTGAGCGGCGAGGGCAGGGAGGCAGCACCGCCCCCGCCACCGCCGGGCGCACTGGAGCAGGAGCCGCTCGAATCGGCCCCTTCCACGGCACGGGTGCTGGCCACCGCCAGCCTGATCCTCACCGTGGCCGCGCTGGCCAGCCGGCTGCTGGGCTGGGTGCGGCTGCTGGTGATCGGCTCCCAGTTCGGCGCCAGCCGCGAGCTCGACGCCTACTTCGCTGCCTTCCGCATCCCAGACGCGATCTTCCAGCTGGTGGTGGCCGGGGCCCTTTCGGCGGCGCTCATCCCCGTCTTCTCCGGCTATCGTGCTCGGCAGCAGGAGGCGGAAGCCTGGCGCCTGGCCAGCAGCGTCATCAACCTGGTCGTCATCGCGCTGGCCGGGCTGAGCTTGGTGATGGCCGTGTTCGCCCCGCTGCTGGTCCCCATCGTGGCGCCAGGCTTCGACGCACCGACCACCGAGCTGACGGTGCGCATGACGCGCATCATGCTGCTGAGCCCCGTGCTAATCGGCATGGGCGCCGTGGTCAGCGGCATCCTGAATTCCTACGAGCGCTTCGCGATCCCGAGCCTGGCACCGCTGGCCTACAACCTGGCGATCATCGCCGCCGCCATCTTCCTTGCGCCGCTGATGGGCGTCGAGGGGCTTGCCGTGGGCGTGGCCCTGGGAAGCCTGGCGCACCTGGCCATCCAGCTGCCGGAGCTCGGCAGAGTCGGGCAGCGCTACGACCTGACCATCGGGCTCGGCCACCCGGGCGTGCGCAAGGTCGTCTGGCTGATGGGGCCGCGCATGCTGGGCCTGGCGGCCGGGCAGCTGAACTTCATCGTCTCCACGGTCCTGGCCTCGGGGCTGCCGGAGGGCAGCCTGACCGCCTACAACTACGCATTTCAGCTCAGCCAGATCCCGGTCGGGGTGCTGGGCGTGAGCGTGGCCGTGGCGCTGTTCCCCACGCTCAGCCGTGACGCGGCGCTGGGAAACGTGGGCCAGATCCGCAGCCAGGTGGCGACCAGCCTGCGGGTGCTGATCTTCCTGGCCGCCCCGCTGACCGCGGCGATGATCGTGCTGGCGGGGCCGATCGCATCGGTCTTCTTCCAGTACGG
This sequence comes from Candidatus Limnocylindria bacterium, assembly GCA_036265975.1. Lineage (GTDB taxonomy): Bacteria > Chloroflexota > Limnocylindria > QHBO01 > QHBO01 > DASSCW01. The sequence goes on from DATAOD010000205.1 coordinate 18,559, forward strand.
GCTGTTCAGCGAGCGGTCCGCAGAACGGACGGCAGGGGCACTGGTGTTCTTCGCCATCGGCCTGGTGGGGCACATCGTGGTCCACGTGCTGACGCGCGCCTTCTACGCCATGCAGGACACGCGGACGCCCGTGCTGTGGGCGATCATCGCGGTCGCCATCAACGTGCCACTCATGATCTGGCTGGTGGGGCCGATGGGGGTCGAGGGCCTCGCCCTGGCGTTGTCGATCAGCGCCGTGCTGGAGGTCATCGGGCTGGTATGGGCATTGCACCGCCGCATCGAATCGGTGGAGGAGGGACAGGTGTTGCGCTCTGCAGGTCGCTCCGTGGTGGCGGGCGTTGCGGCTGCCCTGCTGATGCTGGGCGGGCTGACCCTGGTGCGCGACGCGCTCCCGGCGGCGCTGCAGGGCGGCCTCACCCGGCTGGTGATCGTGGCCATCCTCACCATCGCTGGCGGCGCCATCTTCCTGCTGGTGGCTTCCGCGCTGCGATCCCCGGAGATCGGCCTGCTGCGCTCGCTGCTGGCGCGACGGCGCAGGAACACTGCCGCCCCATGATTCGCGTGCGTCCAGCGACGGATGGCGACCATGCCGCCTGGCAGGACTTCCTGCAAGGGCAAGCGAGTGGTGACTTCCTGCACGATTGGGCCTGGGCCGATGTCTCCGCCTTCGACGGGCAGCCGCAGCGACGGTTCGTGGCCGTCGACGGGGACGAGCTGGTGGCGATCGCCGCCGCCCAGGTTCGCCGGCTGCCGCTGGGCCGCAGCTTCTGGTACGTCCCGCATGGGCCGGTGCTGGACTACGAGCACCCGCATGCCGCCGAACGGGTGCGAGCCGTGGTCCTGGGGCTGCGCGAGGCGGCCCGTCGTGACCGGGCCATCGCCGTTAAGCTCGAGCCGCGGCTGGAGCGCGGCACCGCCCCGACCCGCCACTTCGGAAAGCTTCCCTACCAGCCCGCCACGCTGCAGGTCGGGCAGACCCGGCTGGTGGAGCTGGCCGACGACGAGACCATGCTCGCCGGCTTCGACAAGGACACCCGCTACGCCGTCCGCCG
>DATAOD010000206.1:0-1719 GCA_036265975.1 Candidatus Limnocylindria bacterium
GACCGGTTCCGCCTCCTCGGCGTCCCCTACGGCTGGCTTGTCGCGTCCATCAGGAGCTTCCCGGCGGGTCCGACGATGCAGAGCCAGCAGCTGCCGGAGCCTGTCAACGTTTCTGAGACGCCGGGGCGGGTTGATTACTGAGTGGTCTGCTGCGATGGCTGGGGTGGATTGATCCATACGGCGGTGGGCAGGGGCTTGGGCAGGGGTGGCTTGCGGACGAACCGTTCGGGATGGGCCGCGTAGGCGCCCGCGAGGACCTCGGCGCGGGCCTGGTGCAGTTGTGGGGCATGGCCGTAGTGGACGGCCTCGGGCGTCATCATCGCGATCCCTGAGTGCCGGTGGACCCGGTTGTACCAGGTGAAGAAGGCCTGGCAGAACGTGCGGGCGTCCTGGAGGGACCCGAACCGGTCAGGGAATCCGGGCCGGTACTTGAGGGTCTTGAACTGCGCTTCGGAGTAGGGATTGTCGTTGCTCACGTGTGGGCGGGAGTGCGTCTTGGTCACCCCGAGGTCGGCGAGCAGGAACGCGACCGGCTTGGACGTCATGGAACTGCCGCGGTCGGCATGGACAGTGAGCCGATCACGGCGGATTTGTTGCTTGGCGATCGTGGCGGCCAGTAGCCGCTCGGCGAGCACGGCCGACTCGCGTTCGGCCACCATCCAGCCCACGACATGGCGGCTGAACACATCCAGGATCACGTACAGGTAGTAGTAGGTCCAGGTCGCCGGGCCGAGCAGCTTGGTGATGTCCCAACTCCACAGCTGATTGGGGCGGGTCGCGAGCAGCTCGGGCCGCTGGTGGCGCGGGTGGACGAGCTGGTTGCGCCGCTCGCCGGTCTGCCCATGCTCGGCCAACAGCCGGTACATCGTGCGTTCCGAGGCCAGCCAGACGCCCTCGTCCAGCAGCGTCGCGACGATCTCGGCCGGGGCAACGTCGACAAACCGGGGCGAGCACAGCACCTCGCGGAGCTGCTGCCGCTCGGCGTCCGACAACGCCCGCGGCCCTCGAGGTCGCGGTCGGCGGGCCGTGGGCACCGATGGTCGACGGTGCCGATACCACGTCGCCCGTGACAGCCCCAGCGTCCGACATGCCTGCCCGGCGCCAAGCTCGGGGGCGACAGTGCTGATCGTGGCCATCAGCTCGCGCTCTCGTCGTCGTCGCTCGCCGGGTCGAGCGGGAGTCCCAGCAGCTCGGAGACTTTTCCCTGGATCTCGATGATCCGCTGCGCCTGCGCCAGCTTGGCCGCCAGGCGCTGGTTGTCACGCCGCAACCGCGCCAGCTCCGCGGCGGCCGGGTCAGCCGGCAGACGGCCCCGCCGACGTGCCAACGCCTGCAACGCGCCCGCGTCACGCTGGCGGCGCCAGTCGACCAGATGCGAGGAGTACAGCCCCTCCCGGCGCAACAGCGCGCCCACCTCCCCTGGCTGGGTACAGGCGTCGGCCTCGCGCAGGATCGCGAGCTTGTACTCGGCGCTGAACCGGCGCCGCCTGGCCTTGGCCGGGACCTCGGGATCTGGCAGCGTGGACATGCCGCCAGCATCACCCGTGATCCCGGGTGCCGTCATCGTCACGGTCACGAGCTGATCGTGCTCCTTCTCGCCCTGGTCAGTGATCCCCAAGGCCGGAGTGTCTCAGCTCACATTGGCAGGGAGGGCGGCGCCGCGCCTCCAGCCCTGCTCTGACGACCAAGGAGGCGCAGTGCTCGCTGTTGGGATCGACT
>DATAOD010000207.1:0-1987 GCA_036265975.1 Candidatus Limnocylindria bacterium
ATCGGGCGGGAGCTCGGGATCGAGATCGAACGGCTCGGCGCCTACCTCGCCCCCCGCCGCTTCGTCGAAAAGCGAACCGTGCTGGGTGGTCCGGCTGCCCCCGCGGTGCGCGACTACCTAGCCGTGCAACGCGACCGGCTCGCCGCCGATGAGCGCTGGCTGGATGAGCGTCGGCGGCGCATCGGGCTTGCGGAGGAGAACCGCGGCATCCGGACTCACGAGATCCTCTCCGCCGCGTCTTCAGGGTGAAGCACATCTCCATCGAAGCTCCGGCGCCGCGCGATCATGAGATCCGGCGAGATTGTGAAGCCCAGTGGAAGGAGGGATTCGCATGGACCTGCAACACATCCAGGACAACGCCACCGGCCGGCAGCGGCTGCGCGATCTGGTCGCGCGTCTCGACGAGGTAGCGCAAACGCGAACTTTGGACGGAGGCTGGACGGTCTCGGCGCTGCTCGCGCACCTGGCGTGCTGGGATGTGAGCGTTCGCCGGTCTCTCGGCCGACGTGGTCGATCTCAGCAACGAAGCCAGTTTCCCGAGCTGGCGCGCGCTGCCGGGCCGGCGCATCCCTAGTGGTTCGTCACGCATGAATTGCGGGATACTGTGGACTCGGTCAGCTCGGCACGGAGCCGAGAGCCGTTCCCGCAAGGAGACTCCCGCATGCGCAAGACCAAGTATGCCGTGTATCTGACGGAAGCCGAGCGGGCGCGGCTGCGCACCCTGATTGGGAGCGGGGAGGCGCCAGCGCGGATGCTGACCCGCGCCCGCATCCTGCTCAAAGCCAACCAGGGCGAGGGCGGCCCCGGCTGGAGCGACGACGCCATTGCCGGGGCGTTGGAGGTGCATCCCGCCACTGTGGCCCGCGTGCGGCGCCAATGTGTTGAGCAGGGCCTGGATGCCGCGCTCGCGCGGAAGCGTCCCGACCGCGTGTATGCGCGCGTGTTCGATGGCGCGGCCGAGGCGCGGTTGATCGCCCTGGCCTGCTCGGACCCGCCCACCGGCCGCGAGCAGTGGACGCTGCGGCTGTTGGCCGATGAACTGGTGCGGCTGGAGGTGGTCCCCACCGTCTCGTACGAGACGGTGCGGCGGACCTTAGAGCAAACGAGCTCAAGCCGTGGCTGAAAGAGCAGTGGTGCATTCCGGAAGCCAATGCGGCGTTCGTCTGGCACATGGAGGACGTCCTGGATGTCTATCAGCGCCCGTACGATCCGCTCCGGCCCGTCGTCTGCCTGGACGAGACCAGCCGCCAGGTGGTGGCCGAGACCCGCGATCCGCTGCCCGTCGCCTCGGGCCGACCCGCCCGCCACGATCCGGAGTACGCGCGCCGAGGGGTCGTCAACTGTTTTCTGATCAACGAGCCGTTGCGAGGGCAGCGCCACGTCCGGGTCAGCACGCAGCGCACCCGCATCGACTGGGCGCACTGCGTCCAGAACCTGGTCGACGTGCACTACCCGCAGGCCGCGCGCATCGTGCTGGTGCTGGACCAGCTCAACACCCACTCTCCGGCCTCGCTCTACGAGGCGTTCCCGCCCGCCGAGGCCAAGCGCCTGGCCGACCGATTGGAGATCCATTACACCCCCACGCACGGCTCCTGGCTGAACATGGCCGAGATCGAACTGAGCGTGCTCGCCCGCCAGTGCCTGAATCGGCGACTCGGCGACCGCACCACGATGCAGCGCGAGGTGGCAGCATGGGTGACGGCGCGCAACGATGCCGCGACGACCATCGATTGGCAGTTCACCACGGACGACGCCCGCATCAAACTCAAGCGCCTCTACCCAGCAATTCACGCGTGACGAACCACTAGAGCCCCGTTGCTTCAACGCGGGTTCTGCCAAAACTACGAAAACCCACTCCAGCGAGCAGTTTCTAAAAATCCTCGGTAGCCACCTGCGACGATGGGTACCACGACGCAACACGGCGTCGCGGAACCGCATCATCGCGTAGGAGCAATGGCGTGATCGAACGTGCAACAACAGTCCCGAA
>DATAOD010000208.1:0-2440 GCA_036265975.1 Candidatus Limnocylindria bacterium
AGCCGCTGGCCCGGGTCGAAATGGCCCTCGTGCCGGCGGAACCGGCCGGTGAAGGTGGCGACTGGCCAGCGCAGCAGCCACGCGCCATCGCCGTGGTCGTAGCGCAGCGTCTCGCGCACGAAGCCGATGGCGCTGCCGGCCAGGAATGGCAACGGCAGCACCACCACGGCCAGCAGGGCCCAGCCCAGCCACACGTGCAGCTGCACGTCCGGGATGCCGGTCAGCCGCGCGATCGGCGTCGGCTGGCCCTCGCGGCCAGCAAGCAGCCACCAGCCGGTCGCCAGGAGCAGCAGCGTGACGAGGTAGACGGCCGTGTGCAGCCGGCGCACCGCACGGCGATAGCGTTCGACCGTCATCGGCTCAGTAGCTTCTAGGCGGCGGGGTCGAGGATCCGGAGCTCGCGCCGCTGCTCTCCGCCGGGCTGCCGGAGACCGTGATCGTGATCTCCTGCGTGGGACCGGCCAGCGAGTGGTCCGGATTGGCCAGCGCCACGGTCAGCTTGTGCTGGCCGGGTGTCAGCTGCCGCGTCACCTGCCAGGTCGTGCCATACACGATGTCGTAGTCGGCGGCATCAGTGCCGGTGTCGAAGTAGATGTGCGCGTGACGGTTGCCCGTGCTCGGCTCGCCCAGCGGCTCGCTGGCCTGCAGCTGAACGTCGAATGGGACCGATACCGTGGCGCCATCAGATGGCGTGACGAAGCCGATGCTGGCATTCGACCTGCCTTCCGCGCCGCTCCCGGCATTGCATGCCGCGGCAACCAGGACGAGCGAGGCCAGCAGGCCCACCACCTGTCCGGCATGGAGCGCATTGCGCATCGAGAGAACTCCTTCCGTTTCCTTCTGTGTATTTGCTGGTGATACGTGGGCGCTCGGTGCTTCGGATTCCGAAGCGATCCGGGCTGCGAGGGCAATGGAGTAGGCTGCGTGATTCGAGGAAATCCAGGCGCACGGCGATGACGTAGACATGCATGCGGATGCACCAAGCAACAGCGACGGAGATCTCATGCATGAGGTCGTGGCCGGCTCGCAGGAAGCATTGGCGATCCTGTACGACCGGCATGCGGACGGTGTCTTCGCCACCGCGAGACGGGTCGCCGGGGATCGCCAGATCGCCGAGGAGGTGGTCCAGGAGACGTTCCTGACCCTCTGGAATCGGGCCGAGCTCTTCGACTCGCGCATGGGAAGCCTTGGAAACTGGCTGAGACGGATCGCGCGCAACCGCGCTGTGGATCGGCTGCGAGCCGCCGGCCGCAGGCCGAAGTTGCTCTCGGCCGGTTCGGTCTCGCACGTGGATGAGCCGATGGACGGCGCGCTGGAACGACTGGCAGCCTCCAGCGCCGGCCGCTCCGGGACGGATCCCGCGCCCGATCCCGGCGACTCTGCGGTCGCCTCGTGGACGCGAGATCGCATCCGAGCCGCCCTGGACCGCATGCCGGACGAGGAGCGGACGGTGATTGTCATGGCATACGACCAGGAGCTGTCGCAATCCGAGATCGCGATGCGCCTGGACTGGCCGCTCGGCACGGTCAAGACGCGCACGCGCCGCGCGCTGGCGCGGCTGCGGACCATCCTGGCGCCGGAGCTCGCCCCGGAGCCGGAGGTCGGTCCGGGGGAGCGCGGCGTGGCGCCGGTGCTGGCCAGGAACGGAGGACCAAATGGAGCACGCTGAGGTGCGCGAGCTGCTGGAGCTCGCCGCGGCTGAGCCCGGTGGCGTCGATGGCCTGCTGGACGGGCGGTCGGCCGAGTCGGAGCGTATCCGCGAGCATCTCGCCGGCTGCGCGGCGTGCCGCGCCGAGCTGGCGGAGCTTCGGGGCTCGGCGGCCACCATTCGGGACGTGATCCGCTCGACGCCGGCGCCGGAGCTGCGGGCTCGGACGCTGGAGCTGGTGGCGACCACGGGCCGGAATCGCGATGCCGCCCCCGCGGAGACCGACAGGCGAGGAGGCTGGTTCAGCCTGCGCTCGCTGGTTCCTGCCTTCTCCCTGGGCGCAGCCGCCGTCGCGGTGCTCGCGCTGGTGCTGGTGTGGCGCACCGTGGACACGCGGCTGACGTCAGCCGATGCCCGCATCAATGAGCAGCAGAGCGCCATTGCCGGGCTGACGGTCGTGACGGACTGGACGCTGCGCGTTGGCAGCGCGCCCGATGCGCAACTGGTTCGACTGGAATCGCAGGCGGGCAGCGCAAACGCCGCCGGCACGGTCCTGCTGTCAGCCGATCGCGGGGAGCTGGTGATGATCGCCACCGGGCTGCCCGCTCCGCCGGAGGGCTACCAGTACCGATGCTGGATCGACCAGGGCACCGGCCCGGTCCGCATCGGGCGCATGTACCACACCGGCGCCGTGGCCTACTGGGGCGGCGTGGTTGACCGTCTGCGCGGGATCCAGAAGCCGTTCACCCTGGGCGTCTCGCTGGTCAGCGACACCAGCTCGGCACCAGGCGA
>DATAOD010000209.1:0-6049 GCA_036265975.1 Candidatus Limnocylindria bacterium
AGCGCCTCGGGCCCATCCTCGGAGAGGATCTTCAGTCGGGCGAGCTCCACGTCCCAGTTGGCGCCCAGGGCGAACGACTGCAGGGCGGCGAAGGAGAGCACGTCAGTCGCTTGCCAGGGTGTTGGCGCGGCGCGCAGGAGCACGAACTCGTGCGGACGACGTCGCAGCCCACGTACAAGGCCCTCGTTCACGCCGGCCACATAGGCCTCCACGGCAGATCGGACATCGGCATCCAGCAGCGGAAGCTGCGCGGCCGCCACGCGCGCGAAGCCCATCCGCCGGGAGAGGCGATCCGCCGGCAGGCCGCCGGTACCCACCAATGCGGCCAGGGTTCCGCGCCCGATGCGCAGCAGCGTCTCCAGCTGAAAGGCGCGGTCCTGGGCATGGCAGAAGCCCAGCGCGAACCACGCATCGGCGGCGGAGACGGCGTCCACGTGGGGGATGCCCCAGCGATCGCGCCGGATCGTGATCCGCCCGTCGCAGCCCGCGACCCGGAGCCTGCCGGACATCCGGGGAAGGCGCTTGCCGAGGAGCCGCACCACCAGCCGCATGTCCCGGCACGGTGGCAGCGGGGCTCGCCGGCGTCAAGGCGACGCGGCCGTCGGGCGGGGGAGCGTCGGTATACTCCGGCGCGTGAGCCGCACCATCGAGCTGTTTGCCGGTCTCACCCTGCTCGTCATTGGAGTCGCCATCCTCTTCGGCGAGTGGCTGCGCTCCTGGATCGCGGAGCTGGGGGTCAGCCCGGAGATCTGGGCCTGGTGGCCGGCCGCGCTGCTGGTGCTGAGCCTCTTCTTCCTCCTGCCGGCGATCTTCGGGCGGCAGCATCGGCGCCTGCGGGCCGGCATGGTCATCCCCGGCGCGCTGATGGCGGGGACTGGCGGCATGCTGCTGTACATGAGCCTCACCGGCCGCTGGGGCGAGTGGACGTATCTCTGGACGATCCTGCCCTTCAGCCTGGGACTGGGCATGTACGCCGCTGGCTGGATCGCCGACGCGCCGGCATTCAAGTGGATCGGCTCCGGCGTGGCAGCCGGCGCCGTGCTGGCGTACGTGGCCTTCGCCACGGCCATCGGCGGCGAGGCGTTCCGGGTTGTCGCCGCGATCGGCATCATCGGCCTGGGCATGGCGCTGACGATGGGGGGCCTGGCCGAGCGGCTGAGCCGCAAGTCGCCGGCCTGAACGGGCGAGTCGCTCAGCGCAGGTAGCGGCCGAACCAGTCCAGGATGCGCTCCATGCGATCGATGCGGCGATCGGGCCTGCCGTAGTTCTTCATCTCGTGATGCTCGTCGGGGTAGAGGATCATCTCCACCTCGCGGCCGAGCACCTTCAGCGCGGTGAAGAGCTGGATGTTGTCGCTGGCGGGGCAGATCTGGTCGTCCTCTGCCTGGAGCATGAGCAACGGGATGTGGACGTTCGCCGCGTTGCGCAGCGGCGAGGTGCGCCACAGCTGGTCATAGCCCTCCTCGCTGAGGGGATCGCCCAGCCGCGCGCGGCGGTTGTAGTGGACCCCGAAGTACGAAGTGCCCCAGGTGGCCGCCTGGTTGGCCACGCCGTTTTCCGCCACGGCGGCCGCGAAGCTCGTGCTGGTGCCCGCCAGCCACTGCGTCAGGAAGCCGCCGTAGGACAGCCCCATCACGCCCACACGGCGCGCATCGACGAGGCCCTCCTTGACCAGCCCGGCCACCACGGCCTCCACGTCCTGCGCATCCACCTCGCCCCAGCGCCCGGCCAATGCGCCGATCCAGGCTGCGCCGAACGTCTCTGAGCCGCGCACGTTGGGGCGCACGACGCGGAAGCCGTATGCCGTCAGCAGCATCGAGTCCATGGTCCCGCCCGGTCCCGCAGCGCCCGTCGGGCCGCCGTGCAGGTCCACCACCGTGGGCAACGGACCTTGCCCTGCATCCGGGGCGCTGACCACCCATGCCTGGATGCGCCCGCCCGGGCCGTCGATCCAGTGCTCTTCCCAGACGGGTGCGCCGGCGCGACGCTGCCAGCCGGAGCCGATGGTCGTCATGCGGCGCAGCCGCGCGGGTGGCGATCGCCAGCCCTCGAGCGCGTGGATCTCTGCCGCCGTGCCCGCCGCGCCGGCGCTCAGCGCCACGCGGTCCCCGTTCACGGCGAGACCTGCGCCGACGAGCTGGCCTTCGGGCAGCAGCGACGTGGGCTCACCGCCATCAATGGTGAATCGGTAGGGAACGTTGCGGCCACGGTCGCCGACCAGTGCCAGCAGGCTGCCGTCCGGCATCCAGATGGGGCCGGCGGCGTCCTCCGCCATCACCAGGTCCGCCCAGGCGCCGTTCGCGACCGAGCGGTCGAGGCCGCCGCTCAGGCAGCGAGGCTCGCCGCCACGCACCGGCCTGGTCCATAGCCCGGTCAGGACCTCGTCCATGGGATCGAGCACGTCGCTGCCGAGGAAGGCCAGCGTCCGGCCGTCGGCGGAGATGGCGGGTGCGCTGGCATCGCCTGCGAGCTCGACCAGGAGCCGATGGCGCCCACCCTCGGCCGCGACGCGGAACACGCGGGTCCGCGGCAGGATGTTCGCATCTGGCTCGATGTCGGCGGTGAATGCCAGCCAGCTGCCATCCGGCGCCCAGCATGGCTCGGAGACGTCGAAGTCGCCGCTGGTCAGCTGCCGCGGCTCGGCGGACCGGCGCACCTCGACAGCCCACAGGTGGCTGCGTCGCGACAGATGGCCGGAGTCGTCGTCGCGGAAGTCGGTCCGGGTCAGGCGGCGCGCCAGCGGGCTCCGCTTGCGATGCTCCGGGCCGACCAGGAAGCGGTGCTCGCCGGCCCCTCCCAGGAACGTGAGCCGTGTCCCGTCCGGGCTCCAGCGCGGCGTAGCCGCGCCGTGCTTCTGTCGGGTCAGGCGCCATGGCCGCGCGCCGCGCCGCAGCGGCAGCACCCAGAGCTGGCCCTCCGCGCCTTCCTTGCCGACCGGCGTCCTGACGAACGCGATCTGGGTCCCGTCCGGCGAGATGGCCGCCGCCGTGTCGCGAACCTTGCCATTCGTGAGCTGGGTTGCGCGTCCGCCGTCCCATGGCACCGACCACAGATGCGAGACGTACTCGCCGCGGCGCACGCGGCGCGCGACGAAGACCACTCTCCCATCCGAACCCAGGCTGAAGCACTCGATGGCTACCTGCCCGTTGACCAGGCTGCGCGCGGTGGGTTTCGGCATGCGGCGCGAGTATGCCCGACGCCAGCCGGGCGCCGCCGGCCGCGCCCACGAATTCACCGGCACCGTCGCGTGACGGTGGCGGAATCCGCGAAAGCGGCCGGAATCGTTGACCCGATTCCGTGGCCTGTGCGATGCTCCGCCGGTCGCAGCCCGCCGGCCCCAATCCACGACTCCGGTCGCCGCGACCCGAGGGAGAGTTGTTCGATGTACACCCCCGTTCGAGCCAGGCTTCTTCCGTCCGTCGTTGTCCTGGGGCTGGCCCTGGCGGCCTGTTCCCCGACCCAGGGGCAGCCGAGCGGGGGATCACAGGTGGCCCAGCCCAGCAGCAACCTGACCGGCGGGACGGTGAAGATCGGCATGGCCGGCTTCCCGGACAGCCTCAACCCCGGCAACGGGCTGCTGTCAGAGTCGTACACGCTGTACGAGCTGGTATTCGACACGCCGATCGCGCTGGCCGCGGACGGCAGCTACGTGCCGGAGCTGGCAACCGACTGGGGAGTCGCCGACGACGGCGTGACCTGGACACTCACCCTGCGCGACGACGTGAAGTTCCACGACGGGACGCCCATGACCAGCGCGGATGTGAAGTTCACGCTTGAGCTGTATCGGGATACCGAAGACTTCCCATACCTGCCGAGCTACCCCGACGTCTTCAGCAAGATCGAGGCACCCGACCCGACGCACGTGGTGCTGACGGCGGACTCGCCCATCGGCAACTTCGAATCGCGGATGGCCTTCATCTACGTCCTGCCCAAGCACATCTGGCAGAAGGTCAAGGATCCGGTCGCCTTCGAGAACCCCGAGATGATCGGGACCGGGCCGTTCAAGTTCGTGAAGAGCGTCCAGGACGAGTCCATCGAGCTGGCCGCCAACAAGGATTACTGGAAGGGCGCGCCCTACGTCGACGGCGTCTCCTTCCAGACCATCCCGAACGGCGATGCGCGGATCGCCGCGCTGGCCAACGGCGACGTCGACCTCATCACCGATACGCCGACCAAGGCCGTGCCGACCATCCGCAACAACTCCGAGCTGCAGCTGGTCGTGGCCGACCCGGTGAGCGGCAGCCTGCGCGACGTGATCTTCAACCAGGTCAAGCCGGAGGACTGTCCGCCCAAGGATGGTGAGTGCACCGGGCATCCGGCGCTGAAGGACCTGAACGTGCGCAAGGCGCTGGCGACCGCGATCGACAAGACCCAGATCATCACCGTCGGCAGGTCTGGCCTTGCGACGCCTGGCCTGACACTGGTGCCGCCGGGACTGGGTGACTTCTACGCCAGCGAGGTCCCGGACTACCAGTTCAGCGTGGACGCCGCCAACAAGCTCCTGGACGACGCCGGCTACAAGGACACGAACGGCGACGGCATCCGGGAATGCCTGCCGACCCAGGACTGCAAGACCGGCGACCTCACGTTCCGCTTCAACTATCCCGATGACATCGACTCCGGCGCCGCCGAGGCCGAGGCCATCAAGGGCATGTGGCAGGCGATCGGGGTCAAGATCGAGATCCAGCAGCTGGACTCCGACACGCTGACCAGCATCTGCTGCCCGGCCTTCGACTACGACGTGATCATGTGGGGCTGGGGCTCGGATCCGGATCCGGCCTTCCTGCTGGGCGTGGCCCAGTGCCAGGAGATTCCGACCGGCTTCAGCGAGTCCGGCTACTGCAACAAGGAGTACGACAGCCTGTACAAGGCGCAGGGCATCGAGCCGGATCACACCAAGCGGGTGGAGATCGTGCACCAGATGCAGCAGATCCTGATGGACGACGTGGTGTACATCATCCCGTACTACGACCAGGTGGTCGAAGCGCACCGGACCGATACCTTCACCGGCTGGTCGGATGATCTCGCGCCACTGGGCCTGGAGGATCCGTCGCAGCTGTCGGTGGTGCGTCCGACCAGCGCGCAGTAGCGGAGCGAGCGGTCACGCGTTGATCGGCTGGGCCGCATGGCCCAGCCGATCGGCTAACGGAGGTTCCGCAGGACGATGCAGGGCCGGGGACGCTACCTGGCGTCGAAGATCGCGTGGGCGGTGGTCACCATCTTCGTGGTCATCACCTTCAACTTCTTCCTGTTCCGGATCCTGCCCGGGGACCCGAGCCGCAGCCTCATTCGCGACCCGCGCGTCAACCCGGAGGCCCGCGCGGCACTGGTCAGGCGCTTCGGCCTGGACAAGCCAGTCTTCCTGAACTTCGAGAACGGGAACCCGTTCGACTCCCAGTACTTCGCCTACCTTGGCGCGCTGAGCCGCGGCGACCTGGGCCAGAGCTTCGCCCAGCGCGACCAGAGCGTGGCCGACCTGCTGGGCCAGGCGCTCGGGAACACGCTGCTGCTGATCATGCCGGCCCAGGTCCTGTCGATCCTGATCGGCATCGCGCTGGGCCTCCTGGCCGCCTGGCGCCGGGGCACCGCAATCGACGCCGGCGCGCTGATCTTCAGCCTCTTCATGTGGTCGCTGCCGACGTTCTTCCTTGGCCTGCTCTTCCTGTTCGCGGGCTCCCAGTGGTTCGGACTGCCGACCGCCGGCCGGGTTACCGTGGGTGCGATCCACGCCTCGTGGTGGGACACGGTGTACGACATCGGCAAGCACCTGCTGCTGCCGACGCTGAGCTTCACGCTGGTCCTGCTGGGGGAGTACATGCTGATCATGCGCAGCAGCGTCATCGACGTGCTCAGCGAGGACTACATCCTCACCGCCAAGGCCAAGGGGCTGACCACCTGGCGGATCATCCGCGACCACGCCATCAAGAACGCGATGCTGCCCATGGTCACGCTCATCGCGCTCAACCTGGGTTTCACGGTGTCCGGCGCGATCCAGGTCGAGTCCGTCTTCTCGTACCCCGGCCTGGGCTACCGCACGGTCGAGGCGGTC
>DATAOD010000210.1:0-1585 GCA_036265975.1 Candidatus Limnocylindria bacterium
GACCGCCGACCCTCACCCATCACCCCTAACCTAACGCGACCGCTCGCCAACACCGAGTCCCTTGGTCTGGGGTGGCATGCTGCCGGTGGCTCCTCGAAGGCAGCGCATGAGGCAAACCCCAACGCTGGATATCCAGCCGGATCCGCTGGCGAAGATCGCAGTCTCGGCTGCACCGGTCGTACTCGAGGGCCGCTATCGGCTGCTGATGCGATCGCTCTGGCAGCTTCGCCACTCGAGGAGGACGCGCTGGGGAGTCGGTCTCGGGTCGGCTGCCTTCATGCTCCTCCTCGCCCTCCTGGCCATCCGTCATTTTGCGACCACTTCGTGGCCGCTCTCGCGCGGCCAGCCAGGCTTGCTCGTAACAGCCGGGCTGCTGCTTCTCCTCGCCCAGGCGCTGAAGGCACTCGGGTGGGCACGGTTGTTTACGAACCGCGAGCGGCCCTCTCCGCTGGCACTCGTGGCTGGTAATGGCGGCGCGGCGCTGATCGGTGTCGTCCTTCCCGGGCGCTTCGACGATGCGATGCGGATCGCGGTCGTGCGCCGCTACCCAGGTTGTCCCGCCGGCCTGCGGGCAATCAGCCTCTCGCTTGTCATGCTCGGCCTGATCGACAGCGCCGCCTTGGCGCCGCTCGCCGCCGTCGCCGTGGCCTTCCCAGGAGGCGGGATCGCTGCGCGTGCCGGGCTCGTGGTCGTAGCCGGGGCCGGGATCGCAGCGGCCGCGGTGATCGTGGCACTGCCACGCCTCGCCGGAAGCGAACGCGCCCTGCGCTTCCGGCTCGGCCGCTGGTTGAGCCCGCGCACGACCTCGCTGTACCACGCAACGCAGGCGTGGGCGTTCGTCTTCGGCTGCTGGCTCGTGCGCGGGGTGGCCTGTTTCATCATGCTCGGCGCGCTCGGACTGGGTTACTCGTTCCCACTCGCGCTTCTCTTTCTCTGTGCGGGTGCTGCAGCCGCAGCGCTGCCGGTCGGGCCAGCGGGCGCAGCCACCCAGGCAGCCGCCGGAACCGCCGCCCTGGCCGCCGCGGGTGTCGGAGGATCGGAGGCGCTTGCTGCCTCTGTCTCCGTGGGCGCCCTGGGAGTCTTCTCCGGAGCAGCCGTCCTGCTCTTCGCCTTTGCGTGGCGCGCCGGACGATCTTTGCTGCCACGGACCGCAGCCTGAAGGGGTCGACTCAGAGGTGATTGATCGCGTTCTGGTCGGCGAGGAAGACGCCCATCCCCGCCCAGAGCGCAGCGTCGAGGCCCCCGGCCGCCGAGCGCGAGCAGGCTCCCGTGCACCGAGCCGTGGCGGCTGAGCGCGCAGCTGCGAGCCGCCTAAGGCAAATTCGCGGCACCTCCAGAGCGACGCTCGAGGAAGGAGCGCTGGGCGGCCGCAGCCGCTCGCTAAGAGGAACTGGCTGAGTCTTCAAAACCAGTGCGGTCGTGCAGCCCACGGCTCGGTCGGTTCGACTCCGGCGCCGCTCCGTAGAACACAAACTGTTTGACCACAACGGATTCGTGCTCGCTTCGCCGGCCCGAAATGCCGACACGCTCAACGCGCCGAGGCGGCTGTCGACGACAGCTCTCGACCACCTTGGCTGGTCGGGGT
>DATAOD010000211.1:0-59594 GCA_036265975.1 Candidatus Limnocylindria bacterium
CGATGGCAGCGCAGCATCCTCGCCGGGCTTCGAGCAACCGGGTCCCGCAGCGACCATCGGCTCGACGTTCTTCGGGCTCACCACGCGCACCGTGTTCGGCCCGCCGGGGAGCTCCGCTTCGACCGAGGCGGCGGACCGGCCAGAGGCGATCTCCATCGACTGCGGCAATGGGACCTATCAGCGCTACGCCTGGGACGGCATCACTCGCACGCCGCTGCCGAGTCCGAGCGGTGGCTGAGCGTCGCCCCTTGCTGCTGCTGGTCAATCCCTCGGCCGGCCGCAAGCCCGCCGCTCCTTCGTCCGGCGACCCGCCGCTGGAACCTGAGCAGCTGCGGGACCTGCTCGCCGCTGACCTGCAGGTCACGCTCCACGAGCTCGCCGAGGATGACGACCCGGGCGAGCTGGCCGCCGGTGCGGCGCGGGGCGGCCGCGACGTGGTGGTTGCCGGTGGCGACGGCACCGTGCGGCCCGCCGCGGCCGCGCTGGTCGGGAGCGAGGTGACGCTCGGCGTCATCCCGCGCGGCTCGTGGAACAACATCGCAACCGGCTGGGGCCTGCCGCGTCGCGAGCGGGACGCTGCCGACGTCATTCGCCGTGGCATCGAGCGGAGCGTGGACGTCGGGCTGGCCTGGCACGTCCCTGCCGGGGAGGGAGCGCCGGACGAGCCTCCCGAGGACGCGGCCGCGTTCTTCGAGGCAGCCGGCGTAGGGCTCGACGCCGCCGGCTTCGGTGCGGCGGCAGTGGGCACCCGCTACGGGACCTGGCGCGCCCTGGTTGCCGCCTGGCGCACTCTGCGCTGGAGACAGCGTCGGATGCTGCTCACCGTCGACGGCAAGCGCATGCGCACCGGCGCTCCGGCGGTCACCGCCTGCAACGGGCCGTACTACGGCTTCGGGTTTGCGCTGGCTCCCCAGGCGGACCCGTCCGACGGACTGCTGGACCTGGTGGTGTTCAGCGGCATGAGCACCGCGGACGTGCTGCGGCATTACCTGGCCGTGGCGCGCAACCGTCCTCGCCGCGAGCCGCGCGTGCAGCACATCGCCGCACGCCAGATCCGCGTCGACGGGCTGCGCCGGACCCATCCGGCGCATGCCGACGGTGAGCCCCTCGGCCTCACCCCGGTGGTCTTCACCGTCCGTGCCGGGGCGCTGCGGGTGTTCGGGACCGGGGACTAGCTGCCGGGCAACCCGGTCGCGGCCGCGGCATCGGCTCCGAACAGGCGCGCGTAGGTCGCCAGCGCGAAGCGGTCGGTCATGCCCGCGACGTAGTCAGCCGCCCGCACCACTACCAACGCATCGTCCTGGCGGTAGCTGGCCGGGATGTCGTCGGGGTGGTCCAGGTGGTGCTCCATCAAGGCGCGCAGCAGGCCGATCGCTCGCTCCTGGTGCTCGAGCTGCGCGGGCGCGAGATACACGCGCTCGAACATGAAGCTGCGCAGCTCATTCATGACCGCCAGGGTTGCCTCGTCCATACGCACCTCGCCGGCGTTCAGGGAGTTGGCGATCACCGCATTGATCATTTCGCCGATCCAGGCGCGCCCCGGCTCGCCAAAGCGCCGCGTCACCGCCTGCGGCAGCGCCTCGCGCGACAGCACCGCCGCGCGGATGGCGTCCAGCGCGTCATGCGTCAGGTAGGCGATGCGGTCTGCGTAGCGCACGCAGAGCGCCTCGGCGGTCGCCGGTGGCGGGGAGATCTTCCACGAGTGGGCGCGTATGCCGTCGCGGACCTCCCAGGTCAGGTTCAGGTTCTCGAGCACCTCGAAGACCCGCACGCTCTGCGCCGCGTGGTGCCACTCGGCCGGCGCGAAGTAGGGCGACAGCGCCTCCTCACCGGTGTGCCCGAAGGGCGTGTGGCCGACGTCGTGGCCCAGCGCGATGGCCTCGGCCAGGGGCTCGTTCAGGCTCAGGCCCGCCGCCAGTGCCCGGGCGATCTGCGCGACGTGCAGCGTGTGCGTCAGGCGGGTGACGAAGTGGTCGCCGTCGGGGTTGATGAAGACCTGCGTCTTGTGCTTCAGGCGCCGGAACGCCTTGGCGTGGATGATCCGGTCCCGGTCCCGCTCGAAGGCGGTGCGCTGCGCGTCCGATTCCTCTGGTCGCACGCGTCCGCGCGATCGCGCCGAGCGTGCCGCCTGCGGGCTGAGGCGCTCCTCCTCCGCCTCGCGAGTGACGCGGTCCCGCGGGATCAGCTGGTGCTGCACCCCCCGATCATGGCGGATGGGCGCTTATTCAGGACTTCTTCTTCGACTTCGTCTCGCCGTGCTCGCGGCGCTCCTTGTTCACCGTCCGGGCAGCCCGCTCCTCCGCCTCGTCGGTGCTAACGCCGCGGTCCTTGTACGACTCCTTGATGTGCTCGTACTGGCGCTCTCGCTTCTTGCTGCTGCCGGCTGGCATGGCCAGATCCTCCTTGCGCAGGTGTGTCGTCGCAAGCCGATGCATCACGCGTGCCCGCCTGCTGCTCGGAACTGGCGCGATGCTTGCACCGCCTCCCGTCACGACCATTCCATATCAGCCGAGAATCGGGAGGAGAACCCCAATGAGCGAAGTCACCAAGTCGATCGACGTCAACGCGCCGATCCGGGCCGTCTACGACCAGTGGACCCAATTCGAGGAGTTTCCACGCTTCATGGAGGGCGTGAAGAGCGTCCGCCAGCTGGACGATACGCACCTTCACTGGGCCGCCGAGATCGCTGGTGTGGAGAAGGAGTGGGACGCCGAGATCAGCGAGCAGCATCCCGACGAGCGCGTTGCCTGGCACAGCACCAGCGGCGCACGCAACGCCGGCGTGGTCACGTTCCATCGCATCGATGACGGCACCACCCGCGTGACGGTACAGCTCGACGTGGAGCCGGAGGGCGCGGTTGAGACGATCGGCGACTGGGCGGGCGTCCTCGACCGCCAGCTGGACGAGGACCTCGACCGTTTCAAGAAGTACATCGAGGGCAAGGGAGAGCCGACCGGCGCCTGGCGCGGAGAGGTTGAGAGCCCCGGTTCGCGAGCGGGAAGCTAGACACCATGGAAGATCGAGAGCAGGGTGGGCTGACCGGTGCGACCGGCAGCCTCACCCCATCGGACCCGGATGACGAGTTCATTCCGGCAGAGACCCGCGAGATCAGCGATCCGGACGCGGCGCGGCTGGTAACCGCCGATACGCACCGCCGGAGCGAGGATCGCGGGGCGCGCCAGAGCGACCCGCAGGGCCCGGATGATGTCGACGAGCGCAAGCCGCAGGCGACGCGCGGTGGCGGCTACGGGACTGGAGGCGGGCTCAGCGAGGAGGATCCTGCTTACCGCATGGAGGAGCGAGCGATGCCCGGCCGCGAGCGGCCGCCAGGTGACGCGCCGGCGATCCTGGGCGGCGACGTCCAGGGCGATCCGGAGGATGAGCACCTCTGAACGGCCGCCCAGGGCAGTGTCCATGAGGTGGCGCGCCGGACAGGATTCGAACCTGCGACCTTCGGCTCCGGAGGCCGACGCTCTATCCACTGAGCTACCGGCGCGCGGGAGCGGGAATCATACCCCGCCGAGCTCCAGCAGGCGGTTGGCACGCAGGCTGCATCCACTGTGACAGGAGAACGCACTGCAGAGGAGGAACGTCATGTACTGGGGTGGAGGGATCATTGGACTGATCCTGCTGATCCTGCTGATCCTGCTGCTGACGGGTAACCTGTAGCGCAGCCCAGCAGAACAACGCGAGGGGCCCCTCTTGAGAGGGGCTTTTCGTTAGGCGCAAATCCGCGCGCGGATAGCAGAAGGCCCCTCCGAAGAGGGGCCTTCATGTGCTGCCGGATTCGCTAACCGCAAGGGCATCTTTCACGCACGGTTTCCCGCACTACCCTTACCCAAACCTACCCATGACCTTGCGATCAGTGGTGAATCGCTGTACGAACAGCGAACACATACTACCCAAGGCACGCCGCGGAGGTCAAGGGTTCGGGGCTAAGAATCCTTCACATTTCAAAGCGGTCGGCCCTGGGCATCAGCTCGGGGAGGCCGCCTGCTGCACGGTCATCGACTCGATGATGGCGGGGTCCAGCGGCACGTTGGTGGGGTCGCCGCTGGTCGGCAGCTGGCCGATCGCGTCCACGGTCTGGGTCCCGCTGCTCACCGTGCCCAGCACGCTGTAATACGGCCTCAGCCCCGGCGCGTCGGCCAGCATCACGAAGAACTGGCTGCCATTCGTATCGGTCCCGCCCTGGATCTCACCGGTCTGGGTGTCGTACTGCATGGCGTTCGCCATGGCCACCATGTACTTCCGGTACGTGGTCGACGAATCGGGCATCTCCACCTGGAACTGGTAGCCCGGGCCGCCAGCCCCGAGCCCATCGAAGTCGCCGTGGTTGGCGCGGGTCTGGGGATCACCAGCCTGGATCACGAAACCGGGTATGACCCGATGGAAGCTCACGTTGTCGTAGAAGCCGCAGCGCGCGAGCATCACCAGGTTGGCGGCGGCGATCCGGGCCGAATCGGGCTGCAGTGAGATCGTGAAGCTGCCCTTGTTGGTCTTCACGTCGATGCCGGTGACGCCGGAGAGGATGGACGTGGCCTGGTCCGAGGTCGGGGCGCTGGTCGGGCAGGCCGGAGGGGTGGCGGTCGGTCCGCCGCAGGCGGCGAGCAGCAGCAGTCCGCCCAGCAGGGCCCCGCGGCGCCCGTGCCGCGGCGTCATCGGTCCAGGCCGCCCAGCTTGGCATCGAACAGCCGTGCGGCGAACGAGACGGGCATCGTGCCGCCGTAGATCAAGGTGTCGTGGAAGAACTTCAGGTTGAAGGCAGGTCCCATCCGCTGCCGAACGCGGTCGCGCAGCGCCTCGATCATGTGGCGTCCGTACAGGTAGCTGAGCTGGTAGGTGGGCGTGCTGGTGTAGCGCTTGACCTCTGCCATGGCAGCCGGGCGCTCGAAGCTGGTCTTCTCGATCATGTAGTCGATGGCGTCCTCGAAGCCGATCTCGCCGCGGTGCAGCTTGACGTCCAGGATGATGCGCACCGAGCGCCAGATCGCGTCGGTATGCATGACCCACCGATGGCGTGGCGTGTCGTCGAAGCCGGCCTCCTTCATCATCCGCTCGCAGTAGAACGCCCAGCCTTCGTCGAACTCGGCAGCGCTGAGCGACAGCGCCCGCACCAGGCTGGGGTTCTCGTTCGCGCCCGCCAGCTGCATGTGGTGACCCGGGTATGCCTCGTGGACGCTGGTGTTGCTGATGGAGGCGTAGTTGTGCTCGCGCCACATGTCCGGTGTGCCGGGCGGCGTGACGATGTAGGTCCCGGCCGGGTCCGGGTCGAAGCGCGGCGGCTGGTAGTAGGCGGCGAACGGGATGAGGTGCCGCTGGTAGGGCGGCGTCTCGATGACCTTGAGCCGATCCTGCCGCGGCGGCGTCGCCAGGTCATGCTCCACGATGAACGCCCGGGCCCGATTCATGGCGTCGCGGTACTCCTCGATCGCCTCCGGGAACGTGGCGGGATGGTCGTCCTTGATCAGGTCGCCCACCTCGGCCGGTGAGAGGGTGGGGTCGATCTCGGCGCACAGCGCCTCCCGCGCAGCCGACTCGTCCGCCAGCATCTGCTCGCCGACGGCCAGGATCTCGTCGGCGGTTGCCTCCAGCCGGCGCAGCGACACCAGCTGCTCGAATCCCTCGGGGCCCGTTTGCCACGCGGCATCGGCGCGCGGCAGCAGGTCACTGCGCATCCAGGCCACGTGCTCCTGCAGCGCCAAACGGAGGCCTTCCGCGGCCTGCGCCACGCGTCGCGTGAGTGCTTCGTCGCGCGATTCGGAGCGGGCCACCGCCACGATCGAGTCCAGGAAATCGGGCAGCGACTCGCTGCTTTCGATGTCAATGTCGACCCACAGGCGCACCGGATCGCTGACCCTCGTGCGCGATTCGGCCAGGTAGCGTGGCGCCGCCTCGAGCCGCTGCGCGATCGACTCCAGCCGCTCCTCGAGCGGGGCGTAGTCACGCGTGAAGAGCGGGAACAGCGCGTTGCCGATGTGCTCCGCCCCGCGCGTCGCGCCGGCCCACTGGCGGCGCTCCTCCAGCTGGTGGATGGCCAGCCGGCTCTCGTGCGCGACGAGCTCGCGGTCCAGGGCGCGATCCGGCGACAGGTCATCGGGCGGGAATTCCTCCATCTCGGCCAGCGCGGCTCGATGGAAGGCGGCCTGTTCCTCAACGTGCTCGCGCGTTCCGCTGGAGAGGCGATGGTCGTGATCGTGGATGCCGACGTAGGTGGCCTCCTCCGGGTCGAGCGCGAGCATGCCGCGGAACCAACGCTCGACGGCGCGGTCGAAGCGCTGGTCAGCGTCGGACATGACGTTCATCAAGGGTTCCTCGTCAGCGGAAGAGTGGGCCGCAGGGCCGCCGCGGCGACCGCGCTGAGGCGATGCCGGTTACCTGGCCAGGCTGCGGTCGAGGAAGCCTAGCACCCAGTCCGCGTAGTCGGCGCGGCACGACTCGACCGACTGGCCGTGGCCGGCACCGGCGCACCGCTCCAGGGATGCCGAGGGGACGTCGCCGTCGCGCGCCGCTGCCAGGAGGTCCGTGCCGTCTGCCTGGCCGACCTCGCGATCCCGGCCGCCCACGATGATCAGGACCGGCCGGTCGAAGCGCCCGATCAGCTGCACCGGATCACCCGAGCTCATGTCCTGTCCGGTGCGCAGCAGCGCGCCCATCAGGCTCGCCCAGGCGCCGGGCAGGGCCAGTGGGTAGCCCTGCTGCTCCAGCCGCGCCTGCACGGCACCGGTGAGGGTTGCGTAGGGCGAGTCGAGGACCAGCGCGTTCACGGCCCGATCGGTGATGGCGTCGTTCAGGGCGGCGGCGGCGCCCATCGACACGCCAAGCACGGCGATCCGTGCCGGCTTCTTGACCTTCTTCAGCCAGTCGACCACGGCGCGCACGTCGTTCTGCTCCAGCACTCCCTGGGTCGTCTGCGAGCCGCCCGACTGGCCGTGGTTGCGAAAGTCGAAGAGGACCAGGTTGTAGCGGTCATGGAGGAGCGATGCGTACTGGAGCATGGTGCTCTTGTTGCCGCCCTCGCCGTGCGCCAGCACCACGGTCGCGGCGCTCGGCGACGCGCCGTTGCCGGCGGGAACGTACCAGCCGGCCAGGCGCACGCCGTCGGCAGTCTCCAGCTTGCCGCCAAGCTGTACGTCCCGCGGCGTGCAGTGCTTGGGATCCGGCATGTCGCCGACCACGCCGTCAGTGCTGGCGTCGTAGTTGATGGCCTCGTAGACCCAGCCGTCGGCGATGGCCGGGGTGCGGCAGTCGGTGCTCGGCAGCGGCGGGTTCGCCAGCTGGTCGGAGCCGATGAAGCCCAGGTAGCCCAGGTAGACGACCAGGCCGACCAGCGCTGCCACGAGCACGAGGGTGACCCAGCGAGTGATGGTGCGGCGACGCGCGGCTCGGGGGTCCTCGGCAGGCTCGAACGGCATCGGCGCCGAGTATAGGGTCGCGTCGCGCAACCTCGTCCCCTACAATCGGGAGCCGTTCGACGCGCCCGACGGCGCGTCGCCGTGTGTCAGGAGGTCCGACCCTCGTTGGTCACCACCAAGAATGCCGGCACGGGACGCAGCCCGCGCCCGCGCAGCCGCGGCCGAGCCGTATCGCGTCCCACGCCTCGTCCTCACGGGCATTCGCTGGCGCCCGAGCACGTCGGCGAGGCTGGCAGCGTCGCGCTGCTGGCGCTCTCGATCCTGGGCCTTGCGCTGTTCATCGCGGCAGTTGCGATGGTCGTGTTTGGAATGACTACGGCCGCCCGCTACGGATCCCTGCCCCCGCCCAACGCGGGCGCGCTTGGGCAGGGCCAGGTCATGGGCGGGGTTGGCCTGGGACTGCTGGGACTTGCCGTGGTCGTCTCCGCGCTGGCCCTGCTGGCCGACGTGCGTCGCAGCCGACCGGTGGTGGTTGGCGTCTCCGCACTGGCGGCCTTGCTGTCGGCCATCGGGGTGGTGCGGGTCATGACGCTGGGGCCTGGTGACCCGGTGCTGGCCGGTGCGCTGGCGATCTGCACCATCGTCTTCGCGGCCGCAGCGATCGTGCTGGCCCGCCCGCCACGCTGAGCCGCTCGGCGCCGTCGCTGCCGCCCCGATTCGCGACGGCGTGGCTGGCCGGGGCGGGGCTGCTGCTGCTGATGGGCGGTGCAGTGGCGGTTGGACTGGGGATCTGGGGCGCGGGCTGGCTCTACGGGCTGCTGCCGCCACTGATCATCGACCGGTCGGCTGTGGGCGGCGCGGCCACCGCCAGCGGCGTCGCGCTCCTGATCCTGGGCATCGGCCACCTGGCCGCGGCTGCGCTGACGCTGCGTGCCATCGCCGCAACCGCGGTGGTGGGCCTGACCGCCGTGATGGCCGCGCTCTCCCTGGGATGGGGCGTGGCGGCGGTGGTCAGCGCGGCTTCGGGCAGTGGGCCGGCAGCCCTGCTGCTGCCCGGCGGCATCGTCCTGGTGGGAGTCGCCGTCGGCTACGCCTGGACGGCGCGACTGGTGGCGGTGCGCCGGGCACGGGGCCGGCCCAGATCCTGAGGCGCCGGGGACTGCCTGCTATACTCCGCCACCGTCGCTCCCGCGGGCCCGTGGTGTAGCGGCCCAACATGCCAGCCTGTCACGCTGGAGATCGCCGGTTCGAATCCGGTCGGGCCCGCCATC
Source organism: Candidatus Limnocylindria bacterium (assembly GCA_036265975.1). Taxonomy (GTDB): domain Bacteria; phylum Chloroflexota; class Limnocylindria; order QHBO01; family QHBO01; genus DASSCW01. The sequence goes on from DATAOD010000211.1 coordinate 8,627, forward strand.
GCCGAAACGTCCACGACGTCAGTCGGCGTGGCGGGTGCCCCCCGCGGCCTCGCTGCGCGCTTCGGCAGTGGCCTTCACGCTGGCCTTCTCATCGGAGCGACGCTCCTCTCGCGCCTCGCGATCGCGGCGAGATTCGACGATGGCGTTGCAGGCCGTCTCCACGTCATCGGTGACCGTCAGCAGGTCCAGGTCCTCGGGGCTGATCTTCTCCTCGTACAGCGGCTTGTCGCGGATCCACTTCAGCAGGCCATTCCAGTAGTCCTTGCCGTACAGCACCACCGGGAAGTGCTCCACCTTGCCGGTCTGGATCAGGGTCAGCGACTCGAACAGCTCGTCCAGCGTGCCGAATCCGCCGGGGAAGATGACGAAGCCCTCGGCGTACTTCACGAACATCGTCTTGCGGACGAAGAAGTAGCGGAACTCCATCCCCAGGTCGACGTACTCGTTCAGCCCCTGCTCGAAGGGCAGCTCGATGTTGCAGCCGATGGAGAGGCCGCCGCCGTCCTTTGCGCCGCGGTTGGCGGCCTCCATGATTCCGGGGCCGCCGCCGGTGATGATCGCGAAGCCGCGCCGCGCGAGTGCCTCCGCCACGCGTCGGGCGGCGCCGTAGTAGCGATTCCGGCGCCCGACTCGCGCGGAGCCGAATATGGTGACCGCCGGCCCGATCTCCGCCAGCGCATCGAAGCCTTCTACGAACTCGCCCATGATCCGCAGCGTCCGCCACGTATCGGTCTCCCGGAAGGCGATGGCGGGCGCGGATGGCGCGGAGCGCAGCAGCTCCTGGTCCTCGGTCCGGCGTTCCGTGTCGGCCCTGCCGCGGACCACCACAGCGCCGCGTCGCCGCTCCGGCTCCTTCTTCTTGCGGGGCATCTGACCTCCCGGCTGTGCGTTGTGGCGGTCTGCGCGGGTTGAGGGTAGAGCAGATCGGAGTGCCCGAGTCGACAGCCCGCCGGCGGGGATGGTAGGGTGCCCGGGCGTCCCACGTGAGTCTCTGGCGGGTCCATCGGTGCCCCGTCCGCGCGAAGCCCAGGGGATCCTTCTATTGCCCAACCTGCTGCGGCGCGTCGCCGCACTGACCATCATCAGCGCCCTCGGTATCGCGCTGCTGGCGCCGCTGGCAGTCGAGTCCGCCGCGCAGCCAGCCGCCGCCGCGCCAACCCCTTTGCTGGATGCGGGCACCGCCACCAGCGTGCTCGATCGAGGCGGATTCGGCCGCGAGCGGCTGGCCGCCATGACGCTGCTCGACAGCCAGGCCGCGATTGGCCCCGAGTCGCTCTGGCGCCAGCAGCGCGCATTGCCGACCCCGGCCACCGCCCAGATGCGCGCGACCATCGTGAGCGCCGCCACCCCGCTGCCCACTCCCGTGCCGCCGCCGCCACCACCCTCGGCAGCGCCGCCTCCACCACCCCCGCTCACCGGTGACACCGTCACGGGGCTCGCCACCTGGTACTGCTGCACCGCCGGCTGGTCCGGTGAGGCGGTGGTGGCCCTGCCCGGCGCATTGGGCGGGCACTACGATCCTCCGCCCGCGAGCCGACACGTGACGGTGTGCGCGGACCGCTGCGTTTCGCTGCCCGTGGTCGACTACTGCGACTGCCTGTGGGGCACGGCGGACCAGAAGGTCGCGGACCTCTCCCCCGAGGCGTGGGCGCAGATCTCCGATGCGGACACCAGCGCTGGCGTCATCAAGGTCACCGTGCACCTGGGCTGACCGCGCGCTGGCAGCGCCGCGGCACGCGGCGTGCTTCTCCTCCGGCAGTCATGCCGTTCCTGCCCTTCGTGCTGCTGCTCGCCTGGCAGGCGATCAGTCGATCGGCCTCGTTCGCCATGGGCTGGGCGACAGCGCTGTACTTCGGCCAGGTGCCGGGCAAGCAGGGCCGCGTGCTGGCAGTCGTCAGCCTGCTGGCCGCTGCCTGGGTGATCCTGCTGGCCGGCTTCGCCGTACCGCTGCTGGTGGGTGCGCTGCTGGATGCCGCCGGCATCATCGGGCGCAACTTCGGCGTCACCCCGCTGGTGGTCTTCGCCATCGTCGCCGCGCTGGTGCTGACGCCGCCGGTGATCGCCGCGCTGACGACCTGGGTCGAATTCCAGGAGGAACGCTCCATCGGCCAGTGGCTGCGCCTCGTCCCGGCGTCCTATCCGGCGACCGCCTCGCTGGGAATGGCCGTGCTGCAGATGCTGGTGCTCACGCCCTTCCTGCTGGTCGAGCGCATCCGTCGCAAGCGGACGCTGGCCCAGGTGGCGCTTTCTGTGAAGCCGGGCACCGACGACGACGCGCTGACCGACATTGTTGGCGGCGCCCTGCGAACCATCGGCATCGATCGCCTGCAGACGCGGAAGGCTCGGGGCATCGAGACCTGGCCGATGCGCACGGTGGGCTTCGCGGTCGAGCACCTGCTGGGCGCCATCGTCCGCGGCGAGCCGATGTACCTGGCGGCCGACGGCCTGCAGATCTACGCCTACGCGACCAACGTGGCGCTGCTGGGGCCGATGCGCAAGGTCCACGTCGCTCGCGCAGCCCTGCAACGCGAGGCTCCATTCCTCGGCGCGCACCTGACCTGGAGCGAGGACAGCCAGCGGCTGGAGGACGCGATCCTGGAGGCAGCCGAGGGTGGCGGAGGACCGGTGGCGCTGGGCCGCCGCCTGGACGACGTGCAGGCCGACGTCGACGCCGCGAGCCTGAGCTCCGACGAGTGGAACGTGCTCTCGCGGCTGCGGCTCGAGGTGGAGCTGCGGTCCGGCGCCGAGGCGGAGCGCCGGGAGCGCAAGGTCAGCGCCTGAGCCTCAGCGCGTGAAGGTCAGCGCGGCGATGCCCAGCAGCATCACCAGTCCCACGCCCACGATCAGCAGGCGCGCTCCCCAGTTCGAGGTGCGGGCCGGGTAGGGCTGGTAGGGGCGGCCGCGCCGCCGCCGGGTCACCGTCCCCACTCTCTGCGCAGCAGGAACGGGGTGAGCAGCGCCTCGCGGCTGGAGACGCTGCGCAGCTGCTTGCGGACCCGTTTCAGCAGCTTGCCGTGGTACGTGCCGTCGCCGTACGGCTCATGCAGTCGCGCTACGTCCCAGTCGTGCGTGCCGGCCAGCGCGGTGTCCGGCAGGTATCGGTCCAGGACGGTCTTCGCCTCGTCGATGGCCACGAACCTTCGGATGCGCGCCGAATTGTCGAGCAGGGTGAGCAGGTCGCCGAAGCTGGCATCCAGATCGCTGACGAGGGTCGAGATGCGCTCCATGGTGCCCGGCATGCGCTCGGGCTTGAACAGGCCACCCAGCAATGCCTTGCGATCCTCGTCGCCCAGGCCGGCGAGGGCGTCGCGCAGGTTGGGCACGCCAGCGTCCGGATCGGCGACGGGGACCTCGTAGTCGTAGAGGTGCACCATCATTGCCCGCCCAGCGTAGCCCGGCAGCGCATCGGTCTACAATTCGGCGCCCGCACAGGAGACACTCCGCCATTGTTGCTTGATGGAAAGAAGCTGCTGATCACCGGCATCCTGACCGACGACTCGATGGCCTTCGCGGTCGCCAAGGTCGCCCAGGAGTCGGGAGCGGAGATCCTGCTGACGAGCGTCGGTCGTGCCATGAGCATCACCCAGCGCGTGGCGAAGAAGCTCGACCCGGTGCCGGACGTCATGGACATGGACGTGAACAACGATGAGCAGATCGCGGCGGTGGCGGCGGAAGTCACCGGGCGCTGGGGGCGGCTGGATGGCGCGCTGCATTCGATTGGCTTCATGCCCCAGGACGCGCTGGGCGGGAACTTCCTGAACACGCCCTGGGAGAGCGTGGCCACCGGCTTCCAGACATCGGCCTTTTCGCTGAAGGCGCTGGGGGTTGGCCTGCTTGAGCCGATGAAGGCCGCCGGCCATTCCAGCCTGGTCAGCCTCACCTTCGACGGCCGCTTCGCATGGCCGATCTACGACTGGATGGGCGTGGCCAAGGCGGGACTGGAGGCGACCACGCGCTACCTGGCGCGCGACCTGGGCCCGCACGGGATCCGCGTGAACACGGTGTCTGCCGGCCCGATCCGGACAATGGCCGGCAAGAACATCCCCGGCTTCGACCAGATCTCCGGTGGATGGGAGAAGCGCGCCCCGTTGGGCTGGTCGACCAGCGATGCCACGCCCGTCGGCCAGATGGTCTGCTTCCTTTTCAGCGACTGGTCATCCATGACCTCCGGCGAGATGATCCACGTCGACGGCGGGTATCACGCCATGGGGACGGACATCAGCTGGTGAGCAGCGAGCCCGCGACGCGGAGCGTCGGCCAGCATTTCGACGATTGGGCCGCTCGCTACGACGCCGAGATCCGACAGCAGGTCCCGCGCTACGACGAGATCCAGGACACCGTAGTGAACCTGCTGCAGCTGCGCCCGCCGCATCGGCTGCTGGACCTTGGCGTGGGCACCGGCACCACGGCCCTGCGCGTGCTGGATGCGCTACCGGATGTCCGGGTGGTGGGCATCGACGTCTCGCACGAGATGCTGGGGCGCGCGCGTCAGCGGCTGCGCGCTCATCGTGACCGGGTCGAGCTGCGTGCCGGCGACATCACGAACCCGGAGCTGGACGGGCTGTTCGAGGCAATCGTCAGCGTCCTGGCGATCCACCACCTATGGGCCGATGAGAAGCGCCACCTCTTCTCGCGGCTGTGGGAGCACCTGACCCCGGGCGGGGTGATGATCGTGGCGGATGCCTTCCGGCATGCATCGCATCGACTGATGGAGCTGTACGACTACCCGCGCCCGGAGGACCCGCACGAGGCCCAGCACGACCACCTGGACACCACCGCCGACCAGCTCTCGTGGCTGACGGCGGCGGGCTTCGGCAGCGTCGACGTGGCCTGGAAGTACGAGGACGTGGGGGTGCTGGTGGCCTGGAAGGCGGATCGGCCCTAGGGCGGGCGCAGCCTGCTTGGGCGCCGGCTCAGCAGTGCGCGGAGCCGATGGCCAGGCGGCGGGTGGTTCCGCTCCTGACGCGCACCTGGTCGCACACGCCGTTCGCCCACAGCACACGGACGGTGGCGCGCAGCGCGCTTCCCAGGCCGATGGCGACCACCGCCGAGGACTGGCTGACGCCCGCGATCCCGTCGGTGAGCTCCAGCCAGCGAGAGTGGCTGCCGATGGTGATGCGGACGCGGGCGCCGAAGCCGAGGGGGTTCCAGCGGGAGCCACGCAGGACGAGGCTCGCGCCGCCGCCGGCGCGCATGCGATTGGTGAGCAGGTGCTGGCTGCCGAGCCACCGATTCCGCCCGTTGCTGACCACGACGTCAACCCGATGGTCCCCGTTCACGTCGCCGGACGCGACGCTCTGCCCGGCCCCGGCCCAGCCTGACGTCTCCGGCAGGGCGATCTTGTGGAAGCGGCCGGTGCTGGTCTGCAGGAACAGCACGTCGGATGCGTCGCCGGTCGGCCCCGGGTCCAGACCCTTCGCGCTCTGCACCACGTACAGGTCCAGACGCCCATCGTTGTTCACGTCCAGCCAGGTGCTGGTGCGGCCGCGGAGCAGCAGCGATTTCTGCGCGACCCGGAACGTCCCGTGATCGTTGTGCAGGATCAGCTCGTGGCCCAGTGAGGTCAGGCTGAGGTCCGGCCAGCCGTCCCCGTCGAAGTCGCCCCAGGCCGCGCCCTTCCAGTCGCCCCCGCTGTTCGCCAGGGTGGTGCGCACGAAGGTGCCGTGATCGTTGCGGAAGGCGCGCAGCGTGTTGTCTTCCGTCGCCTGCAGGAGGAGCAGGTCAGGCCAGCCGTCCCGGTTCCAGTCGGCCGTGGTCGACATCAGCGTCATGCGCAGGCCGCTGACGCCGGCCCGCACCGCCGTGAAGGTGCCGCCATCGTTGCGGAAGAGCTGGTCCCCGTACGTGTCGCGCCGGATGGCACCGGTGAACAGGTCGAGGTCGCCGTCACGGTCGTAGTCGAGCCAGTTGACGGAGCGGCCGCGCGCCAGCGGGTTGTCGATGCCGGCGGCGGCGCCCCACTCAGCCCACGGATTGGTCGACCACAGCTCTTTCGGCCCGCTGCCGGTGCCGTGCTGTGCACCGCGGCTGCAGTACAGGTCAGGCGAGCGGTCGCCATTCGCTTCGCCCCAGGCACAGCCGTGGCGGTCCATGGGAAAGATCCACGGGACGTCGGGCCGGCCGAAGGTCATCCCGCCCTTGTTGTGGAGAAGCGTCGGCGGTCGAAGGCGATGCCAGCTCAGAAACGGATCCGGGCGTCCGTCGCCGTCATAGTCGATCAGGGCAGCGCCATATGTCTGCAGTGAGGCTCCCCACGTCCGTGCGGGGAAGAAGTGTGCGTCCGCCGGGTCGCCGGTGGCCGTCGCGGTGGACAGCCCCAGCAAGATGGCAAGGAGCGCCGGGATATACGGCACGCGCCCCCCTCCGTGATGCTCGAGAAGATGATGACTGGGCCCGAAGATTACGCCATCAGGGCAAGGGCTGCGGCTGTCTGAGCGTGCTGGTCGTAATGCGCCGCTCGTGGTCGAGCAGCCACGCCTTGCGCCACAGGCCGCCGCCATAGCCCCCCAGCCCGCCGCCCTTGCGGATCACGCGATGACAGGGCACAAGCAGGCACAGCCGGTTTGCACCGTTGGCCGTTCCTGCGGCGCGTTGCGCGCCCCGGCGGCCGGCCCGCAGCGCCAGCTCCTCGTACGTGATGGTGTCGCCGGCGCGGATCGCGCGCAATGCCGACCAGGTGCGCTCCTGGAACGGGGTGCCGGGTGCCAGCACCGGCAGGTCGAACCCGGAGCGGCCGCCGGCGAAGTACTCGTTCAGCTGCTGCTCGAGCGCCTCGAGGAGCCGATGCCGGCCCGCCACCACCGTACGGCGCAACCGCCGCGCGACGACCTCCAGCTGGGTGGGAAGCATGGGGCGATCGCTGAACTCCAGCAGGCAGATGCCGTCCGCCGTGGCGCCGGCCAGCAACGGTCCCAGCGGGCTCGCCAGCAGGCGCACCACGATCCGGTCGCGCCCGGATCGGAGCTGACGGGTTTGTCGCGCGGCGCGCAGCACCGGTCGCAGCCGCTCCGCGCGACGAACCTCGGCGTCGGTCGGGGCGGGATGGGCGCTCTCCAGCGGACGGCAGCGCAGGCACGGGCGATAGCCGGCGAACAGCGCCTCGCGGGCCGTCGCCAGCCGCTGGACGTTGTGCGGCAGCGGTGCCGGTGCGGGGCAACCAGGGCGGCAGAAGACGTTGGTGGTGCCGACCGCGATCAGGCGATCGTCACCTGTGGGCGGAGCGGCGTCAGGGTGCGGCAGCACCATCGGGGCTTTTCCTCGTTGAGTCCTACGCCTTGGTAAACGTCGCCACCGCCATCGCCGTGAGATCGCTAGGCGTTGGCGGCGCGACGGTCCTGCCAGAGGAGGTTGATGGTGAACGGGGTGCTGCCCAGCACGCGGTCGCCGGCGCGCAGCTCCAGGCGATGCTTGCCGAGCTCGCGGACCTGCAGGCCCTTGAGGTCCGCCACGATGTTGGCGGTGATCGCTTTGGGCGGGACCTCCAGCCGCAACTGCGGCGGCCTGGCGAGCATCGGTTGTCCGGATGGGCCCAGCACCTGGAAGGTGAGCTGGTGCTGGCCCGGATCGGCCTCCAGCACGGCCACGATGAAGAACCGGCCGTAGACCGTCGGCAGCCGAGTGACGTTGATCTGGCTGAAGAGGCCGATGGCGCTCACCTTGCCGTCCTGCGCGGTGATGGCGTGGTCGCACAGCAGGAGGCTGTGCAGCTCCAGTCGCTGGTCGGGCATGGGCGTCGAGTATAGGTCGGAGGAGCCGATGATCCCGCCGGGCGCTCAGGAGCCGGAGGCGACGCCCACCCCCCAGCGCGCCAGGTCGACCAGGGGCAGTGCGGCCGCTTCGGCCAGGTCGAACCACGCGGCGTGATCGGTGGAGCCTTCCACCTCGTCCCGCAGCTCGCCGCCAGTCACGCGGACCCGATACACGACCTGCAGGCCGTGATAGGCCTCGTCCACGCCGTCTCGCGGATGCGTCCAGCGTCCCGTCCAGTTCAGCACCTCCGCCAGGCCGACGATCTCGCCCGTCAGCCCCGTCTCCTCGGCCAGCTCGCGGATGGCGGCGTCCCCTGGCGATTCGCCGAAGTCGAGGCCACCGCCGGGCAGCGTCCAGGTGCCGATGCCGGACCAGTATCCGGGCGCGATCCGGCACAGCAGGATGCGTCCGTCCTCGACGCACAGTGCGTAGGCAGAGATGCGGGTGACGCGCCGCCCGGGCTCGATGGCCACCGGCTCAGGCAGCGTAGAGATCGGGGTCGATGAGCCAGGCAAGCTCACCGCCGCCCGGCTCCGGGACGCCATAGAACTCGACGCAGGCGAGGCCGCCCTTGCGCATGCGGACCGAGGCACCGGTGAGCTGGGCGAGCACTTGCGACAGGTCCGGCTCGTGGCCCACGAACATGACGCGCGCGGCGTCGGGGTGGTCGGCCATGGCCCGTGCGAACTCTGGCCAGCGGCCGCCGGGACGCAGCCGATCGTCGGAGATCGGCTCGCCGCCCATCGCGTCGCAGAAGAGCTGCGCCGTCTGCAGCGCTCGCGGCAGAGGCGAGGTGAGGACGACGTCTGGCCGGAGCTTCAGGCGCTGCCACACCGCTCCACCCGCCAGCAGGGCAGCAACTCCCTCGGCACTCAGGCCGCGGGCGTCGTCCTCCACCAGCCGGTCTGGGGTTTCGCTGCGCCCGGATGCATGAAGGCTCGTCCCTGCGTCGCCGTGGCGCAGGAAATACAGGATCACCGCTAGCCGATGTGCGTCTTTGCCGGATCGCCGGCGTGCCCGCCGGTCACGCCGCGGGTGTGGCCGGTCGGCGCCACTGCCAGCTCGGCCGGCGCCGTGACGTCCGCCTTGGGCAGCGCCACGGTCAGGACGCCGTTGCCGTACGCCAGGTTGGCGCGCGTGCCGTCGACCGGCACCGGCAGCTGCACGGTCCGCTCGAAGGGCCCATAGGTCCATTCGTGGAGCACGTACTGCCTGCGTTCCTGGCCCTCGCCGTGCATGCGCGCGCGCAGGACGAGCTGGCCGTCGTCCATGACGTCGACGCTGATGTCCTCGGCGGCCACGCCCGGCATTGGCGTCACCACCACCAGCTCGCGGTCGTTCTCGAACACGTTCACCGGCACGGCAGTGGGTTGGGTCATGCGCTGACTCCGCTCAATCGGGGAAGGCCTCCGGGCCGCGTTCTGACAGCTGGCGGGTGTGCTCCTCGTGATCCTCGCTGGGCAGCCACGAGTACGGGTAGCGGTCGTCCTCCAGCTCCACCGCCTGGCGGGTGAGGTGCAGCGGGTGGAACGTGTCGATCATCACCGCCAGCTCCTCGGTCGCCTCCTTGCCGATGCTCGCCTCCACCGTGCCGGGATGCGGGCCGTGCGGGATGCCGGCCGGATGCACAGTGAAACTGCTGATGTCCACGCCGCGGCGGCTCATGAAATTGCCCGCCACGTAGTAGATGACCTCGTCGCTGTTGATGTTGGAGTGGTTGTACGGCGCGGGGATGGCCAGTGGGTGGTAGTCGAACTTGCGCGGCACGAAGCTGCAGACCACGAAGTTGCGCGGCTGGAAGGTGAGGTGCACCGGCGGTGGCTGATGGACGCGCCCGGTGATCGGCTCGAAGTCGCCGATGTTGAAGGCGAACGGCCACAGGTAGCCGTCCCAGCCCACGAGGTCGAACGGGTGATGGCGGTAGTGGTACGGCGTGATGCGATCGTGGCTGCGCACGCGAATGACGTAGTCGCCGCGCTCGCTGCTGACGGTCGGCTCCATCTCGTCCGGCGGCCGGATGTCTCGGTGGTAGTAGGGCGAGTGCTCGAGCAGCTGCCCGTACTCGTTGCGGTACCGCTTCGGCGGCTCGATCTCGGACGGGCACTCCAGCCATAACATGCGCTGTTCGGATCTTCCCTCCGGCACGAGGCGGTACGTGGTGCCGATGGGGATCACCAGGTAGTCGCCCGGCCCGTAGGGGATTGGCCCGAAGATCGTCTCCAGCGTGCCGCTGCCCTCGTGGACGTAGAACATCTCGTCGGCCACGCCGTTGCGGTAGAAGTCGGTCATCGGCTCGGCCGGACGGACCACGCCAAAGGTGACGTCGCCGTTGAAGAACAGCGGGATGCGCCCGGACAGGCCATCCCCCGACGGCTGAACCTCTTTGGTGTTGACCAGGTGATGCCGATGCGCCGCGCGGCCATCAGGGTCGGAAGCCTCGATGCTGACCGGAGTCGGATCGTCGATCTGGTAGGTCTGCGTCGGCGGCGTGTGGTGGTAGAGGAGGGATGAGCGGCCTGCGAATCCCTCGACGCCGAACAGCTCCTCGGCGTACAGCGTGCCGTCCTCGCGGCGGAACTGGGTGTGTCGCTTGTGCGGCACGCGGCCGCGCTGGACGTAGAACATCGGGTCAATTCTAGGCGGCGCGAACAGCGGCACGGCACCTGCGGGCAGGACAGGTACTTGCGCAATTGCGCAATCAATGAGATAGTTGCGTCCGCAACTAATTACTCGCACCCACCGAAAGGCAAGGTTCAGCTCGATCATGCGTGTGGCAGTCATTGGAGTAGGCAACATCGGAAGCGCGTTGGCGTCCTCGCTCACCGAGGCGGGACACGACGTGGTGGTCGCGGCCTCGAACGCCGAGAAGGCGCAGCAGGCGGCGGCAGGACTGGAGTGCGAGCCTGCTCCCAGCCCGCACGAGGCCGTCGACGGCGCCGAAGCGGTCGTACTGGCCATCCCGTTCGCCGCGACCGAAGAGGTCGCCGGCGAGATCCGAGACGAGGTTGCCGGCAAGCCGGTCATCGACGTCACCAACTCGCAGGCAGTCGTGGAGACGGGCAAGAGCAACGCTGAGAGCATCCAGGAGATGCTGCCGGAGGCGCACGTCGTGAAAGCGTTCAACACCGTGTTCGCTTCGCAGCTGAGCACGGCGCGCGAGAACGGGGCGCTCGACGGCTTCATTGCCGGCGACGACGCCGATGCCAAGGCAACGGTTTCGACCATCGTACGGGATGCCGGCCTCGAGCCGCTGGACGTCGGCGGCCTGCGCATGGCGCGCGTGCTGGAGGGCATGGCCTGGGCCAACATCTCGCTCAACATGGCCAACAACTGGCCGTGGCAGAGCGCCTGGAAGCTGGTCCGCTAGGAGACCCCGCCATGCCGATTCCCATCGTCCGTCTCAACCACGCGGTGCTCTTCGTCCGCGACGTCGATCGCGCCGCGGCCTTCTACCGCGACCTGTTCGGCTTCGAGGAGATGGAACGGCCGCCCGGCATGCGGGCGGCGTTCATGCGCTCCCCGATCGGGGGAAACCACCATGACCTGGGCCTGTTCGAGGTCGGCGCCGACGCGGCGAAGCCGCCGCGTGGATCGGTCGGTCTCTATCACCTCGCCTGGCAGGTGGCGACCATCGAGGACCTGGCCGCTGCGCGGGACGCGCTGCGCGAGGCCCGCGCGCTGACGGGCGCATCGGACCATGGGGTGAGCAAGTCGCTGTACGGGCGTGACCCGGATGGCAACGAGTTCGAGATCATGTGGCAGGTGCCGGCCGCGGCATGGGGCGAGCAGGCCCATCAGGCCGCGATCCTGCCCCTCGATCTCGAGGCCGAGGTCGCTCGCTGGGGAGCGGGCGCCGCGGTCCAGTAGGACGCGGCTCAGCGCTCGGCGCGGCGTTCCAGCACGTCGAGGTCGGTGATAACCAGGCGCTCGTGCTCCAGCCGCAGCAGGCCGTCGTCGATGAGGTCGGCCAGCAGCCGGTTCACGCTCTGCCGCGTGCCGCCGATCATCGCCGCCAGGTCGGACTGGGTGTAGGGCCAGTCCAGCTCGATCGCCCGCGTGGCGCCGGGCTGCGCCTGCCGCGCCAGCTGCGCGATCCGCGCGGCAAGTCGGCCGGCCAGGTCCAGGAAGTGGAGCTCCTCCACGTGCTTGGTGATGCGGCGCAGCAGCGTGGCCAGCGCCGCGAACAGCGCGTCGCGCAGCTCCGGGTGCTTCTCCACCAGCTCGCGGAAGATGTCGCGCGGCAGTGACAGCGTCTCGGTCGGCTCCACGGCGGTCGCCGTCGCCGAACGTGGCTGCCCGTCGAGCAGCGCCAGCTCGCCGAAGAAGTCGCCGGCCTTGAGGGTGGCGATGATCGCCTCCTCGCCCTCGGGCGACGGAAGCAGGATCTTCACCGCGCCGGAGGTGATGACGTGCAGCGCGTCACCCGGGTCGCCCTGGTGGAAGATGACCTCGTTGCGGCGGAAGTGGCGGTGACGCAGCCGCCGGCCGACATCGGCCAGGACGCCTTGCGGGCAGGGCGCAAACAGGGGACATCCACGCAGCGCTGAGATCGCCGCCTGCTCGTCAAGTGCACTCATCTGTTGCCGCAGTGTACCCGGCGTGGGCAGGCCTGCCCGCATGTCCTCGCTACACTGCGGCCCCTTGAGCCGAGCACCACTCACGCCGGTCATTCGATCCGATGCCCATCTCGGCCACAGCGGGCTGCTGGAGCTGATGGGCGGCGTGCCGGTGCCCTGCTTCGAGATGCCGGAGCGTGCGATCGAGATCGAGCGCGCGCTCGCGGCCGACGGTGGCTACGCGTTGGTCGAGCCAGAGGCTTTCGGTGCCGAGCCGATCCTGGCCGTGCACGACGCCGCCCTGCTAGCCGTCGTGGATCGTGCCTGGGCTGATGCATGGTCCGCCGGCGATGTCGACGGCAGCCGTCCGCTGATCCCTGACACCTTCAGGCTGGCCGCCTACCCGGGGCCGATGGAGCTGCGGGGTCTGCCGGGCGCGGCGCATCGGCGGCTGGGAGCCTTCTGCTTCGACACCGCCACGCCCATCGTGGCCGGCACGGCGGAAGCGGCGCGGAAGGCGGTCGACATCGCCCTCACCACGGCGCGGACCGTCGTCGACGGCGAGCCGCTCGCCTACGGCCTGTGCCGACCGCCGGGACACCACGCAGGACGCGGCATGCTGGGCGGCTACTGCTACTTCAACAACGCCGCCATCGTCACCGAGTGGCTGCGGCGCGAGGCGGGCTTCTCGCGGGTCGCGATCCTGGACGTCGACTACCACCATGGCAACGGCACGCAGCAGGTCTTCTGGGAGCGGGGCGACGTCCTGTACGTCTCGCTGCACGCGGACCCCGACCGCGCCTACCCGTACTACTCCGGCTATGCCGCCGAGCGCGGGAGCGGTAGCGGCACCGGCACCACGCTGAACCTGCCGATGCCTGCCGGCGCGGGCCTGGATGCGTACGGGGCTGCGCTGGATCGAGGCCTGCAGGCGATCCGTGCCTTCGCCCCGGACGCGCCGGTGGTCCTGTCGCTGGGCTTCGACACCTTCGAGCGCGACCCGATCGGCGACCTGGCCCTGCGGACCGATGACTACGCGGTCATCGGCGCACGGATCCGCGGCCTGGGCTTGCCGGTGGTGGCGCTGCAGGAGGGCGGATACGCGATCGACGCCATCGGCGCAAACGCGGTGAGCTTCCTGGCTGGCCTGCGCGGGGAGGGATCGGCAGGCTGAAGGGGCCTGCCTCAGCCGGCCAGGATCTCTGCGAATTGGAGCGGCTCGAGGTTGCCGCCGCTGATAACGATCACCCGATGGTCGTCGCCTTCGGGCTGCCGCGCCGCGCCGGAGAGGTGGGCGGCCATGGCCGCCGCGCCCGAGGGCTCGGCTACCAGGCGCGCCCCGCTGGCGAGCTGGCGGATCGCGTCCAGCAGCTGCTCCTCGGTGACGGTCACGATCTCGTCCATATAGCGCCGCAGGTGGATGAATGGCAGACGGCCCAGCTGCTCAACCCGAAGGCCGTCGGCCATCGTCCGCGTGGTGAGCGACGCGTCCCAGTGCACGATCTCACCGGCGGCCAGGGACTCGCGCGCGTCGGCGGCCAGCTCGGGCTCCACGCCGATGACCCGCGCATTCGGCGCCAGCGTCTTCACGGCGGTGGCGATGCCCGCCGACAGGCCGCCGCCCGATACGGGGATCAGCACGCTGGTGACGTCCGGCAGGTCTTCGGCGATCTCCAGGCCGGCCGTCCCCTGGCCGGCGATGATGCGCCGGTCGTCGTACGGCTCGACCATGACCAGGTCGCGCTGCGCCACCAGGTCCAGCGCGGTCCGATGCCGCTCCTCCGAGCCGGGGCCGGTGAACACGATCTCGGCGCCGTCGCGGCGCACGCCGTCGACCTTGACGTGCGGTGCCGATTCCGGCATGACGACGACCGCCGGCGCGCCCAGCAGCCGCGCGGCGCGCGCCACCGCCTGCGCGTGGTTGCCCGAGGAGTAGGTCACCACTCCCCGGCGCCGCTCCTCGTCCGACAGGGAGGCGATGGCGTTATAGGCGCCGCGCATCTTGAAGGCCCCGACCGGCTGCAGGCTCTCCGGCTTCAGCCAGGTGCGATCGTCCCAGCGCAGCAGCGGGGTGCGGATGGCCACGCCGCGTATCCGCTCGGCGGCGTCGCGAATCTCGTCGATGGAGACGAGCTCCAGCCCGTCCAGCTGGTCGGCGTGCTCCTCCAGGTGGTCGAGGATGAAGTGCTCGGCAACCTGCTGGACCGGCATCTCCCCCCGCGTCGGGTGCAGGCCCCGGCGTTGCCAGTCCTCCGGCGCCAGGGCGGAGAGGCTGCCGGCAACAGCGTCGATATCTGCGCTCACGCGGCGCAGGAGCTCGGCCGGATCGGTCCGTCGCTCGCGCTCGATGGCCGCGATGCGCTCGGTATCGGCCTTGGTCCTGCCGAATGGCACCGGCTCGCCGCCGGGCGCATCGGCCACCACGTGCTCCAGCTGCGCCAGCCAGAACGCGGGGAACTCGGCGATGTGGGCCCACACCTGTCCCGCCTCCCAGCGCTCGCTGGCGCCCGGATCAGGATCCGTCAGGCCCGCCGGCAGTGGCAGCGCGGCGTGATCGGCCAGGCGACGCCGGACACGCTCGAGCCGCTGCAGGTCGGGTCCGGCGTCCGTGGAGGTCATCGGCTCGAGGGGCGTTCGACCACCGGCGAGCGCAGGCTTCCCAGCCGCTCGACCGCCAGCGTGACTTCATCGCCGGGCTCCAGCCAACGGCCGAACGCGACGTCCTTGATCTCCAGCAGGCAGCCCGTGCCCACCGTTCCGCTGCCGAGCAGCTCGCCCGGCCGCAGGGTCACGTCGGCGCTGGCCCGCTCGACCATCTGCCCGAAGCCGAACGCGATGTCCCCCCACGTGCCGCGGCTCAGCTCCTGCCCGTTCACGCTGGCGGTCATGGCCAGATCGTAGCCGTGACCCTGGCGCGCATCGAGCAGCTCGTCCGGCGTGACAAGCCATGGCCCGATGGAGCTGGCGAAGTCCTTTCCCTTTGCCGGTCCCAGGCGGACCGTGGTCTCCTCGCGCTGCAGGTCGCGCGCGCTCCAGTCGTTCAGGATCATGTAGCCGCCGATCGCCTCCTCGCCACGTGCGGCAGGCAGGTCGCGCACGGCGGTGTCGATCAGCGCCGCGACCTCCAGCTCGTAGTCCAGCTCCTGAGAGGCGGCGGGGCGCCAGACGGCATCACCCGGCCCGCGCAGCTCCGACACGTTACTGAAGTAGAAGATCGGCAGCCGATACCACGCCTCGGGAACGGTGCCACCTCGCCGCTCCCACATGGTCCGGACGTGACCCTCGAACGCGTAGAAGTCGCGCAGGCTCGGCGGCCGCAGCAGTGGCGGCCCAAAGACCAGGTCGCCAGCCGCCAGGACAGCCTCGTCGTCAGGGCTCGCCGCCGTGTAGCCATCCAGGATCTCGCCCAGGGCCTCGACCCGCAGGCCCCGGGCCAGGTGGTCGTCCAGCGTGGTGACCGGCTGGCGGAAGAGGACCGAGTTGTGGGCACGCCGCGGATCCTCGACCACCAGTCCCTGGCGCGCCTCCTCGAGGTCCAGCCACGCCATCGGCTCCGGATCGAGCTCGCGGGCCGCCGCCAGCCGCCAGGGAGTGCCGGCCGGGGCGTGCCGCTCGCGAACGTGGGCGATCTTCATCGGCCCCGAGTCTACCGTCGGGAGCACGGCTATCGGCCCTGCTGCAGGCGCGTCCCGCGTCCGCCGATAGAATCGGCGAGTGAAGCACATCGGATTCCTCTCCTTCGGCCATTGGACGGCGTCGCCGCACTCCGACGTCCGGTCCGGCTCGGACGCGCTCCTGCAGTCGATCGAGCTGGCGGTCGCCGCAGAGCAGCTGGGCGCGGACGGCGCGTACTTCCGCGTCCATCATTTCGCCCGGCAGCTGGCATCGCCGTTCCCGCTGCTGGCCGCGATCGGCGCCCGGACCAGCCGGATCGAGATCGGCACGGCGGTCATCGACATGCGCTACGAGAACCCGTTCTACATGGTCGAGGACGCCGGCGCCGCCGACCTCATCGCCGGTGGGCGCCTGCAGCTGGGCATCAGCCGCGGCTCGCCGGAGCAGGTGATCGACGGCTACCGCCACTTCGGTTACGTCCCGGCCGAGGGGGAGGACGACGGCGCCATGGCCCGTCGACACGCCGAAGTCTTCCTGCAGCTCCTCTCGGGCGAGGGCTTCGCGGAGCCGAATCCGCGGCCGATGTTCCCCAATCCACCCGGCCTCCTTCGGCTGGAGCCGCACTCGCCCGGGTTGCGCGAGCGCATCTGGTGGGGATCGGCGACGAATGCCACTGCCGAATGGGCCGCCAAGCTCGGCATGAACATGCAGACCTCGACCCTGAAGTTCGACGAGTCAGGGCAGCCGCTCCACGTCCAGCAGGCAGAGCAGATCAACGCGTTCCTAGCGGCATGGAAGGCGGCCGGCCACGAGCGCGAGCCACGCACCTCGGTCAGCCGCAGCATCTTCCCGCTGGTCGACGACCGCGACCGAGCGTATTTCGGCTTCAACCAGCAGGGCGGCGACCAGATCGGCTACCTGGACGAAACCACCCGCGCCGTGTTCGGCCGCACTTACGCGGCCGAGCCGGACGCCCTGATCGAGCAGCTGCGCGCCGATACCGCCATTGCCGCCGCCGATACGCTGCTGCTCACCATTCCGAATCAGCTGGGCGTCGACTACAACGCCCACGTCCTGGAGAGCGTGCTGACCCATGTGGCCCCGGCCCTCGGCTGGCGCTGACCCGGCCGTGCAGGAAGAACGCGCGACCCTGACCCAGTCCCTGCGGAACGTTCGTCGCAGCGCCCGCGCAACGTGCGTTGGCCTGTCGGACGCGGACGCGCACAAGACGCCACTGCCCACGTCGCCCGCCATGTGCGTTGCCGGCATCATCAGCCACCTGCGCTGGGCAGAGGCCTTCTGGATCGACGTCATGTTCCTTGGTGGGCCGAACCGGTGGCCGGGCAGCGATCAGGACTCGGAGCTGCAGATGCGCGCCGGACACGAGAGGCAGATCTCCGAGCTGCTGGACGAATATGCGGCGCAGGCGGCCCACACCGACGAGGTGCTTGCCGCCCACGGCCTGGACGCAGAAGCCGCAGGCAGGGATGAGCAGACTGGCCGGCCGCTCCCGATGCGCCACGTCGTGACGCGACTGATCGAGGAGACAGCCCTCCACGGCGGCCACCTCGAGATCCTGCGCGAGCTGGCCGACGGGGTCACGGGCGGCTGAGCCTGACCGCCTAGAGGTTCCCCCGGCGCTCCTGCTCGCGCTCGATCGCCTCGAACAGCGCCTTGAAGTTGCCGACGCCGAAGCCGCGCGAGCCGTGCCGCTCGATGATCTCGAAGAAGAAGGTGGGCCGATCCTGCACCGGCCTGGTGAAGATCTGCAGCAGGTAGCCCTCCTCGTCGCGGTCAGCCTCGATGCCGAGCTCCTCCAGGACGTCCATCGGCACGCCCACGTCGCCGACGCGATCCGGCAGCGACTCGTAGTAGGCATGCGGCAGGCCCAGGAACTCTACCCCGCGGTCCCGCAGCGCCCGCACGCTGCCGACGATGTCGTCGGTGCGCAGCGCGATGTGCTGCGTGCCGGCATCCAGGTAGTAGTCCAGGAATTCCTGTATCTGGCTCTTCTTCTTGCCCTCGGCCGGCTCGTTGATCGGAAACTTCACCCGGCCGTTGCCGTTGGTCATGACCTTCGACATCAGCGCCGAGTATTCGGTGTGGATGACCTTGTCGTCGTAGTGGATCAGCTGGCTGAAGCCCAGCACGTCGCGATAGAAGTCGACGAACCTGTTCATGTCGCCGAGATCCACGTTGCCGACGCAGTGGTCGACTTCCAGGAGCACCTGGCCCGATGCCGCCGCGGCCGGCTGTCGCACCTTGTGATAGCCGGGCGCGAAGGTGCCGGCGTAGGCGGCGCGGTCGATAAACGAGTGGATCACTTCGCCGTAGGTATGGATCGCGCTGCGTCGCAGCACGCCCTTCTGGCCCTGCAGCTCCATCGGCTCCTGGGCCGATAGGGCTCCGCGCGAGGTCGTCTCGCGCCAGGCCGACTCGACGTCGTCAACGGCAAAGGCGATGTCGTGCACCCCGTCGCCGTGCCGGTGCACGTGCTCCGCGATCTCGCCGTCGGGCGAGAGCGGGGCGGTGAACACGAAACGGATGTCGTTCTGGACCATGACGTAGCTGGCCCGATCGCGCACACCCGTCTCCAGACCCGCGTAGGCGACCGGGGTGAAGCCCCACAGCGCGCGATAGTACGCGGCAGCCTGCTTGGCGTTGGCCACCCAGAACTCGATGTGGTCGATGCCCTTCAGGGGCAGGAAGTCCTGCGCCTCGGCCGCCGCGTTCGGGTTGACGATGGCGCCTGCCTGGTTCGCCGCTCCGCGGCTGATCGTCTCGGTCATGCCTTCGAGTCTACCGCCAGTCCCGTGCCGGCCTCCAGCGCGACCTCCAACATGCGGTCGATGGCACGCCCCAGCTCCTCGGGCGACATGAAGTCGCCATGTCCGGTCGCGTCCTCGCCCAGGACGTCGCTGACGGTGAGCGCGCACCCCGCCTGCACGCCGGCACGTGCGGCGAGGAAGAAGAGGGCGGCGGCCTCCATCTCAAAGGCGAGCACGCCCCGCGCCCGCCAACGCTCCGCGTAATCCGCATCGGTGTTGTAGAAGACGTCGACCGAAGCGACCAGGCCGATACGGGCGGGGACCCCGGCGATCTGCGCCGCGTCGACAAGCGCACGCGTAACCGCGAAATCTGCGGCGGGCGCGTACGGCTCATGATGGAGGTAGGTGGCGGTGGCCCCATCGACCGGACATGCCGCCGTGGCGATGACCAGGTCGCCGTTGCGCATGCCCTGCGCAATTCCGCCACACGTTCCGACCCGGATCATTCGCTGCGCGCCCAGGATCAGGAGCTCCTCGACCACGATCGACAGGCTGGGCGTCCCCATGCCGCTGGTCTGGACGCTGACCGGGACCCCGTGATACGTGCCGGTGAAGCCGAACATGCCGCGATTCGCATTGACCTGCCGCGCTGCCTCCAGGCCGCCGTCGAAGCGCGCCGCGATCTTGCGCGCTCGCTCCGGGTCCCCCGGAAGGAGTACCAGCGGTGCGTAGTCGCCGGGCTCGGCGTGAAGATGGATCTGCGGCACGGCGGGTAGGGTACCGCTCTCGCCGGCGAGTCCTCACGGGCCCTGGGACGCTCGCTCGCCGTCGCCCTCGCGCATGACGATCGCGCGCGCCGCTCGCCGCGCCATGCCAGGGCGCCGCTCGTCGATGGCATCGGTCAACCGCGCGTGCAGCCTCTGGAGGTCATCGTCCGCGGCGATTGCTTCGGCGTGCGCGCGGACGGAGCGAACCAAGTCACGGGCAGCAAGCTCTGCCGCCCCGGCAGCAAGTCGGTTCCCGCTCATCTTGAAAAGGGTCCGATGAAACGCAAGGTCAGCCGTGGCGAACGCGTCGGCGTGGCCTGTTCGCCTCATCCGCTCACGCTCACCCAACATGAGCCGGAGCTCCATCCGCGCTGTCCGCGTTGAGCGACGCGAGGCAGCCTCTGCTACCACGGGCTCCAATGCAGCGCGCATTTCGAGCGTCTCTCGCCGGCTCGCGGTGCGTCGCGCCGCTCGCACGATGCGCGCCTTCCGCTGAGGCGCCACGACGAACACCCCCACGCCGTGTCTGACCCGCACCAGCCGCTCTGCCCGCAGCTCGGCGATTGCCTCGCGCACGACACCGATACCGACCTGCGCCTCCCGCGCCATCGCCCGACATGACTCGAGTCGGATGCCCGGCTTCAGCTCGCCGAGCAGGATCTTTCTCCTGATCTGGTCCGCGATCCGCGCGGGCAACGTCGCTCGCCGGAGCTCGTGCAGCCGCGATGGTAGAGCCCACCAATAGTCGTTCCTCGTACGAGACCGGTTCCTTCGTCTGCCGCTTCGCGCCATCCCTATCTCCAACTGTTCCGATGATCGAAACAGTGCATGGGTAGGCTTACGGATGGCTTAAGGGCTGCTTAGCGACACCTCGCGCTTGGATCCTTTGGGATCGCGGTTCCCGTGGGCTACGATCAGGCGCCGATGACTGCCCCCGATCTCGCAGCAGAGCTGGCCTTCGCCGAGGCGCTGGCTCGTCGCGCCGGCGAGCTGCTGGCGGACCGCTACGAGCGCGTGCAGCGCATTCGCCTCAAGAGCCCGCGGGACGTGGTGACCGAGGTTGACTTCGCGTCCGAGCGCCTCGTCATCGACGCCATAAGGGCCGAGTACCCCGCCGACGCCATCCTCGCTGAGGAGACCGGCCATCACCGTCGAGCCCGGCGAACGGCGGAGAGCGGCCGGCGCTGGGTGCTCGACCCTCTGGACGGCACCGTGAACTACGCCAACGGCCTTCCCTTCTTCTGCGTGTCACTGGCCCTGGTGGGAGCCGATGGGCCTCTGGTCGGCGTTGTGTTGGACCCGTTGCGCAACGACTGCTACGCGGCCACCGCCGGCGGACATGCCACGCTCAACGGGAAGCGGGTCAGCGCATCGGCCAAGGAGAAGCTGACGGACTTCGTGGTGAGCCTGGCGATCATCGGCCGCGGCGGGCTTTCGCGCGAGCGGAAGGTGGGGCGCGAGGTCCGCATCCATCGGCGCATGGGTAGCGCCGCGCTGTCGCTGGCGTACGTTGCGAACGGGCGCTTTGATGCGTTCGTGCAGAACGGCGGCTTATCGCTATGGGACGTGGCCGCAGCGGGCCTGATCGCTGAGCGCGCGGGTGCCAGCATCACGGACCTGCACGGTGGGCCGTGGTGGCGACCGAGCACGCGCGGCGCGCGGCTGAGCGTCGTCTGCGCCCCGCCGGCGCATCACGCCCGGCTCCTGGAGCTGATGGCCGCGGCCGGCACCAGGGTCGCCAGCCGCCCCTGAGATCAGCCGTCGATCGAGGCATGCTCGAGGATGGTGGCGAACATGGCGAGCGCCCGCGCAGTGGCGCCCCACACCAGCTGGCCGCCGGCTCGGTAGCCGCCGACCCGCAGCGTCCAACCGGGGCCGTGGACGATCTCATCGCCGATGGCGCCCTCAGCGACGAGCTCGCGCACCGGCAGCTCCACGATGAGCGCCACCTCAGCGGTCTGTGGCTCGAGCTCGGGCCGGTGCGGCGTAGCGGCCACGAAGGGACGCAGCTCGAAATTGCTGACAGGGATCCAGATGTCGTCCAGCACGCCGAGCACCTCGACAGTCGCCGGATCGACGCCGATCTCCTCGTGGGTCTCGCGCAGGGCGGTCGCCTGGCGGCTCGCGTCGGCCTCCTCGGCCGCGCCACCTGGCAGGGACACCTCGCCAGCATGCGATCTCAACGTGGCGTTGCGGACGGTGAGCGGAATCAGCAGCTCCCCATCGGGTCCGGGATACAGCAGCAGCAGGGTGGAGGAGGGGCGAGCCGGCGGCATTGCCGAGCGGTCGAAGCGCGGCAGCGACTCGTCAGCGTCGGTCGTCACGTGGGCGCGGCGCGGCATGAAGCGCGGGTCGACGGGGATGGGTCGCGGCGCGGCGGCGATCGCCCTGGCGACTGCGTCCTGCCAGCCCGGCTCAGCGCGTAAGATTCGATCCATGACCTTCAGGCCCTATGCTCCGAGCGATCGTGACGCCCCGGCGCGGGCTGCCATCTATCACACGCGGCTGCTCGTCAACCGCACCCCGCACTTCAGCACGCGGACGCGTCGTGAAGCAAATCGGGCCCTGGACATGCTTGACGCCCAGCTGGGACGGAACCAGGTCAGCGTCTCAGAGGCGATCCGCGGCATGGAGCTGCTCATCCGGGCGCACAGCTCCCTGGCCTTCGGGCTGCTGCGGCAGCCAGGCTTCGTGGAGCGCTTCGGCGCCGCGCTGCGCCAGATGGGGCTGCGCGGCATCGAGCAGCGGCTGGACGAGGTGCCCAGCTCGGTCATGGCACAGCCCATTCCTGGACCGACCAACGGGCGCCATCATCGCGACGACCTTCCCGCCGATGAGCGGTACGACGCGGAGGGCCGCCAGCTCCCCCCGCCGCCCGGCTACTACTGAGCGAGGGCCGCGAGCAGCGACTCCTGGGTGGGAGTGGCGCCAAGGCCCAGGCGTGCTCCGATCCGCGCTGCCAGCGGCGGGACCAGAAACGTGGATGCCAGCAGCTCCCAGTGCTCTTCGGCGAACACCGTTGCCGGCGGGCCGTCCACGATGATCGTCCCGCGCCGCATGACCACCACCCGATCGAAGGCAGAGGCCACGAACTCCATGTCGTGGCTGATGGCGATGACGGTCCGGCCCTCGGCGTGCGCGGTGTCGATCACGGATCTCACGATGCCGATGCCTGCCGCGTCCTGGCCGGTGGTTGGCTCGTCCAGGACCAGCACGGGCGTGCGCATGGCGAGCACGGAGGCGAGCGCCAGCAGCTTCCTGCGCGATCCGCCCAGGTCATAGGGGTTCGTGCGGCCCTGGCCTGACAGGCCTACCGCCCGCATAGCTTCCTCGCCGATGCGCCGCAGCGCCTCCCCGCGAACGCCCAGGTTGTGCGGGCCGAACTCGACCTCGCTGCGGACCGTGCCCGAGAAGATCTGCCGATCCGGATCCTGGAATACCAGGCCGACCTTCGCGGCCAGCTGCGCAACGGTGCGCTCGGCGGCATCGGCACCGTCCAGCAGCACGCGCCCGTTGGTCGGGCGCAGCAGGCCGTTGAGGTGACGAACGAAGGTCGACTTGCCGCTGCCGTTCTGGCCGACCAGCACGACGCGCTCACCTGGTCGGATCAGGATCGAGACGTCGTCCAGGGCGCGGACGCCGCTGGCCGCATAGATGTGGCTGACGCCCGCCAGCTCAATGGTCGGCACACCCACCTCGCGGGCCATCATTGAGCCGATGCCTGCGCCAGGCGGTGCTGAGCGTCCTCGCCCAGCCCTGCCTCTCGCGCAGCGCTTCGCAGGCGCACGCCGGCCGGTGCCGACACGCCGAGCTCGGCCAGGCCCTCGGTGAGGACCTCGGCGGCGGCTCCGGAAACCACGATGCGCCCCGCTTGCAGCACGGCGACCGTGGAGCAAATCGCGGCCAGCAGATCGGTCTTCTGCTCAGTGATCAGGATGGACGCGCCGGCCTCCGCCAGGCGCAGCAGCGCGTCCGCCACCAGCTGCGTCCCGGCCGGATCTAGCTGGGCCGTCGGCTCGTCCAGCACCAGGTGTCGCGGATGCATGGCCAGCAGCCCGGCGATCGCGACCAGCTGTTGCTGGCCGCCGGACAGCCGCCACGGGTCGCGCTCCGCAAGCTCGGTCAGGCCCACCGCGGCGAGCGCCTCCCACGTCCGGTCGATGATCTCGCCGCGCGGCAGCGCCAGGTTCATCGGCCCGAAGGCGACCTCCTCGAACACGGTGGTCGTCACCCCGCTGAGCTGCGTGGACGGGTTCTGGAAGCCGATGCTGACCTCGGCCGCCAGCCGATGCATCGGCCAACCGTCGATCGCCTGGCCGTCCAGGATGACGTGGCCGCGGATCCGACCGCCGATGGCGCGCGGCGCCAGCCCGGCAGCCACCAGGCACAGCGTGCTCTTGCCCGATTCGGAGGCGCCCGTCACGCCGACCACCGCTCCGTCGGGCAGCGCCAGGTCGACATCGAGCAGCGCCGGCTCCAGCGCTCCGGCGTAACGGTAGCCCACCGACTCCAGGCGCAGGCTCATCCCAGGATCCCGGCGATACGCGCCACCACCAGGCCGATCACGCCAGCCACCAGCGCCCAGCGGCTGATTGCCTGTAACGAGCTGTCCGCCGGCGCCCAGAGCAGCGTCCTGCGTCCCGGCCTCGAGAAGCTGCGGGCCTCAAGGGCGAGCGTTCGCTCCTCGACCTCGGCGATCGATCCCAGGATGACGGGGCCGACGATCGGCACGACGCCGCGCGCGCGTCGCAGGAAGCTGCCCTCGGTGTCGAGACCCCGCGCCCGCTGGGCGGCGGTGATCTGCGACGCCCGCTCGACCATGGCCGGCACGGTCTGCACCGACGCGTTGGCGACGAACGCGACGCGAGGGCTCACACCGCGACGCTCGAGGTCCACGACCAGATCACCCGCTCGGGTGGTGAGGTAGAACAGGGTCACCGCGCCGCTGATGGCCATGATCCGCACCAGGATCTCGAGCGCGAATGCCAATCCCTCGGCCGTCGCCACCACCGGTCCGATGCGCAGCAGGACCTGCTGGCCGCCGGGAAAGAAGAAGAGGTTGAGGAGGAACGCGGAGAGCGCGATCGGCAGGGCCAGCAGGGCGGAGGTGACCGCCAGCCGGCGCAGCACGCCGGCGGCCGCCGCTGGAACGACGACCGCTGCCGCCAGCACCAGGATCGGGCCGATCAGCCCACCCATGATCACCGCGGCAATCGCCGAGGTCGTTGCCAGCGTCGCCTTGGTCAGCGGGTTCAGGCGGTGGAACGAGGATGGACCCGGCCTGCCGATCGACTGCGGCAGGCCCCGGTCCCCTGGCGATTCGGAGCTCAGCTGGAGGCGCCCCGCCATCCCGCCTCGGTGGCCCCCTCGGCGGAGCCGGTCTCGATCAGGCGCTCACCCTGCGGGAATCGGGCCTTGATCCGCCGCGCCATCGCGTTCAGCACGAGGTAGACCACGAAGAAGGTGACCAGCTTGTCGACCGGGTCCGAGAGGAGGCCCTGCTGGAAGGTGGCGGTCTGGATGTCGGAGCCTGCCTGCCGGAAGGCAGCGACCAGGAAGTCCGTGCCGGAGCCGGTGACCCCGCTGAACAGGTTGGCGCTGATGGGCGCGCTGATCAGCGCCGCGACCACGCCGGTCAGGACGCCGGCAATCGTGACGTAGGCGACGGTCAGGTCGCGGCGCACGACGAGCAGCAGCAGGAATCCGACCACGAAGCCCACGAACAGCAGGGCAATCAGCCAGCCCAGGATCGCGAACACCGGGTTGGAGTTGCCGGGATTGAAGAACTGGAAGGCGCCGGTGTAGAAGCGCGAATAGGCGTAGATCGCCAGCCCCACGACCACGATCAGGGCCACGATCCCTCCGACGGCCAGCTGGCCGATGGGCCGGTCGGGCCGCGGACGCAGCCATCCAGCTCGTCCGAACAGCCCCGCCAGCAGGCCGATGACCGCCGCCACGATGGCGAACGGCGCCGCGATGGAGCCCTGGAATGGCGGCGGGATCACGTACTGCCACAGGATGTTGGCAAGAAAACCGGTAAGCGCGCCGGGGATCGGCCCGGCCAGCGCGCCGACCAGGATGGTGCCGATGCTGTCGAGATAGATGGGGATCTTGAGGGCGTTGGTGACCGCGGCACCCAGGATGATGTTGATGGCGATCGCCACCGGCATGAGCGCCAGGGTCCGGATGTCGAACTGGCGCGCGATCGAGGCGAAGCCGCCGGTCTGGGCGTACTCGACTGCCGCGTAGGCGATGAAGCCGACGGCCAGGCCGATGGCGGCGATCAGCGCCCAGGAGTTGCCCGCGGCGTCCGCGGAGAAGTCGCCGAACACCGCGATGCCGAGGAATGCCACAGCCACAAACGCCGCCAGGGCGGCGAGCCAGCGCGCGAACATGACGAATCCTCCTTCTGGTGCTGCCTAGGGGGATGAGACTGCCCGTGCCAGGCGCTCGAGCAGCTCTTGCCTCATCGGCTCGGGATCGATGGCGACTGCGATCTCGGCAGTCGGCCGCTGCATGTCGTCGGAACGGTACAGGCTGCCGGCCACGTAGGGATCCGTGCCGGTGTCCACCGCCAGGCGTTCGGTGGTGGACTCGATGACCAGGTCCGGGCGCAGCAGGGCCCCGATCAGGGTCACGGGGTCGTGGAGGTAGCACCCGTCGATGCCATCGGCCTCGCGATGGAAGGCGACATAGAAGCGCAGCGCGTCCCGCACCACGCCGGTGAGATGGGTCTCCGGCATGCCCCGCAGGTCGTCCATGTGGAAGACCACGTCCTGCGTCGCGTCCAGCGGAAAGATGCGGTCGATGGCCCCGCGCTTGAGGCACGCCTCCGCCGCCTCGGGGTCGACGCATGCGTTCCATTCGCCGGTGTCGGTGGTGTTGCCGCGGTCCTCGAGGGTGCCGCCCATCCAGATCACCTCGCGAGTGCCGTTGACCAGGTCCACGCCGTTCATGGCCGCGGAGGCGAGGTTGGTCAGCGGGCCCAGTGCCAGGATGGTGATCTCGCCCGGATGGCGCTTCACGTGCGCGCCCAGGTAGCGCGGCGCCGGAATGGGCGTGTATTCGGTCGACCCCAGCTTGCGGTCCTCGCCGCGCAGCTCGACGTAGCCGGTGCCGGTGGGACCGTGGGTCTCTGGCGCGGTGCGCAGCCGCCGCTGCAGGGGCCGTGCGGCGCCGATGCTTACCGGGACGTCGGCGCGTCCGACCATCTGAAGGATCTTGCCCGTGTTGCGCGCGACGTGATGGATCTCCACGTTGCCGGCCACGCAGGTGACGCCCCGCAGGTTGAGCTCCGGTGCGGTGGCGGCGATGAGCAGCGCCACCATGTCGTCGATCCCGGTGTCGACATCCATGATCAGCGGGAGGCGTTCTCCGTCGCTGGCGTCACCGGGCAATGGCTCCATCGGGCCCATGCTAGCGCGGCCATCCACCGGCACGCCCGACCTTGCTCACTGCTTCCCGCCTGCCCAACGCCTGGCCGATGAAGCGGCCGGCCTCCAGTACGCGCTGCAGGTCCAGGCCGTGGCGCACCCCCTGCCGATCCAGCAAATAGACCAGGTCCTCCGTGGCAAGATTGCCCGCCGCGCCAGGGGCGAACGGCGAGCCGCCGGTTCCGCCGGTCGAGGCGTCGAACGTGGTGGCGCCGCGCTCCATGGCGGCCATCACGTTGGCCAGCGCCGTCCCGCGCGTGTCGTGGAAGTGCAGGGCCACGACTTCCGTGCCGATTCCGGCGGCGGACAGCGCGGCCAGCACGCGGTCCACGTCCGCCGGCGCGGCCACGCCCACCGTGTCGCTGATGGAGAGCTCATCCACTCCCATGGCCAGCAGCCGCTCGCTGACGCGCACCACCGCGGCGGGATCCACCTCTCCCTCGTACGGGCAGCCGAAGGCGGTGCTCACGTACGCGCGCAGCCACCAGCCGCGCTGCCGCGCCTCGGCCGCGATCGGCGCGAACGTGGCGAGTGACTGCTCGATGCTCATGTTGATGTTGTGCTGCACGTAGGACTCGGTGGCCGCCGTGAAGAGGCAGACGGCGTCGATGGCGGCCGCGACGGCACGCTGCAGGCCCCGCTCGTTGGGCACCAGGGCCGCGTAGCGCACACCTTCTCGGCGCTCCAGGGCCGCCATCAGCTCGTCCGCATCCGCCAGCTGCGGGATCGCGTGCGGGGAGACGAACGAGGTCGCCTCGATCTCGCGCAGGCCCGCGTCCGCCAGCAGGTCCAGGAATCGCAGCTTGTCAGCGGTCGACACCACGGCACCCTCGGCCTGCAACCCGTCACGCGGGCCGACCTCGTAGATGCGCACGTCAACGGCGGTCACGGCCCGATTCTAGGGCTGGTCCGGCGACGCTCGGCCGGCGGTTGCCGTGACCTCGGCCAGCAGCTCCCCTCGAGCGACCTGCTTCCCCTCGACGGCCAGCATCCGCGTGACCGTCCCCTCCAGTGGCGACAGGACGGCGTGCTCCATCTTCATCGCCTCGATCACGACCAGGGCCTGCCCGGCGTTGACCGATGCGCCCTCGTCAATCCGCACCGCGATGACCCGCCCGGGCATCGGCGCCGTCATGGCCGCGCTGCCGCCAGATGCGGCGGCGGCATGCCGCACCGCTTCCTCGACTGTGGGTGCCGCCGCGATCGCGAACTCCAGCGATTGCCCCTCGACGTCCACGAAAGCCATTTCGTGACCTGCGTCGACCGCGGCAGCCGGCAGCTCACCATCCGCCGGCGACAGGAGCACGTCGCGCTCCTCTTCCTCGTCGGCGAGGCGCAGGCGGGGATCGGCGTTCAGGCGCCAGCCACCGCTCCACGCGCCTCCCTGCGGCGCGACCCGGTCGAGCGCGCGTGCGGCGGCCTGCCACGCCGCCTCGTCCGGCTGGGGCGGATCGGGAAGCTGCAGGGCGTCGATGGTGTCGGTCCGCATCTCGCCGTCGGCCATGGCCGGGTGCGTCGCCAGCCAGCGCAGGAAGCGCAGGTTGGTCCGCACGCCCAGGACGCGTGTCGCGTCCAGTGCCGCGCACAGCCGGTCGAGCGCTGCCGCCCGATAGGGTCCCCTCACGATCAGCTTGGCCAGCAGCGGGTCGTAGCGGTCGCTGACCTCATCACCCGCCTCGACGCCCCTGTCCACGCGCACGTCGGGCGGCCAGGCCAGCTCCGCGATCCGTCCGGTTGCCGGCAGGAAGCCCGCGTCCGGGTCCTCGGCGTAGAGGCGCGCCTCGAAGGCGTGGCCATCCAGGCGCACGTCCGACTGTGCCACGCCCAGCGGATCGCCGGCCGCGACGCGAAGCTGGTCGGCGACCAGGTCCCGCCCGGTGACTGCCTCGGTCACCGGGTGTTCGACCTGCAGGCGAGTGTTCATCTCCAGGAAATGGAACGCCCCATCGTTGCCAAGCAGGAACTCCACGGTGCCGGCGCCCTGGTAGCCGACTGCTGTGGCCAGCTGCAGCGCCGCCGCTCCCATCCGCGCCCGCAGGGCAGCGTCGACTGCAGGCCCTGGCGCCTCCTCCACGATCTTCTGCTTGCGGCGCTGCGCCGAGCAATCGCGCTCTCCGAGGTGAACGCCTGCCCCGTGCCCGTCGAGCATCACCTGCACCTCGACGTGCCGCGGGCCGTCCAGGAGGCGCTCCAGGATCAACCGGTCATCGCCGAAGGCGCGAGCCGCCTCGCGGCGTGCCGCCGCCAGCGCATCGGGCAGGTCGGCCGGGTCGCGCACCACCCGCATCCCCTTGCCGCCGCCGCCGGCGGATGGCTTCACGAGCAATGGAAAGCCGATACGCCCCGCTTCCTCGATCAGCCGTGCGTCGGCCTGGTCCGTGCCGTCGTAGCCGGGGAGCACGGGGACGCCTTGCGCCACCGCCGTGCGCCGGGCCATGCCCTTGTCGCCCATGGCGGCGATGGCATCCGGCGGCGGCCCTACCCAGATCAACCCTGCCTCCTGCACGGCGGCCGCGAAACCCGGGTTCTCGGCCAGGAACCCGTAGCCCGGATGGATTGCATCGGCTCCGGCACGGCGGGTGGCATCCAGGATCGCGTCGCCGTCGAGATAGGCTGGCACCGGAAGCACCATGTCCATGCCGCGCGGCGGCGTGTCATCGGCCGCGTGGATGCCGACGGTGCGCATGCCGAGTCTCCGCGCGGTTCGGGCCACACGCGCGGCGATCTCGCCGCGATTGGCGATCAGCAGCGTACGGATCGGCCCCGCCGTGCGCTGGCCCCCCGGCGCACGAGCTTCACGAGCGCCGACGCTGCCCAACGAGCCGCGGGCGATTCGAACCCGGCTGCCGACGCGAACGCCGGTCAGCCGTCCGTCGGCGATCCATCGTTGCACGGTGCGGGGGGTGACGCCCAACTCGTCTGCTACCTGGCGGGGGGTCAGCAGCTCATCACTGCGGTCGCTCATGTCGCGATTGTCGCATCGGGATCGCGACGGTGGTTGCTTACCCCTCCCAGGTGGGCGGCCGCTTCTCCAGGAACGCGGTCAAGCCCTCCTGACCCTCGGCCGACGTGCGCTGGCGGGCAATCGCCTGCACAGTCAGCTGCCGTCGCTTGGCGGCGTTCAGCCCGCGCTGATCCAGGATCACGACCTTCGCCGCGCGGACTGCGGTCGGGCCAGCGGAGCGGATGGCATCGGTGATCTCCTCGATGCGCTCATCCAGCGCGGCGAGGTCCGGCAGGACTTCCTGCACCAGGCCGATCTGCCGCGCGCGCTCCGCCCCGAATCGCTCTCCGGTCGGGAACAGCGCACGCGCCGGCCCCTCGCCGGTCCGCCGCAGCACGAACGGGCTGATCACGGCCGGCAGGATGCCCAGGCGCGTCTCCGTGAAGCCGAAGATGGTGTCCGCCGTGGCCACCACAACGTCGGCCACTGCGCAGAGCCCCATCCCGCCGCCCAGCGCCGCGCCCTGGACACGGGCGATCACCGGCACGGGGCAGGAATCGATCGCCTCCAGCATCTCCGCCAGGCGCGCGGCGTCTGCCTCGTTCTGGGCGACCGACAGGTCCAGCGAGGCGCGCATCCAGGCCACATCCGCCCCGGCGCAGAAGCTCTCGCCGTCGCCCGCCAGCACGATGGCGCGCAGCGCCTCAGGCGCCTCCTCGGCCAGGTCGCGGAAGGTCGCGGCCAGCTCGGCGATCAACGCCGCGTTCATCGCGTTGCGAACCTCCGGACGCGCCAGCGTGACGCGCGCCACGCCATGATCGTGCGCGACGCGCAGCAGCTCGCTCATCGGCGGCGGTAGAACGGGTCCGCCACGGCGCGAACCGACGAGAGCATCGGCTCCTCCAGCCAGACCACCTCGGTGCCATCCGGCACGTCCACGGTGGCCGATGCGCCCTCGCTTCCCAGCAGGCCCAGCAGCAAGCTCGGCTGGCCGTCGCGCTCCGATGCCACCAGCCAGGCCGCGTCGACAGCCGTCTCCCTCAGCTCACCGGCCAGCCGCGCTTCAAGCTCAATCGTTTCGGGTCCGGGCAGGCTGACGCGCACCGAGCTCGTGCTTGTCTCGCCGAAGAGCGGCTCGCCGCTGCCGGGCATCTCGCCGCGCGACAGGGCGGCCAGCTCATCGGGCTCGAAGCGATAGGGGATCGGCCCGGC
Organism: Candidatus Limnocylindria bacterium; assembly: GCA_036265975.1. Taxonomy (GTDB): domain Bacteria; phylum Chloroflexota; class Limnocylindria; order QHBO01; family QHBO01; genus DASSCW01. Next base: position 39,671 of record DATAOD010000211.1, read on the forward strand.
CGGATCCATGATGGCCGGCACGCCGGCGGCGGCCATGTTGCCGATGGCGATGCGCGCCGGGATCGGCAGCGTGGCCGTGCCGCGCGGCGCCCAGGCGGAGAGGGCGGCGAATGACGCGAAGCAGACGCTGATGGCCTGGCCGTCGGCGTCGGCGGCCAGCATGACGCTGATCTCCACCTCGGCGTCGTCGTTGACCGCCGATTCCAGTGCGGACTTGGCCTCGGTGCCGTGCTCCGGCGGCACCGGCAGCAGCAGCGTGCCGCCCAGTAGGTCGCGGTAGAACTGCTTCAGGGCCGGGCCGGCGGACTCGCCGCGTTCCTCTTCGGCGCGCGCCGCCAGCATCGCCTCGAACAGGGCTGCGGCCGATTCCTCCAGGGAGCCGGTGGGCGTGGAGCGGTCATGCGAGCCGGGCTGCGGCGCGTCGGGCGTCATCGGCCGCAGCCTACCATCGGCCGTACGATCTGCGGCATGCTGCAGGCAATCGATCACCTCGTCATCGCGGTGCCCGATCCGCATGCCGCCGCTCGGGAGCTGGAAGAACGCCTGGGCATCGCCTTCACGTCCGGCGGCCGCCACCCAGGCGCCGGCACCTACAACCGGATCGCCTTCCTGGGCGAGCCGTATCTCGAGCTGATCGGGATCGAAGATGCCGCGCTGGCCAGCCAGAAGCCGATTGGCGCGGCCGCCCTCCGCGCGCTGGAGGCCAACCCTTCCGGAGGCCTGGCCACCTTTGCGCTTCTCGATGAGGAGCTGGAGGCGACGGTCACCCTGCTGCAGGGGAGCGGCAGCAGCATCGGAAGCCCCGCCCACGGGTCGCGCGAGACGGGCGACGGGGAGACGGTCGAGTGGTGGACGGCTGCGTTCGCTAGGCTCGGGCCGGAAGACCCGCCGTTCCTGATCCGCCATGCCCGCAGCGGCGCGGAATGGAGCCAGGAGGCGATCGACAGCCGCCGGACCCTGCCGCAGCCGGCCGGATGCGTGATGGGCCTGGCCAGGCTCGAGCTGGCCGTGCCCGACCCGGGCGCCGCCGCCGGGCTCTACTCGTCGCAGCTCGGCCTGCCGATCGAGGCGCTCGGTGGTGATCGGGTGGCCCATATCGGCCCCCACACCGTCCTGCTGAAGCCATCCCGCGCCGGCGAGACTGCTGCCACAGTGCTGATCACGTGCGGCGAACAGCCTGCGCGAACGCTCGACCGCTTCGGGATCCGATTCGAGCTGCGGCCGCCGCCTACATCCTGAAGACGCCGAAACGTGACTGCGGAATCGGCGCGTTCAGCGCCGCGCTGATGCCCAGCGCCAGCACGCGACGGGTGTGCATCGGGTCGATCACGCCGTCGTCCCACAGCCGGGCTGTCGAGTAGAAGGGCGAGCCCTGGCGCTCGTACTCGGCCAGGATCGGCGCCTCGAACGCCTCTCGCTCGGCATCCGTGGAGATGTCGCGGTTGACCGTCGAGAGCACCCGCGCCGCTTGCGCGCCGCCCATCACGCTGATGCGGGCGTTTGGCCACATCCACAGCTGACGCGGCGAATAGGCGCGACCCGCCATGCCGTAGTTCCCGGCGCCGAAGCTGCCGCCGATGATGACGGTGAACTTCGGCACTGCCGTGGTCGCCACTGCGGTCACCAGCTTGGCGCCGTCCTTGGCGATGCCGCCGGCCTCGTATTCGCGGCCGACCATGAAGCCGGTGACGTTCTGCAGGAACAGCAGCGGAATGCGCCGCTGGCTGGCCAGCTCCACGAAGTGGGCGCCCTTCAGCGAAGAGCTGCTGAACAGGATGCCGTTGTTGGCCAGGATCCCGATCGGATAGCCGTCGATCCGCGCGAAGCCGCACACCAGCGTCTCGCCATAGCGCTCCTTGAACTCGTGGAACTCGCTGCCGTCCACCAGCCGGGCGATCACCTCCCGCACGTCATAGGTCTGGCGGCTGTCCGCCGGAATCACCCCGTACAGCTCCTCCGGATTGGCCGATGGGGTTCCCGGCTTCCCGCGTTCCCACGGGGGCTCCGGCTTGCGCCAGCCGAGGCCGGCCACGATCTCGCGCCCGATGGCGATGGCGTGCTCGTCGTTGAGCGCGAAGTGGTCGGCCACTCCGCTGATAACGGTGTGCACCTCGGCCCCGCCCAGCTCCTCGGCTGTCACCTCCTCGCCGGTGGCCGCTTTCACGAGCGGCGGCCCGCCCAGGAAGATCGTGCCGGTGCCCTTGACGATGACCGTCTCGTCCGACATGGCCGGCACGTACGCCCCGCCGGCCGTCGAGCTGCCCATCACCAGCGCGATCTGCGGGATGCCCCTCGCGCTCAGGTTGGCCTGGTTGTAGAAGATGCGGCCGAAGTCATCCTTGTCCGGAAAGACCTCGTCCTGCAGGGGCAGGAACGCGCCGCCCGAGTCGACCAGGTAGATGCATGGCAGACGGTTTTCGAGCGCGATCTCCTGCGCGCGCAGGTGCTTCTTGACGGTCATGGGGTAGTAGGTGCCGCCCTTGACCGTCGCGTCGTTGGCCACTAGGACGCATTCGACGCCCTCCACCAGCCCGATGCCGGTCATCATGCCCGCCCCCGGCGCGTCGCCGTCGTACATGTCGGAGGCCGCCAGGGCGGAGAGCTCCAGGAAGGCGCTGCCAGGGTCGATCAGGCGGTCGATCCGCTCGCGCACGGGCAGCTTGCCTCGTTCGCGGTGACGGGCGATGGCGCGGTCGTCCCCGGCGGCGCCGCGCCCTGCCACGGCCTCGGTGCGCTGCCGCAGCTCCGTCACCGCCTCGCGCATCGCGGCCTCGTTGGCGGCAAACGCATCGGATCCGGTGTCGACGGAGCTGCGCAGGATGGCCATGTCCGGTCGATTATCGCCGGGTACCCGAGGTGCCGATGGCAACTGTTCCGATGATCCGAACACCTCGCCAGGGCGTGGCGACCGGCCCCCCAACTGTTCCGATGATCCGAACAGTTGCGCAGAGGCTCGCGGTTGGCGTGGCGGGAGGTCGGACTAGGCCAGGGTGACCAGCGGGACCAGCTGGCCGACGTGGGCGGTGTTGACGATGACCACGCTGACGACATGCTCGAACGGCGGTTCGCCGTTGTGCAGGATGTAGGCCTCGGTCAATGGCAGGAAGTGCGGGCCGCGGAGCAGCAGGTCGGGCCCGGGCTCGGCGCCAGGGACCACGTGCAGGTTGCCGGTCACGCTGAACGGGCCGGCTGAGAGCGCGACGCGTCGGAGCTTGCGATGCAGCCGCAGCTGGCGCGACGCGCGCCACTCGGGGGGCATCGCCAGGATCACCCGCTCGGTCATGAGTGACTGCCACTCTCCACTCTCATCCGGGTCGGGCGCGGGATCGCGGGGAGCGGCCGGAGGCTCGATCGGCCCAGGGCTCGGCTGCCACAGGCGCAGCTCGTCCTGCGCGTTCAGCAGGTCCGTGACGCGCCGGCCGTTCGCGGCAATCCAGCCCACTACGCGGCTGTCCGCCGTGTAGAGCTCGATCGGCGCCAGGTCCGGCGCAAGGGCCATTGCGGCGGTGCCCGATGTAGCGGTAGTGCCAGAGCCGCGTCGCCAGTTCCAAAAGGTCATGCGGTCCCCGTCTAGGTGCGGCCGCGGGCAGCGCGCGGTCCGTGACGCGAAGGCTAGCCCCGCGTCATGAACCCTCCAACCGCCCGACAGTACTAGGTGGGGGCGTTGCCGGCGGTCACCGGAGTAGGACCATCCGCTACCGTGCGCCAATGATCGAGTTCGACGATTTTGCGCGGGTCGACATGCGCGTCGGCCGGGTCCTCGCCGCCGAGCCCTTTCCGGAGGCCCGCAAGCCCGCCTATCGGCTACGCATCGACTTCGGCCCCGACCTCGGCGAGCGCGCCAGCTCGGCGCAGCTGACGGTCACCTATCCCGATCCCGCCGCGCTCGTCGGGACGCAGGTAGTGGCCGTGCTCAACCTCCACGCGCGGCGGATCGCCGGCTTCGCCAGCGAGGTTCTGGTGCTCGGCGCCATGGGCGAAGACGGCAACGTCTGGCTGCTGCGGCCGGACCTCGAAGCGCCACCGGGATCGCGCATCGGCTGATTCAAGGCTTGTCGACTGGCGGTCAACCGGGCGAGCCGTCACACTCCACCGAGCCGATGACAGCCAACCCCACCGACGCCCTCCGCCTCGACGATGCCCCGGAGGGCATGCCGGATCCGAACCTCGCGCCGCCGCAGATCGCTCACGGCGGCGACGTCTTCGCGCGGCTGCGCATCGTGCACTTCCTGGCGCGCGTGCCGCGCAACGTCACGCTGCAGCTGCGCGACGTGGTTGCGATGCTGAACGCCGAGTTCCTGGACTGGTACTTCCCCGAGAAGGTCGTGCTGGCCGAGCTTGTCCAGCTGCAGGCCAACTGGTCCATCAGCTTCCACGGCGAGGACCGGATCGTGCTCGATCGCAACGAGCGAGGGCACACCCTGCTGATGGTGGACTCGACCCGGATGACGGCCTTCCTCCTTGCCGAGGCGAAGCGCGCGGCTGACCAGGCGAACGAGGAGCTGCGGCGCTTCACGCTGGGGGACGGGGTGTCGCCGGACAACTAGCCCGGGACGAGGTCGCTAGACCCGGTCGGCGTCTCCCGCGGACTCACTGGCCATCGCCACGGGATGCTCGGGCACGACGTCATCGCCGGTGATCGGCACGGGCGTGCGGCGCGGGCGTGGCCGGAATGGCGAGGTCTCCGGCACGACGGGCCCATCGGCTTCGGTCAGGCTCCCGCCGCGGTAGGCCTCCCAGACGGCCATGACGGTGTCGCGGTGCGGGCGGATGCGGCAGTGCTCGTCGCGGTTGCCCATCTCGTCGCAGTAGCCCAGCGGGATGCATTTCGGCGCCAGGAACGAGCCGAAGAAGGGGCTGACCCGGAAGATCTCGTGGCGGATCTGCTTGAACAGCTGCCGGATCTCCCACTGGGCCATGGTGCAGAGCCGCAGGCCGGACATGTGGATGAGCTGCCGCAGGTTGACCGTCATGATCAGGTTGGTCTGCATGGCGTTCGGGAAGATGAAGCGCGCGTCCTCCGCCGGCACCTCGGCCTGCAGCAGCTGGCCGTAGAGGTCCAGGTTGTCGTCGATCGCCTGCTGGAAGCGGTCGGCCAGGTCGTCGGGCAGCTCGCCGTTGGCGATCGAGTCGGGGACGGTGTAGTTATCCCGCGATTTGAAGCTGACGTAGCGCTGCGACTGCTGGTCGAACGCGGTCCCAGCCCGATGGCGCACCAGCTGGTGTGACAGCGTGCGGGTCACGCCGCTGATCGCGAACGTGAAGTTGACGTGCTCGATGGTCGAGCCGTGGCCGGACTCCATGACCTTGCGCACGAGGCTCTGCTGCTTCTCGTCGGCAACCTGGCGCGACACCGCCTTGTCCCAGATCTGGTCGGGCAGCTGCTCGGAATAGCAGGTGCGGCAGGCGGTATAGATGATCGGGAGGTAGTACTCCTCCACGATCTCCTTGGTCGGGAAGATCAGGCGCGCGGAGAGCTCGGGGGAGGTCGGCATCGGCGTCGGCGAGGATACCACCGCCGGTCCTTGATCGGCCCAGGTTATCCACAACATGTGGGGGTGGAGGCTCGCCCTGGTGGATATGTTGTGTATATCTCACCTGGCGGCGGTATGTGGTCAGACGGCCTCGTCTTGGCCGGTTATGGCCGGGGGCTTGCGACGTTCCTCGAGCCGCACCAGCCCGTGGCTGCGGTCGAAGGCGATCCGGTTGCCGCCCGCCGCGCGGGCCGATGCCAGCGCCTCGTCGGCGGCGGCCAGCAGTGCCTCAGGATCCAGATCGACGCCCGGCCGCGTGAACGCCACGCCGATGGAAACGGAGACCGTGATCTCTCCCGCGTCCGTCATCAGCGGCCGCGTGATCAGCCGGCGTCGAAGCGCATCGGCAAAGACTGCTGCGCCACGTTCGTCGGTGTGCGGCAGGATGGCGACGAAGCTGTCGCCGCCGATGCGTCCCAGCGCGTCGGCGGCCCGCATCCGCAGGCGCAGTCGCAGCGCCAGCTCGCGGAGCACGGCGTCGCCCACGGACAGCCCGTGCTGGTGGTTCAAGGCCGCGAAGCCATCGACGTCCAGCAGCAGCACCGCCACGGGATGGGCGTAACGGTGTGCCTCCGCCGCCTCGATGCCGAGGCGCTCGAGGATGATGCGCCGGCTGAACACCCCGGTCAGCGGGTCGTGCGCCGCGCTCCGCGCCAGCTCCTCGCGCTGGAGCTCGATCGTCCGCCGGGAGTGGAGCAGCTCCTCGATCGTGGCGCGCAGCTCGCGGGCCAGCCGCAGCGCCTCGTCGTCGACCGGCGGAGCCGGGCTCGGCAGCGGAACAGGGTGAATCGGTGCCGCGGACTGCTCGGCCGTTTCGTCCAGCGCCTCCACCGAGTCGCTTGCCTCGCCCCTGGCGCCTGGCCACGCAATGACCACTGCCGCTGCCATCATGCTGGCCAGCGCGAAGGTGGCGTCCAGTGCGCCGGGTCGAATGGCGGTCATGGCCGCGAACGAGCCGGCCAGCAGGGCCGGACCGAGCATCGGACCAGGGATGCTCGCCGCGGCCGCCATGCCAGCCGCCGCCGCGGTCAGCCAGGGCGAGAGCACCTCCGGCAGCGGGGAGAAGAGTGATGCGGCCAGGACGGCCTCGACAACGACCGTCAGCGCCGCCACGCCCAGCGTTCGGCCGCGCGATGTCAGGACCAGGCCCGGCACCGACCGCGAGGCGAGCATCAACAGCCCAGCGGCCGCCATGGCCAGCGGCAGGCCACCGTCAGGGAACGACTGCGGCGTGCTGACCGCGTGGATCGCGCCCGCGGCCAGGCCGACCGCCAGGCAGGCGAGGCCGGCGCTCTGAAGCAACGGAGCCGGACTGAAGGAGCTGAGGCCGGCAGCGAGTCGCAGGCTGGCAGCGCCTCCCAGGGCCAGCGCGGCGGCCAGGGCCAGGCTGATGGCCAGCCAGGTGGGGCCGCCCGGCGCCGAAAGGTCGAGGGGCGGGAAGAGCCGGAGCATGGCAACCACCGCCGGCGCCAGCAGCGCGGCGGTCAGGGTGGCGCCGGCGCGGGCGAGGGCGCCCGCCGTGGGTCGGTCCACGGCCGAAATCTCGGGTGGCTGGGCCGCGGCGGCAATAGTACGAAGGGCGCCGTGCCGTGCTCAGCCCTATGCTCGGGAGCATGCCCGGCCGCACCGTGATGTCGCGCTCCGCGTTCCTGGGCGCCACGGACGCCCTGATCGCGGACGGCGAGCGGCTGCTTGCCGAACCGGACTGGAACCTGTTCCGCGCGTGGCTGCTGAATTCGGACGAGCTGCTGGAACGGGTGTGGGGCAGGATGGACCGATACCACCTCGCCTGGCTGAACGTCGGCCGCGATTCGGCGCCCCCCGGTTCGCAGCTGGACCAGGAGGGGATCGCCCGCTTCGTGGCGGAGGTGGCGAGTGCCAAGCTGGCCGTGCTGCGTACGATGAGGAGCGCGGTGGCGGCCCGCGGCTGGTCGCTGCTGAGCGAAGACGAGGAGGAGAGCAACGAGCGATGACCTACCGGCCCGATGAGCGCGTCGGCGGCCTGGTGGCCGTCCTGGCCCACCCCGACGACGAGAGCTTCGGCTGCGCCGGCGCGCTCGCGCTGGCGCATGACGCCGGCCGCATCACGCGCCTGCTGGTCGCAACGCGCGGGGAGGCGGGCTCAGCGGACGGCAACCCGGACGAGGACCTGGCCGCGCGCCGCGAGGACGAGCTGCGCTGCGCTGCCGCCAAGATCGGCTTCGACGAGGTGACGGTGCTGGAAGGCCACCCCGACGGCTCCCTGGCGGATGGGCCGTTCAGCGAGCTGGTGGACGAGATCGCGCTGTGGCTCTCTGATCGGCGCCCCGATACCATCATCACCTTCGGGGCGCACGGGGTGACCGGTCACCCCGACCACGTGGTGGTGGGCTCGGCCACGCGCTGGGCGGTCGAGCGGCTGGCGGAATCGGGCATCGCGCCGCACGCGGTGTACGTGATCGCCCCCGTGTTCGGCCCCGGCACGCAGCGCTACGACCTGTCCCCGGAGGAGGGAGCAGCGAGCCATCGCCTGGACATCACCACCGTGGCCGAGCGACGGATCGCCGCCCTGGAATGCCACGCCAGCCAGCCGGACGCGAAAGAGGAGGCGACCACCTTGCGCAACGCGCTGGCCGACGAGGGGGTGATCTACGAGGGCTACACCCGCGTCCGGCCGCCGGTCCCCGCGCCGCATCCGAAGTTCGACACAGCCCTCACCTAGCGGCGTTCTGGCAAATCCTTGGTAAACTGGTCGGGATATGGCGATCGAGCAGGGCCTGGGCGCGAACCTGGGCAAGGTCGATGAGGTAATGACGGCGCTTTACGACATCTTCGATCCGGAGATCGGGATGAGCATCGTCGACCTCGACCTCATCAAGCACGTCGAGATCGGGGCCGAGGGGGTGCCCACCGAGATCAAGATGGTGCTCACCACGCCGTTCTGCCCGTGGGCCGGCGAGCTGATCCAGACCATCAAGGAGAAGACCGAGGAGGTCGTGGGTCCGCCGGTCAAGGTCACGCTGCTGGCCGACCGCTGGGAACCGCCGCCGGGCCTCTTCTAGCACCGAGCGGCCTCAGGCTGCGCCCGCCTCCTGTGGCTCCCAGGGCCGCGGCCGAGGCTTCTCCGTCAGCTCCAGCGCCCGATTGACCGCGGCCTCCAGTTGGTCGACAGTGAATGGCTTGAGCACGGCTTCCACCCCCTGCTCCAGCAGGTAGGCCTCCGACTCGCGCACGAGCTTGACGGCCGCTGTGCAGGCCACGACGGGGATACCCACCGTGTCGGGGTGCATGCGCATCTTCTGCAGCAGCTGCCAGCCTTCGAACTCGCGGTCACCAATCACGAAGTCGATGACCACGATGTCGGGGTTCGCCTCCACGATCCGGCTCAGCTCGTCAGGCGCGAAGCTCATGAGGATGGCCTGGTGGCCCATCTCACCCTCCAGGACGTCGCGGAAGAGCTCCAGGATCTCCTTGGTGTCATTGATCACCAGGATCCGTTTTTGCTCGGCCATGCGCGGTGGCACGCTGCACGTTCCATGCCCCGGCGCCGCTACCATCGGCCCCGGCATGAAGATCTACACGCGCAAGGGCGACACCGGCACCACCGGTCTGCTGTTTGGGGGAGACCGCGTCAGCAAGGCCTCCCTGCGGACCGATGCCTACGGCAGCACCGATGAGGCGGTCTCCGCGCTTGGCCTGGCTCGCGCGGCCATCGGCGCCGCCACCGACCGCACTGAAGCGCGGTTGGCGGAGCTGATCCCGCGGTTGCAGCGCGAGCTGTTCGTGGCCGGCGCCGAGCTCGCCACCCATGCCGATCGCCGCGCCCGGCTCACCGCGGGCACCAGCCTGGTGACGGCGGAGATGGTCACTGCCCTCGAGGCCGAGATCGATGCACTCGAGGCCGAGCACCCCATGCCGGCCGAGTTCGTCCTGCCGGGAGAGTCGATGACTGGCGCCGCGCTGGACCTGGCGCGCACCGCCGTGCGCAGGGCGGAGCGCCGCACCGTCGCGCTGTCGGAGGCCGGAGAGCTGCCCGAGTCGCAGGTCCTGCCGTACCTCAACCGCCTCGCCGACCTGCTGTTCGTGATGGCGCGCGCGGCCGATGGCGGCTTCCAGCCTGTGCGAAGCCGCGAGTAGAATCGCGACCACCACAGGAGATCCACTCGATGACCTATGCCGTGACCAACCCCGCCACGGGCGAAACGGTCAAGACGTACGACACCATCACCGACGCCGAGCTCGAGGGCGCGATCGCCGCTGCCGACGAGGCACACCGCACCTGGTCGAAGTCGACCACCGTCGCGGAGCGCGCGGCCCTGGTCCGCCGCGTCGCCGAGCTGCACACCGAGCGCCGCCAGGAGCTGGCCGAGATCATCGTGCGCGAGATGGGCAAGCCGGTGGGGCAGGCGCTCGGCGAGGCCGACTTCGCGGCAGCGATCTACGAGTACTACGCCGATCACTCGCCGGAGTTCCTCAAGGATGAGCCGATCCAGCTGCTGGCCGGTGAAGGCTCGGCCGTCATCCGCCGGTCGTCGCTCGGCGTGCTCCTGGGCGTCATGCCGTGGAATTTCCCGTACTACCAGGTCGCCCGCTTCGCCGGTCCGAACCTGGTCATCGGCAACACGATCCTGCTCAAGCACGCGGCGCAGTGCCCCGAATCCGCGGCCGCCATGCAGCAGATCTTCCTGGACGCCGGCTTCCCGGCCGGGGCATACGTGAACATCTACGCGTCGCACGACCAGCTCGAGCGAGTCATCGCCGACCCGCGCGTTCAGGGCGTCTCGCTCACCGGCTCCGAGCGCGCCGGGGCCGCGGTCGCCGAGATCGCCGGCCGCCACCTGAAGAAGGTCGTGCTCGAGCTCGGCGGTTCCGACCCGTTCATCCTGCTGTCGACCAACGACCTCGATGCGACGGTGCAAAACGCGGTCGACGCCCGCCTCGATAACAGCGGGCAGTCCTGCAACGCGGCCAAGCGCTTCATCGTCGCCGACGAGCTATACGAGCCCTTCCTCGAGAAGATGACCGCAAAGCTGGCGGAGATCGAGGCCAGCGATCCCACCTCGGAGGACTCTGCGCTTGGGCCGCTGTCCTCGCTGAAAGCCGCCGAGATCCTGGACGACCAGGTCAAGCGCGCGGTAGAGCACGGCGCCAGGCTTGTCCGAGGTGGTGCGCGCGACGGTGCGTTCTTCCAGACGACCGTGCTGACCGACGTAACGCCCGAAAACCCGGCCTCCAAGGAGGAATTCTTCGGCCCGGTCGCACAGGTGTACCGCGCCAGGGACGAGGCCGATGCGGTGCGCATCGCCAACGACATCCCGTTCGGCCTGGGCTCCTACGTCTACTCGACCGACCCGGAGCAGGCGCTGCGGGTGGCTGACGGCATCGAGGCGGGCATGGTGTTCGTGAACGTGGTGCTGGCCGATGGCGCCGAGCTGCCGTTCGGCGGCATCAAGCGCTCGGGGTCCGGCCGCGAGCTTGGCCGCTTCGGCGCCGATGAGTTCACCAACAAGAAGCTGATCCGCGTCGGCTGACGCCAGCCCGCGGCTGCGGCTGGCATCGGATATGCCGCCATCGGCGCACATGGGCACCAAGCTTGACCACGCGCCGTGGCACGTCCGCTTCTTCGGCAGGTTCCTCAAGCTCCTGCTGGAGAATGGCATCCCGCTGGGGTTCAACCGGCTCGTAACGATCAAGGGTCGGCGCTCCGGCAGACCCCGTGTTACTCCGCTCGCAGTGATTCGCGTGGACGACCGCCGCTGGGTGTGGGCGCCATGGGGAGAGGTGCAATGGGTGCGCAACCTGCGCGCCACGGGCCGAGCCTCGATCACGGAAAGAGGCGAGGTGGAGGAAGTCGCGGCGAACGAGCTCAGCCAGGCACAACGGGTCGCGTTCTTCCGCGATGTGCTCCGTCCAGTCGCGCACGGGATCCCGCTCGGCCGCTGGTTCATCCGCGCCGTTGACGGCGTGGACGTCGATCATCCGGACGAAGCGGCTGCGGGCAGCCGAGTGTTCGAGCTACACGCCGCGCGTTGACATCGGCTCCTGCGCGCACGCTGCTAGTGTCTAGCGTCCCGCCCGTGAATAGTGGAGAGCGATCGACGATGACTTCACGACTGAACCCATATCTGAGCTTCAAGAGCGACGCCCGACAGGCGATGGAGTTCTACCACGACGTGTTCGGGGGTGAGCTCAACACGCAGACCTTCGCGGAGGGTGGCATGTCGCAGGGTCCCGAGGACGCGAACCTGGTCATGCACGCGCAGCTCGACGCGCCGAACGGCATGACGCTGATGGGCTCCGACACGCCGCCGAGCATGGAGTACCACGCGCCGGGCGGCATCAGCATCTCGCTGAGCGGCGACGACGACTCGGAGCTGTCCGGCTACTGGCAAAAGCTCGCCGAGGGGGGCACGGTCACGATGCCGCTCGAGGCGGCGCCATGGGGTGACAAGTTCGGCATGCTCACCGATCGCTACGGCATCGGCTGGATGGTGAACATCGCCGGCACTCCGGTAACCGGCAGCGACGCCGGCTGAGGTAACTGCGCCCTGCTAGCATCGGGCTGATGCCCGACCCTCAAGCAGCGGTTTCGACCAGCGCGCCAGGGGATCTCCCGCGGGGTCGCACGCCGCCTCTCCCCGCGGACGAGGCCGACGATGTGTTCCGCCGCGGGGTGGCGCTCTTCAACGGCGTGCGGTACTGGCACGCGCACGAGGCCTGGGAAACGCTGTGGCGCGCCGCCCCCGAGGACGAGCGCGACTTCTACCAGGGGCTGATCCAGATAGCCGCCGGGTTGTTGCACCTGCAGCGCCGGAACAGCCGGGGCGCGCAGAACAAGCTGCGCGAGGGCCTTGCTCGCCTGCGCCCCTACCAGCCGGTGCATCACGGCATCCTGGTCACCGAGCTCGTGGCCAAGGCGCGCAGCCTGCTGAACGACCTCGAGCAGGGCTACATGCCGTATCTGATCCCGCCGGTCATCCGGTACGCGGAGCTCGACATGGCCGACCTGGACCGATGAGCGGGCAGCCCGCGGGAGACGGTTCGGACTACCGGATCGAGCATGACTCGATGGGCGAGGTGCGTGTCCCGTCGTCGGCCCGCTGGCAGGCCCAGACGCAGCGCGCCGTCGAGAACTTTCCGATCTCGGGCCTGACGCTTGAACCGGCACACATCCGCGCACTCGGCCTCATCAAGGCCGCGGCCGCCGCAACGAACGGCGAGCTCGGCATTCTCGAGCCCGATCTGGCCGATGCCATCGTTGCTGCGGCGCAGGAGGTGGCCGACGGCGGCTGGGACGCCGAGTTCCCGATCGACGTATTCCAGACGGGGTCGGGCACGAGCTCGCACATGAACGCCAACGAGGTGATTGCCTCGCTGGCGGGGGAGCGGCTCGGCGCACCGGTCCATCCGAACGACGACGTGAATGCCAGCCAGTCCAGCAATGACGTCTTCCCATCTTCCATCCACCTCGCCGCCACGGATGGCATCGTCAACGACCTGCTGCCTGCCCTTGATCAGCTGGCGGCTGCCCTGGAGGCGAAGGCGGACGAATTCGGCTCGACGGTGAAGTCCGGGCGAACGCATCTCATGGACGCCACGCCCGTCACGCTGGGCCAGGAGTTCGGCGGATACGCCGACCAGGTGCGCAAGGGCGTGGAGCGCCTGCAGGCAACGCTGCCAAGGCTCGGCGAGCTGGCGCTGGGCGGCACCGCGGTGGGCACCGGCATCAACACGCCTCCGCGGTTCGCGGCCCGGGTGATCGAGCGCCTGGGCGAGGCGACCGGCCTGCCGATCAGCGAGGCGCGGAACCATTTCGAGGCACAGGGCGCGCAGGACGCCCTGGTCGAGACCTCCGGCCAGCTGCGCACGATCGCGGTCGGGCTGTACAAGATCAGCAACGACCTGCGCTGGATGGGCTCCGGCCCGACCGCCGGGCTGGGAGAGATCAGCATCCCGGACCTCCAGCCGGGCTCTTCGATCATGCCGGGCAAGGTGAACCCCGTCATCGCCGAGGCCATGTGCATGGTGTGCGCCCAGGTCATCGGCAACGACGCGGCGGTGGCCTTCGCCGGGGCGGCGGGTAACTTCGAGCTGAACGTGATGCTGCCGGTCATGGCGCGCAACCTGCTCGAGTCCATCCGCCTCCTGGCAGCGGCCTCGCGGCTCTTCGCGGAGCGCTGCATCGGCGGCATCACGGCCAACGCGGAGCGCGGGCGCCGGTACGCGGAGAGCTCGCCGGCGATCGTCACCGCGCTTAATCGGCACATCGGCTACGAGGAGGCGGCCAAGGTTGCCAAGCAGGCCCTGTCCGAGGGCAAGACGATCCGCGAGGTCGTCATCGAGCGCGGCTTCGTTGCGGAGGGAAAGCTCACCGAGAGGCAGCTTGACGAGGCGCTCGACGTCCTCCGCATGACGCGTCCCTGATCGGCCCCATCACGACGAAACGCCGCGACCGTCACCGGCCGCGGCGCCTCTGACCGGCTCGGCAGGAGTGCCACTACTTCAGCCCCGTTACATACGTAAACGGAAAAACGCCTGCCATGCCGGGTCTTCGGTTGTGCGGCAAGCGTGGACCGGCACCGCACCGCACGGCAGGGGCGAATGTCCCGATCCGGCCGGGAAAGGCCAACGCCGTACAATCAGCACCACCCAGCGCTGACTTCTTCCTGGCCCGATGCGCCCGCGTCGCGCCGCCAATGCCCGAGGAGACCCCCGACGTGTCCAGCTATCGCAACCTGATCGGCGACGAGTGGGTCGATGCCCGCTCGGGCGCAACCTTCACCAGCGTCAGCCCCGCCAACCACGATGAGGTCATCGGCGAATTCCCGGCCTCCGGCCCGGCGGACGTGCAGGCGGCGGTCGATGCCGCAAAGGCCGCCTTCCCCGCCTGGTCGCTGATGCCGGCGCCGAAGCGCGGCGAGATCCTGTTCAAGGTCGCTCGCCTCCTGGCCGAGCACAAGGAGGAGCTTTCGCGGCTGATGACCCGCGAGATGGGCAAGGTCCTGCCGGAGGCGCGCGGCGACGTGCAGGAGGCGATCGACGTCGCCTACTACATGGCGGGCGAGGGGCGGCGCATGTTCGGGCAGACCGTGCCCTCGGAGATGCCCGACAAGTTCGCCATGGCCATCCGCAGGCCGATCGGTGTGGTCGGCATTATCACGCCCTGGAACTTCCCGGTCGCGATCCCCGGCTGGAAGCTGTTCCCGGCGCTGATCTGTGGCAACACCGCGGTGGTCAAGCCCGCCTCCGACACGCCCGCCTGCCTGGTGCGCTTCGTCGAGCTGCTGCGCGAAGGCGGCATTCCCGCCGGCGTGGTGAACGTGGTGACCGGCAGCGGCGCCGAGGTCGGCAACGCGATCGTCGACCATCCCGATATCCGGGTCATCAGCTTCACCGGCCACACCGAGACCGGCGTGGAGATCAGCCGACGCGCAGCGGAGACGCTGAAGCGCGTCAGCCTGGAGCTGGGCGGCAAGAACCCGATCGTGATCTGGGAGGACGCCGACCTGGACCTCGCGCTGGACAGCGTGGTGTGGTCCGCGTTCGGGACCAGCGGGCAGCGCTGCACGGCGGCCAGCCGCATCGTCGTCCATCGGTCCATCCATGACCGCTTCGTGCAGGCCCTGCGAGACCGCGTGGCGAAGCTGGTGCTGGGTGACGGCCTCGAGGACAGCACAGATGTCGGGCCGGTCATCAACGAGACCGCGGTGGAGCGCATCGCGGCCTATGCCCTGGTCGGCCGCGACGAGGCGGAGCTGGTCATCGGCGGCGAGCCCGCGCGTGACGGCGACCTGGCCAAGGGCTCCTTCTTCCAGCCCACCATCTTCGCCGAGGTGCGGCCGGACGCCCGCATCGCGCAGGAGGAGATCTTCGGCCCGGTCACATCCGTCATCCCCGTCGACAGCTGGGAGGAGACGGTGAATGTGGTGAACGGCGTGAAGTATGGGCTCTCGACGTCCCTGTTCACGCGCGACATCAACCTGGCGTTCCGCAGCATCCGCGACTTCGACTCCGGCTTGGGCTACGTGAACCACGGCACCATCGGCGCCGAGGCGCATCTGCCGTTCGGCGGCGTGAAGGCGACCGGCAACGGCCACCGCGAGGTTGGCCAGGCCGCATTGGACTTCTTCAGCGAGTGGAAGAGCGTTTACATCGACTATTCGGGCAAGCTGCAGCGCGCCCAGATCGACATGACCTTCGTGGACCAGGAAGACTGACTTTGCGCGGGGGGAGCCGGCATGCAAGGATCGGCGTCAGCATGCGACTCCCGTACTTCCCGCTCCACGTGGTGGCGTTCCCGCACCTGCCGCTGCCGATCCACGTCTTCGAGGATCGCTACCGCGCCCTGACGCAGGACGTAGTGGCCGATGGCTCCCCGTTTGCCGGACGCTTCGTCGTGTCCCTGATCACGCAGGGTTCGGACGTGGAGCATGTTCATTCGCGCCCTGCACAGGCCGAGCGCATCGGGACCGTCGTCGAGGTGCGCTCGGCAGAGCGCTTCGCCGACGGCCGCTGGGCGCTGCTGGTCGTCGGCGTTGCCCGCGCCAGCCTGAGCGAGGTCGATCCCTCGGGGCCGTATGCCACGGTCCGCGCCGAGGTGCTTCCCGAGGAGCCGGGCGACCTCGCGCGCACGCGGGAGCTGCTGCCCAGGGTGCAGGCCGCGCTCGACGCCTACATGGAGACGGTGAAACAGTTCGTGGCCTCGGCGGCGTCACTTGCCGCAGAATCGCCCGAGGTCACGACCGTGGCCGCATCCCTGGACGAGGTCCTCAAGCCGATCCGCCTGCCGGATGACCCGATGGCGGCGAGCTACGCAGTCGCCGGCGTGCTGCAGATCGAGCTGACGCGCAAGCAGCAGCTGCTGCAGCTGCCCGACGCGGCGGCGCGCCTGCACGCCGAGCTGGACCTCCTGCGCCGCGAGGCGCGCCTGCTCTCGGACGGCGCCATGCCCCCGGTCGCCACCGGCGACCTGCGCTACCACCCGAACTGAGCACCGCCGGCTCATGACTCAGCTTCCGAGCCGATGCTTCGCCGCGCTGGCGACGCTTGTCGTCGTCCTTGCCGCGTGCGCCGGTCCCGGTCCGACCGTCTCTCCGCCGATGAGCGTCGCTCCCAGCGGTTCGGGCGCGGCCGCATCGGCCAGTGGCTCGTCGCAGGCCTCTGCCAGCCCGGGAGCAGCGAGCCCGAGCGCCGGGGCCGTCACCTACACGGTCATGCCGGGTGACACGCTGAGCTCCATCGGCCGAGCGTGGGACGTGTCCGTCGCCCAGCTGCAGGAATGGAACAGCGAGCGCTATCCGTCGCTGGCCAGCAACCCGAACGCGGTGCAGGTCGGCTGGGAGCTCGTGGTGAGCGCCGATCCCAACGCCACTTCCCGGCCGAGCGCCACGCCCGCGACTCCCACGCCCACCCCGGCTCCACCGCCGCCCAGTGGCTCCGGCTGTCGTGCCGGCAGCCGGGTCGCCGCCGGCAGCCCGCAGACCTTCTACACCGTGCCGGGAGCCGGCCATGGCGTGGCGCTCACGCTCGACATGGGCGGCCGCCTGGATCCCGGCGAGGACATCCTCAACCTGCTCATCGCCAAGCGCGTCTGCGCGACGCTGTTCCCCACCGGCGCCATGGCGCAGACGCCCGAGGGACAGCGGATCATGGCCATCGTGCGCGCACACCCCGAGCTGTTCGAGATCGGCAACCACACCATGCACCACTGCGACCTGGTTCGCGGCGGTGGCGGCTCACCCACCACCGCGCCGTGCGTCGGCGGCCCGCCCAGCGCCAGCTTCATCCGCCGCGAGCTGACCGACTCAGCGGCGATCCTGGAGAACCTCAGCGGCCAGCGCCCGGTGCCCTACTGGCGCCCGCCGTACGGCTCGATCAGCGACTCGGTGATCGCCGCGGCGGCCGCGGCCGGCTACACCAAGACGTTCATGTGGGACATCGACACCATTGACTGGAAGCCGATCTCGCAGGGCGGCCCCAACGCGGAGCAGATCGCGGCCAAGGTCATCACGCAGGCCAAGGACGGGTCAGTGGTCCTCATGCACCTCGGCGGCTACGAGACGCTCGACGCATTGAAGATCATGGTCCCCGGCCTGCGTGACCGCGGCTTCCTGCTCACGTCCGTCAGCGACCTGCTGCACTAGCCGGTCGCTGAGCATGGAGCGCTAGCCGCCAACCTCCTCGATGCCGGGCTGCGGTCGCGAGGCCGCGCCCATGGCCTCATCCAGGATGCCCATGGCGGTGTCCACGGCCTCCTCGTCCACCAGCAGCGGCGGGCAGAGCCGCAGGGTCGCTTCGCCGCACTCCAGCACCAGCAGGCCGCGCTCGAACGCGGCCAGCTGGACGGCGTTGGCCGCCTCGTGGCTGTGCAGCTCGATGGCCTGCATGAGGCCGATACCTCGCACGTCGCGCACCGCGGCATGGCGTTCGCCGATGGTCTCCAACCCCGCGCGCAGCCGCGGACCGACATCGGCCGCGTTCTCGACCAGGCCTCCGCTCAGCAGGTCCAGCGTGGCGAGCGCCGCCGCCGCGCAGACCGGGTTGCCGGCGAAGGTCGAGCCATGGGCGCCCGGCGGCCAGGTCCACAGCGACTCGCGCGCAATGAAGCCGCCGATCGGCATGCCCGAGGCGATGCCCTTGGCAGTGGTCACGATGTCCGGCTGCACCCCGGTGTGCTCGATCGCCCACCATCGGCCGGTGCGGCCCATGCCGGACTGGATCTCGTCGGCGATCAGTAGGATGCCGTGCTCGTCGCAGATATCCCGCAGGCCGGCCAGGAAGGCGGTCGGCGCCGGGAAGTAGCCACCCTCGCCCTGGACCGGCTCGACCACGATGGCCGCCACGTCGGACGGCGCGATGATCCGGCCCAGGATGCTGCGACGCAGCACCTCCAGCTCCTCGCTGCCGTCCCCGCCCGACCCCTCGCGCCAGGCGCGAACACGCGGGAACGGCGAGTGATGGACCATCGGCAACAGTGGGCCGAACCCGGCGCGCTGCTTGATCTTCGAGTTGGTGAGCGACAGCGCCCCGAGCGTCCGTCCGTGGAACGCACCCTCGAAGGCGATGATGCCGGGCCGATGGGTGTGATAGCGCGCCAGCTTGATGGCGCCCTCCACCGCCTCCGTGCCCGAGTTGGTCAGGAATACGCGCGCCTGCTCGTCGAACGGCGCGATGGCGGCCAGCCGCTCCATGAGCTCCAGGTAGCGGGGCTCGTAGTAGTCCGTTGCGGCGATGTGGATCAGCCGATCGGCCTGGTCCTTGATGGCCTGGACCACAGCCGGGTGGCTGTGCCCGGTGCTGGCCACGGCGATGCCGGCGGCGAAGTCCAGGAACACGTTGCCGTCCACGTCCGTGACGGCGCAGCCGCGGCCGGACTCGGCGACGAGGGGATACGAGCGTGTGAGGCTGGGACTGGCCACTGCCTCGTCACGCGCGATGATGGCCCGGGCCCGCGGTCCGGGAAGCTCAGTGGTGATGCGCGGCGCCGGAATGCGGGCAGCCGCGGCGGGCGTGGTCTCGATGCTCATCGGTACCAACAACTCCGAAGCGGAGCGGCGCGTCCTGCCCGCGCCCCTGGCTAGATGGACCCGATGGTATCAGGGCACACGATGAACCACCTCGCCGATGAGGCCCGGGCCGCGATAGACGAGCCCCGTCCACAGCTGGACGAGGTCCGCGCCTGCGTTCAATGTCGCTGCGGCATCGGCCGCGGTGAAGATGCCGCCAGAGGCGACGATGGGCAGCGATGGCGCAAGCTCGCGCGCGCGCCGCACCGGCTCGAGCATGCCGGCCAGCAGTGGGCGGCCCGAAAGGCCCCCGGACTCGTCACGGTTGGTTGATCGCAGATCAACCCTGGCAGTGGTCGTGTTGCCCAGGATCAGCCCGTCCGCGGACCCGGCCAGGGCGTGAACGACGGCATCGAAGTCGCCGCGGGAAAGGTCCGGGGCCAGCTTGACGAGCAGTGGCCGCGGGTGGCCGAGCTGCTCCCCGAGGTGGCGCAGGGTGGCGAGCAGGTCGCGCAGCCATTGCGGGTCCTGCAGGTCGCGGAGGCCGGCGGTGTTCGGCGAGCTGACGTTGATCGCCACGTAGTCGGCCACCGGCGCGACCAGGCGGAATGCCTCCAGGTAATCGTCCACGGCTTGCTCCAGCGGGGTGGCGGCCCCGCGTCCGATGTTCACGCCGACCACGAAGCCGGACGGCAGCCTGTCGCGAACGAGCATCACTTCGCGTGCCAGTGCCGCCGCCCCGGCGTTGTTGAAGCCCATCCGATTGATCAGGGCGTCATCGGCCTTCAGGCGAAACAGACGGGGGCGGGGATTGCCGGCCTGGGCCTCGGGCGTCACCGTGCCGACCTCCACGAAGCCGGCACCCAGCGCTGCCCAGCCGCGAACCGCGCGAGCGTCCTTGTCGAA